>JBGQLA010000032.1:0-21904 GCA_041499865.1 Deltaproteobacteria bacterium
CCAGATCCGCGCCTTCGCCGCCAAGGGCATCGTCCTCTCCGGCAGCCCCTACAGCGTCGAGCAGCCCGGCGCGCCGATGGTGGACCCGAAGATCTTCGAGCTGGGCATCCCCGTGCTGGGCGTCTGCTACGGCCTGCAGCTCATGTCCAAGCTGCTGGGCGGCGCCATCGACCGCAGCGCCCACCGCGAGTACGGCCCGGCCAGGCTGGAAGTGATCGAGGCCTCCGGCCCCTTCCGCGATCTCAAGCCCGGCGAGCACCTCGACGTCTGGATGTCCCACGCCGACAAGGTCTCCGCGCCGCCCAAGGGTTTCCGCACGCTGGCGACGACCGCGAACTCGCCCTTCTGCGCGGTGGGCGATCCCGAGCGCAAGCTCTACGCCATCCAGTTCCATGCCGAAGTCGCGCACACCCCGAGGGGGCGCGAGCTGTACGAGGCGTTCCTCGAGGAGTGCGGCGTCTCCTTCAACTTCCGCATGGGAGCGTTCGCGGAGGAAGCGTCCGCCCAGATCCGCGAGCGCGTGGGCAAGGAGCGGGTGATCTGCGCGCTCTCCGGCGGCGTGGACAGCGCCGTGGTCGCGCTCCTCCTGCACAAGGCCATCGGCCGGCAGCTCCAGTGCATCTTCGTCGACAACGGCCTGCTCCGCGAGGGCGAGGGCCATCAAGTGGAGCAGACCTTCCAGGACCGCTTCCACGTCCCGCTGCGGGTGGTGAACGCCCGCAAGCGCTTCCTCGACGGCCTCCGCGGCGTCACCGACCCGGAGCAGAAGCGGAAGATCATCGGGCGCGAGTTCATCGCGGTCTTCGAGGACGAGGTGGCCAAGGACCGTGCCGAGCACGGCGATGCCCGCTTCCTCGCCCAGGGCACGCTCTATCCCGACGTGATCGAGAGCGTGTCGTTCCGGGGTCCGAGCGCGGTGATCAAGAGCCACCACAACGTCGGCGGGCTCCCCGAGCGGATGAAGATGCAGCTGGTCGAGCCGCTTCGCGAGCTGTTCAAGGACGAGGTGCGCGCGCTCGGGCGCGAGCTGGGGCTCCCGGAGACCATCGTCTCCCGGCAGCCGTTCCCCGGGCCCGGCCTCGCCATCCGCGTGCTGGGAGAGATCACCGAGGAGCGCCTCGCGATCGTGCGCAAGGCGGACGCGATCGTCCAGGAAGAGGTCGCCAACGCGGGCCTGCGGGAGAAGCTCTGGCAGGCCTTTGCCGTGCTCCTGCCGGTGAAGTCCGTCGGCGTGATGGGCGACGAGCGCACCTACGAGTCGTCCTGCGTCCTGCGCGCGGTGGAGAGCCTCGACGGGATGACGGCGGACTGGGCCCGGCTTCCCTGGGACCTGGTGGCGCGGATCTCCAGCCGGATCACCAACGAGGTCCGAGGCATCAACCGCGTGGTCCTGGACGTGAGCAGCAAGCCGCCCGCGACCATCGAATGGGAGTAGGGCGGTGAGGTTCCAGGCGGTGCAGATCGCCGGCGCGCTCGCCATCCTCGTCGCTTTCGCGTCCGCGCAGCTCGGCTGGCTGGATCAGAAGTCCGCCGCCTACCTGCTCCTCAACCTGATCGGCTCCGGCATCCTGGGCATCCAGGCAGGCCTGCAGAAACAGTGGGGATTTGTCCTTCTCGAAACCGTGTGGGCGCTGATCTCCGCCGCCGGTCTCGTCCTGCGTGGTTGACGGAATGCGGTTCGCCGCCGCGCTGCCCATCCTTGCTCTTGCGACCGCTGCCCGGGCGGACAGCGTCACCAACGAGGTGTTCGTCAACGGCGGCGACGCGAACCGCGCGAGCCTGTTCACCAATTCGCTCCGCGCCAGCTTCGGCCTCGGCGTGGACTGGACGATCAACGGAGGCGTGAGCCTCACGCTCCCGGGCGCCAGTACGCAGTTCGGCGAGAGAGGCAGCGCCGTCGCTCTGTTCGTCGCCGGCGTCGACTGGTCGGCGACCGACAACCTCACTCTGGGGCTCACGCTCGAAGGCTCCCCGAACAGCAATCAGTTCGCAGGAACGGTCATCGGGCTGCGCACGAACGGCGGCGCGGAAACCACGGCGGCTGCCGACCTGCGCTCGCAGACCTCGCAGCTTGGCTCCGGCATCGCGATCTCCTGGGATACCCTCGGGCTCTCGGATCTGGAGTGGTCGCTCGACCTCGGCCTGGATTTCTCGCACTACAACGTCGACCAGAGCGTCTCCGCGATCCAGAGCTCGCTTGGCCCCCAACAGGTCAAGCAGCAGGCAGCGGCGTACTGCGTGGCGCACCCGCGGTCCTCGAACTGTGCGAGGGGCCTGCAGGGGCCGTTCAGCCTCGATTTCGAGCGCATTTCCGGCAGCGTGCTGGCGACGCTGTTCGTCGACACGGACGTCTCGTTGTCCGGCGACTGGTACGTCTACAATGAGGATCCGGCGCAAGGCCGTCTTGCCTTGCGGGGCCTCGGCGCGAACCTGCCCATCGCGCCGCTGCAGTACCTGGTCCGGCCGGAAGTGCTGCACCGGTTCGGCGACTTCTCCGCGAAGGTGTGGGTCCAGGCGGGTGAGTACGTCTCCGGCGCCGGATACGGGACCACGGCCATCGGGGCCAGGATCCAATACCGTTTCAGCAAGGCGTTCCGCGCCTGGGTGACGGCGTCGGGGCAGCGCGACGTGGATACGGACAACAACGCCAGCGAGACTGGAACCATCTCGGTGGGGGCCGGCTACCGCTGGTAGCGTCCCCGAGCGCCGAGTTGACGTAATCTTTCTTATCAGACGTTCCGTCCGGTTCCGACCAAGTAGAGATGTCCGGTTTCCGCGGCGTTCCTGCCGGAGTTCAACGCGGACTACACCGCCGCTTCGGACGCCCGGCGAAGAGCGCCCACGACGCCCACCGGCCGCTAACAGCGGGCACCCGCTGTTACGCGGGTCGGCATTCAATAGGGGCTGCCGCTCGATCAAGCCGCCGCGGCCGCCGACGGCCCTTGCTCCATCTTCCCGATCCGTTCCGGTACCGAATTGGTCCCTCCCCGGAGTAATCTGCGGTGGCAGCGCATGGCACGCGTTGGGCACGGCGCGGATGTGCTAGCAGCGCGTGGAGCGCCCGAGTAGCGGTCGTAGTAGTGCAGCAGCGCAAGAACTGTGCGCTCCAGACGAAGCCGAAAGCGGCTATCCAGGCCGGGCTCCCGGCAGCGCACCAGGTGCCCGTGGGTCCGCACCGGCCCGCTTGGCCCGGCCTAAGCTGGCGTAACTACGCGCGACAGTACACGCGCTCAGTCTGCTTTGAGCTGACTCTGGTCGATCTGGACCACGGGTGGACCACGGTCCAGCTAAAGGGAAGCACCCTGCAGGGATGCGCGGCAGCCCGACCCGAAGCCAGTGAAGCCGAAGCGAGTAGCACCGCGCAGGTGCGAACAGCGATTGTGACTCTGCAGACCGCGCAGGCTACGATCGCGGTGCGCCGCCTCGTTCTTGAGCGACTTCGTGATGCGCCGATCGAAATGTGGTGACGAAAAGGAGCGGCGAGATGATACGGTTTGTACGCTTGGCCTCGAATCGTTCGCACGCAAGAGCGATCACGCTCGCCCCCTCCATCGGTTCTCCTGCGGCTCTTCTCATCGGCCTTTGCCTCCTCTCCGCCGCAGCCATCTCCTGGGCGCGCGCCCGCGTTGCGGGAACGCTCGCGCTCCACGACCGGCACGTTGCTCTCGCACACAAGATCTGGCCGTTTCTGCTCTTCGGGTGTCTGACTGCCCTCGCGGGTTGGCTGTACCTGCGCGCGTTGCGGCAGCAGAAGCAACCTCGACCCGGACGCCTTCTCGCCGGTGCCATCGCGATCCACCTCCTCGCGGCGCCGGCGCTTCCTCTCACTTCGAGCGACGTGTTCTCCTACTTGTCGTACGCGCGCCTCATGCACGTCGGGCGCAATCCATACCGCTCGGGACCGGCAGAGCTGGGCGATCGCGATCCTCGCCCCGCGCTCGTCGAGCCGCGCTGGCTGAACACGCCGATGGTGTACGGTCCGATCGCCGGCGCCGCGATGGCCGCGATCGCGCCCGTCGAAAGCGTGGCGGGCTCGCTGTGGGCGTTCAAGCTCGAGATGCTCTTTGCGGCCCTCGCCACGGTGATGCTGGCCTACGGCTTTTGCCGCTCGTGCCTGCCGCCTGGCCGGGCCGAGGCCGCGTTCGTCTTCTTCGCCTGGAACCCGCTCTTCGCCTGGGAGATCAGCGCGCAAGCACACACCGAAGGCCTGGTGCTCGTCGGGCTCCTGTGCTTCGTTTGGGCGGCGACCCGCGGCCGGGAGTGGCTCGCACTGCTCGGACTGGCCGCAGCGTTCTACACGAAGCTCGTCCTGGCGCCCCTCCTCTGCCTCTACCTGTGCTTCGTCGCCTGGCGCAGGCCGCTGCGAGCGATCGCCATGATGGCGGCGGTCGCCGCGGTCGGAGCAGCTCTCCTGTCGCCGTTCTGGCAGGGCGCCTCGACCGTGCGAGGCCCGCTCGCGACTCTGGTCGCGGATCCCACGCTCACGGCGCGCTCGTTCACCGACCTCCTGGTCTGGCTCCTCCGTCCGCTCGGGGCGCACGTGCAGCGGCAGGTGTACTGGACAGCGCTGGCGACGGGGACGGTCCTGCTCGCGTCCTTCGGGATCCGGGCCGCACTCCGCGCTCGATCGCTGCAGCAGGTGTTCCGCGACGGCCTCGTCTTCTTCCTCCTGTACGATTTGATCGCCACTCCCTGGTTCCAGTCGTGGTACGCGATCTGGTTGCTCCCGCTCGGCCTGGTCGAGCCCGACGCACGCTGGCGGACGTTGATCGCCGTGTATTCGGTGCTCTCGCTCGTGCAATACGGGGTCCCGCTCGATCCCGTCAGCTACCTGGCGATCAATGCGATCGCGTTGCGGTTGCTGTATCGGCTGGTCCGTCCCGCGCACGCGGAAACCACCGCAGCCGCACCCGCCTACGGCTACGACGCGATCCCCGTCGGCTTCTACGACGCGGTGCTGCGGGGCGGAAATCCTGTCCGCCGCCTGTGGCACCTCGCGAAGTTCGAGAGGGTCCTGGGCTGCCTTCCCCGCCGCAACGGCGGATCGATCCTCGACATCGGATGCTTCGCTGGCTCGTTTCTCTCGCTGGTGCCGGAAGACCGGTTCAGGCGCCAGCTCGGCGTCGACATCCTCCGCTCGCAGGTCGAGTATGCACGGGCCCGGTACGGCTCCGGTTTCCGCGAGTTCCGGCACGTGCCGGATCTCGGGAGTCTGGAGACCATTCACGAAATCTTCGACTCCATCACTTGCATCGAGCTTATCGAGCACCTCACGGCGAGCCAAGTGCGTAGCCTGATGCGGCAGGCCGCGCAAAAGCTCGTGCCGGGCGGGCGGCTGGTCATCACCACCCCGAACTACGCGAGTACCTGGCCCCTGCTGGAAGCGCTGCTCAACCGGTTCTCAGAGGTCAAATACGACGAGCAGCACATCAGCCGCTTCAACTACTTCCAGATCGAGCGACAGCTGACGAGTCTCTATCCGGACTTCCAACGGCAGTTCAAGGTGGAGTTGAAGACGACGACGCACCTGTTGACTCCGTTCCTCGCAGGCCTGTCCTTTCGCGGCGCCCGTTTCCTCTCCCGGCTGGCGTCCCATCGACGTTGGCGACAGCCGTTCGGCAACCTCGTGTTGCTGGTCGTTCAGCGAGCTCACGAGTCCGCCGAAATGGCGCCCGAGGTCGCCGCCTCGGCATAGCTCACGAGATCATCTTGCCTCAGCCACCGGTCGCGATCGTGAACGCAGACCTCGAAGCGATGCTCGAGTCCTGATCCGCGAGCTCTAGGGCTGCGCGGCCGTGGCGCGGTGTCTCCGGTACACCCGCGAGCCGCCCACGTCCGCCACGAACGCGTAGTGGTCCTGGAGATACCGGTCCAGCGCCGGAACCGCCGAGATCGGCACCCGATCCCAGTGGTGGATCCCGGAGCGCGTGGTGTCGACGAAGACGGGAACCTGGTTGGACTCCAGATCCCGGATGGTGAACGCCACGTCGCGATCCGAGCGGAATGGAGCGAGATCGAACCCGTCCGTGAGGTGCCCCGGGTCGAAGTTGCCCACGTGCACCGAGGTGGTCAGGTAGCGCGTCCCGGGGAGTCGATCGGCGAGGTAGTAGATCGGCGAATAGTGGCCCCAGATGAAGAGGCGCTCTTCGGGGCCGGTGTTCTGCGCCAGCCAGCTGGCGACCTCGCGGGCGCGGGGCTCCTGTTCCGGATACTTGCCGGCGAGGCCGCGCGCGAACGAGAAGCCGAGGAGGATCAGCGCGGGCAAGGCGCAGGCAGCGACGAGGATCGCGCGGCGTGCGCGCGAGAACGTCCGCCACGACTCGACCAGCGCCGCCGCGGCAGGCGACGCGAGCAGACCGAGCGGCGCCATGAACTGCAGGAAGTAGTGCTCGTAGAAGCGCCCGCCCAGGCTGACGCTGATCCAACTCAGCCAGAGCGCGAGCACCACGCCTGCGCGCGCCGGCCCGCGTACCGTGGGCCACAAGGTTTCGCGGGTGGCGAGGAACCAGGGGATCGCCGCGCTCCCGACGCAGAGCGGGATCGCCGCCGCGGCGCGAAGGAGCGCGGCGTGCGGCGCGCCGCCTTGGGCGTAAACCAGGTTCCGGCTGACCACCCAGTCCCAGAATGGCGCCAGCGCGCCGAGCGAGGCGAAGACGCCCGCGGTGACGGCCCACGGCGCGACGAAGCCCGCGGTCAGGGCGAACAGAGCCAGCCAGTTCCCGGCGCTCCTCTGCGTGATTCCGCGCCACAGCCAGACCAGGCCGAAGGCCACCAGGAGGATTCCGGCCTGCTGGCGAAAGAGCGAAGCGAGGCCGATGCACGCCCCGGCGAGCACCTGGTCGCGCCCTCCCCCGCCCGTCTCCGCCCGCACGTAGAACAGCAATGCGCCCGCGGTTGGCAGCGCCATCAGGAGCTCGGTGGAGACGGACGGCACGTCGCACTGGGCGGCGAGCAGCGTCAGCCACGGCGCGCAGGCCGCGGCCAGATCGCTCCCGGTCAGCCGCCGCGCGGCGCGTCCGACCACCAGGCAGGTGGCGAGCAACCAGAGGACGCCGAGGATGTGCACGGGCAGGATCGAGATCTGCCCGAAGAGGGCCGCGGGAGTGAAGGCAAGGTACGCGAGCGGAGGCTTGATGTCCGCGATCTCCGCGTACGGCACCGCACCCTGGACGATGCCCTTCGCGATCAGCGCGAAATCCGATTCGTCGATGTTGAGCAGCCCGAAGGCGAATCCCGCGCTGCGCAGGATGACGATACAGGCAAGCAGCAGCGCGGCGGATTGGATCCAGCGCCCGCCCTCCTGCGCAGCGGACGGGACCGATCGTTCCGCCGGGACCTCCGCGGCGGTCAGGCAGCGTCCTCGCGCACCGCGACGCCGCCCAGTTCGGGCGCCGGGGCTTGCTGCGGGAGCGCCGCCAGGCGGGAGCGCCTTCGTTCGAGCGCAACGTGGATGCGCAGCAACTCGAGGCCGAGCCGGGGGAACTGGGCGAACCGCAGCTTGGAGTCGGGGACGTCGGTCCAGCTCCGAAGGGCCATCTCCTGCAGATCGCCCGCTGTGAGCCCGGGGACTCCGGGCGCGCCCGCGAGCAGGCGCCCGATCAGCTCCACGTCGAAGGCCCAACGGGCGTGGAACGGCTCGGCGAGCGCGGCGGCGAGCACCGCGGACCTGGCGAAGACCTTCGCGCCACACTGCGTGTCGTAGACCCGCAGGCGGAGAATCATTGAGGCCGCGGTGGCGAACACCCGGCCGAGATAGTGACGCAAGGCATGACGCTCGATGGTGGTCCCGAGCAGCGCCACCCGGGCCGCGAACGCCGCCTGCGCCCGGGAGCCGCGGAGCGTCGCCACCAGGCGCAGCATCTCCTCGGACGGCGTGGCGAGGTCCGCATCCAGGAACCCGACGAACTGGGCGCCCATCCGGAGGCCGGCGAGCAGCCCCTGCCGTACCGCTTCGGCCTTTCCCAGGTTGCGCGGCAGATCGAGCCGGAGCGCGTGGGGCCCGAGCTGTCCGCAGATGTGCGCCAGGACCTCGCGGGTATCGTCGACGGAGCCGTCGTCCACGAAGAGGATGCGGGTGCCCGGGTCCCCGAGCAGCGCGCGGAAGCCGTCGGCGCGGAGACGGCGCCCCTCGTTGAAGCAGGGGACGACGATCACCAACTCGATCATTTCCACCTCGACGCGGCGTTTACCATGCTCCCACCGGCCTGACGAGCTTGTTGCTGCCGGACCCGCCTCCGGGGCCGCCGCTCACGCCAATCCTGCCAATGCGGGCTCCGGGTCGGCCAGGACGGGCTCCGCATGGGCGGGCAAGGTGACGGCCGCGATGCTGGCGTCGTTCAAGAGGCTCCAGAGCCGGCCCGCCGCCCAGACGTTGGTCGCAACCGTGGTGAAGGGATCGAACGGCACCGCCCAGAAAGCGACGAGGAAGAGGAGCAGCAGGGCGTCGTTGTGCCCCTGCCCCGACAGCTCCCAGGCGATCAGGGGTCCGAGGGCGAGGACGACGAACACTTCCCCCGCCGCGCCCGTCCGCGTGGCGGAGAGATGTTGCGCCGCGATCGCCAGGGCGGCCACGACGCAAGCGAGCATCATCGCCTTGAACGCCCAGAACGAACCCCACCAGGGCGAGGCGCTCCATCCTCCGGCGCCAACCGCCAGCGCCGCCAGCCGGTGGAAGAGCGGGCCATATGGGCTGGGCTCGTGGATCCAGCGCTCCGAGATCACCGGAGAGAGGAACGGCGAGTCGCCCAGGCTGGAGGCCAACGCGGCATACGGGCTCTGCCCGTTCGCGCGGAGAGCGCCGAAGCACAGGTTCATGAACAGGTCGCTGGAGGTCAGCGCGTGCGAGAAATCCGCACACCTGCACCGCGAGCGCCCAACCCCAGAGCGCGCGCCGGGAGAGGCGGCTCGCGCGCGGCGCCAGCCGCAGCGAGCACACCCCCGTGAGGATCAAGCCGGCGCCGGAGAGCGCGCTGGCGAGCAGGAAGGGCATGCTGCGCGTGTCGATCTTCGCAGTCCGCTCGAGGGCGAACCGGCACCAGGAGCCCGCCGCCGCGACGGCCATCCCTCCCGCGCAGCCCGCCGCCAGCCATCCTTCGCGGACGACCGCTCTGGGCCAAGAAGCCGTGCCACTCGCGATCGCGAGGTGGGCCGAGCCGGCGAAATCATCCCGGTGCGTACCGACCCCCCTGTTGAGCGACCGCTGCGGCCGCGGCGTGGTTTGGCATCGTCTTCACGCGGCGATCGGAGGTCATTGCGGTCTGGACGGCTACCGTAGCATGCGCGATCTCCCCGCGCGCAAGAATGCGACACGCCGTCCGATCGGCGACCGGCGGGGAGGCGCGAATCAGATCCGTGCTCCTTCGCATGACCCGTGGTAGTGACCGGCTGGTGAATGCTCCTGCCCGTCGCGGGCTCGTTTCGGCGCTGACCCGGGCAGGCCTCGAGCGGCCACTGCCCGTCCTGCTCGTGGCCGCGGCGCTCGTCGCGGTCAGCATCCGGCTCGCCTCCGGGCTGGAGATCCGGTCCAGCTTCCAGGAGCTGCTGCCCGAGGACGTTCCTTCCGTCCAGGAGATCAAGAAGCTGATCGAGCGCGTCGGCGGAGACGGCACCGTGCTGGTGGTGATCGAGTCCCTGGAGGGCCCCTCCGGGCTGCAGAAGGCGGAAGCGCTGGCGCCGGTCCTGTCGCGCGAGTTCCTGGGGATGGGCCGCGAGCAGATCCGCAGCGTGCAGTCGAGCATGGCTCCGATCCGCGACTGGTACGAGAACCACTGGCCGCTCTTCGTCCCGCTCGAAGAGCTGCGCAAGGCGCGGGCCGCCGTGCGCGACGAGGTCCGCCGGCGCATTGTCGCCGCCAACCCGCTCGCCCTTTCGCTCGACGACGAGGAGACGCCGGCGCCGCCGGCGCTCCCCGAGGCGGCGGACTTCCTCGACCCGAAGAAGCCGCTCCCCCGCGAGCGCGTCGCCGAGCGGTTCTCCCGCTACGTCGACGGCTTCATGGTCTCTCCCGACCACCGTTCGCTGACCCTGATCGTCCGCCCGGCGGGGACGAGCCTGGGAGTGAGCGAGGCGCGCGAGCTGGTCGACCGCATGCAGGGCATCGTCGACCAGCACAAGCCCGGGCTGGAGCGCGACCATCTGCGCGTCGGCCTGGCGGGCAGCTTCCCGCTCTTCATCGCCGAGTACGAGGCGATCATCAACGATGTGGCCGGGACCGCCATCCTCTGCACCTCGCTGGTCCTGATCTCCATCCTCCTCTTCTTCCGGGACGTGCGCTCGGTGATCACGCTCGGGCTCGCGGTCTTGATGGCGGTCGCCATCACCTTCGGGATCACCCGCCTGGTCATCGGGTACCTGAACACCCAGACCGCGTTCCTCGGCGCCATCGTGGTGGGCAACGGGATCAACTACGGGCTGATCTACCTGGCGCGACTGAAACAGCTTCGCTGGCAAGGCGTCGGCTTGCGCGAAGCGTGCCTGGAGAGCGCCGCCACCACCTCCCGCGCCACCCTGCTCGCCTCGGCGGGAACCAGCGTCGCCTTCGGCGTCCTGATCGTCGCGGCGAACCGAGGGTTCCGGCACTTCGGGTTCATCGGCGGCATCGGGATGCTGCTCTGCTGGCTGTGCACGTTCCTGCTCGTCCCCGCCCTGCTGGTGGTCTACGAGAAGGTGCGCGGCGCGCCCAGGGTCCGCCCCGACCGCACCCAGGAGACCTTGCGCCCGCTGGCGGCGCGGATGCTCGCGCGGCCTCGCGCGATCATCGCGGTGTTCGCCGTGCTGGCGGTGATCGGGGCAGCGCTGTTCATCCGGCAGATCCCCACCGCGATGGAGCGCAACCTCGACAACCTCACCAACGATCTCAGGGGCCATGACCAGCTGAAGGCGGATCACGATCTGGCGAACTCCGCCCTGGGCCGCTCGATCGCCGGAGCGATCGCTCTGCTCGACTCCTGGCCGCATGCCGACGCGTTCTGCGGGGTGATCCGGGAGCGGATGAAGCAGGACCCCTACGACAAGCTGATCGACTCCTGCGACACGCTCTCCTCCGTGGTCCCTCGCGACCAGGCGGAGAAGCTGAAGGCGATCGGCGAGATCGTCGCCGAGCTGCCCGATCGGACGATCGCGCGGCTCGACCCCGTCCAGCGCGACCGCGTCCGCCAGGTGCGCGATCAGCTTGCCGCGCAGAAGCCGGTGACGGTCGAGCAGGCCGATCCGGCCCTGGTCGATCGCTTCCGCGAGCGCGACGGCACCGTGGGCCGCCTCGCCGGGATCACGGCGAAACCGCAGGCCAAGCTGGAGCTGGCGCCGAACCTGGCGGCGTTCGTGCGCGGCATCCGCAACGTGGAGATCGACGGCAAGAGCTGGGACGCCACCGGCGAGAACGTGATCTTCGCCGACCTGCTCACCAACATCGATCGCGAGGGGCCCCGGACCACCCTGCTCTCCTTCGTCGGGGTCTGCCTTCTCGTCTTCCTCTTCTTCCGCCGGATGCGCACCACGGCGGAGGTGATGGGCTCGCTGTTCGTCGGGGTGGTGCTGATGTGCGGCATCGCCGCCGCGATGGATCTGAAGATCAACTTCTTCAACTTCATCGTCTTCCCCATCACCTTCGGGATCGCGGTCGACTACGGCGCCAACGTCGTCAGCCGCGCCCGGGAGCGCGGGGGCCAGGTGATCCTCTCGCTGGCGGAGGTCGGCCCCGCGGTGGCGCTCTGCTCCTGGACCACCATCATCGGCTACGGATCGCTGCTCTTCTCGCTCAACCGCGCCCTGCGCAGCTTCGGGTGGTACGCGATCATCGGCGAGGTCACCACCCTGATCACCGCCCTGGTGCTGCTCCCCGCCCTTTTGATGCTGGTGCGGCCGCGGGAATGGACCGAGGATGCGCAGCACGCCGGCCAGCTCCCGCAGCCGAGGTCCTGATCCACTGGACCGGTGACCGGGCCCTCCCGCCCTTTCATCGCCCTTTTGCCCCTCGCCTCCGATCGCGCCGCGTAGGAGTCAGGGGCAGGCAGCGGCCACCGCGCGCGACACGTCGTAGAGCATGGCGCCGCGATCGCTCACCGGCACCGGTTGCGCGGGCATCCGGGTCCGCGCCAGCAGGCGGTTGTACCCGAGCTCCGCCAGCGGGCGGAGATGGAAGACGTCGTACAGGTTGTACTCGACGAGGCGCCGGAGCGCGCCACGGTCGCCTCGCACCTGGGCGTGCCAGAGCGCGACCGCATCCGCCCCCCGCAGGGCGGCGAGGTGCGGGGGCCGGAAGAAGCCGGCGCGCGGCTCCAGCTCCTTCAGCCCGCCTTTCTCGCGCAGCCGCTGGTACACGTGCCGCAGATCGATGTGCACCGCCGGCGGCGTCCAGTCCGGGAGCACGCGGCGCAGGATCGGCAGGTCGAACGCCGCTCCGTTGAAAGTGACCAATGCGCGCCAGCTCCGCGCGCGTTCGCGGAATCCGGCCAGATCTCCGCCAAAGCTCACCAGGCCTTCGCCGTCGAGGATGCCGGCGACGGTCACCCTGTCGCCGGCGGCCTCGATGTCGAGGAACGCCGCCGCCTCAATCACTTGCGGGAGCAGCCTCCAGTGCTCCGTCTGCGGCAGGGCGCGCGCGAAGAACTCGAGGTCTCCCTCGGCGAGCTTGCGCGCGGACAGCGCGACACCCTCGCGCAGCTTGCCGTCGAGCCGCGGGGAGATCACCTCGCCGGCCGGGGGGACATCCGCCCAGCTCCCTACGCCGGAGAACCAGAGCTGCCGCTCGCGCAAGGGGCCGATCCCGGCGATGTGGCGAAAGGAAGCGGTGATCAAGAAGACAGCTCTTCCTCGGCGAGGCGGGTGAGGATGGGAACGTCCGCCTCGCAGAAGGGCAGCCCGGGAAGATCGCGGCGCGAGACCCAGTGCACCTTCTCGCAGGCGAGCGGCCGCGGCTCCTCTCCCGCGTGCAGCGCGCAGCGGTAGAGCGCCAGCTCGACCTGGAGGTCGGGATAGATGTGCTCGACCCGCGCGTACTCCTCGCCGATGGATGCGCGCACGCCCAGCTCCTCGCGCAGCTCGCGCGCCAGCGCCGCCCGCTCGCCCTCCCCGGCCTCGACCTTCCCCCCGGGGAACTCCCAGAGCGAGGCGCGCTCGCCCTTGGGCCGGCGCAGCGACACCAGCACCTTGCCGTTGCGCTCGATCACCGCCGCGACCACCAGAACGCGGCGGAGCGGCGTCATGGGAGCAGCCCCAGCGAGAACAGGGACCCGGCGTTGGAGACGATGTACGCGACGCCGGGCACGGCGAAGACCGGCTGCGAGAAGCCGCTGCCGGGATCGAAGCCGTTGCGCACCCGGCCGGTCTGGAGGTCGACGCCGATCAATGCGCCGCGATCCTGGGCGACCAGCAACACGCCCTGCATCGCCACCGGCTGGGTCGGGTAGCGATTGGCGCCCAAAGCCAGCGACCAGAGCCTGGCGCCGCTGCTGCGGTCGAGCGCCACCAGCTCTCCGCGTCCTCCCGCGATCACGCGCTGACCCTCCACCGTGAGGTGGTTTGCCCCGGCGAGCGGATAGGTCCAGGCGGCGACGCCGGTCTGCGCGTCCAGAGCGACCACCCCCGCCTTGGCGCTGGCCACGTAGATGCGGCCGTCCGCGTCCGGCGCCTCGATCCAGTCGATGTCGAGGTAGTCGCCCGTTCCGCTCACCTGCCGCACCCACCGCGCCACCCCGTCCTTGGGCTGCAGGGCGGCGACGCTCCCTTCCGCGAACGCCACGTACACCGTCCCGTGCGCGACCCGGGGCTGCGCGTCTCCGCGGATGGTGAACCCGCCGGGCGGGTCGCGGTGGAACTTCCACAGGCGCTTGCCGTCATTCATGTCCAGCGCCGTCACTGACTGTTCGCTCGACATGACGAAGAGGCGACCCTCGGAGCCGGTGGGCGAGGTGGTCAGCTCCTCGTTGATCTCGACCTGCCAGCGCACCGCCCCGGTGAAGCGGTTGAGCGCGTACAGAATCCCGTCCCCTCCGGCCACGTACAGCGTCTCGCCGTCCACCAGCGGGGAGGCGAGGATGGCGCCGCGGGCCTGGAAGACCCAGGCGGTCCTGCCGCGGAACCGGCAGCGCACCTTCCCGTCGCGGGTGCCGACGTACAGGCGCGTCTGCGCGCGATCGAGCACCGGCGTCGCCGTCTCGGTGGGGGAGAAGGGCAGCTTCTCCTGCGGCACGATGCGCTGCATCTCGCTGACGAAGAACAGGGGATCGCTCGGCCCGGCGCGCACCGGCGGCCGGGGCCGGTGGGCGAGCGGCGTGAAGGAAAAAGCGAGCAGCGCGAGCAGGATCACTTCTGCTTCTTCCCTTGCGGCTTCTTCTCCGCCGGAGCCTTCGCCGGCGCGGCCTGGCCCGGCGTCACGGGCGGAAGCGAGGCCAGCTCGAGCCGGGCGTTGGCCTCGCGCACCACATCCAGCTCCTTTGCATGCTCCGTGGCGACGCGCTCCAGCTGCTGCCGCGCGTCGGGCTTGCCCTGGAGCAACGCCAGCCGGGCGGCCTGGTAGTCGGCGCGCGCGGGCAGGCCCAGCTCGCGCAGCTTCTCGAACGCGCCCCTCGCCTCGTCGAGCTTGTTCTGGGCCTCGAAGGCATACCCGAGCGATTCCTGCGCGAACGGCCGCAGCGGATGGTCGCCCGCGCGATCGAGGAAGTCCTGCAGGTCCTTCTGCGCGCCCGCCGGATCTCCCGACTTCAGCTTGTGGAATCCGAGCTCGGCGAGCGCGGTCTGGGCGGCGGTGGTGCCGCCGTGATCGGCGCGCACCTTCTCCAGCGCCGTGATCAGCGCCTTGTCCCGCTCTTGCGGGCTGGCGAAGGCGTCCTGGCCAGGTTGCGCCTGACCCTCGCCGGCGATGGGGCGCGACTGCAGCTCGAGCGCCTCGGCCAGCTCGGCGCCGGCCTTCGCCTCGCGCGAGCTGCGCCAGGCCGACACTCCCCAGACGAGCAGCGCGAGCGCGAGGATCGCTCCCGTCGCACCGAGCGAGACGCCCTTGTGCCCGGCCACCCAGTTCATCGCCTGTCCGGCGATGACCTGGAACTCGTCGGGCCTCTTCAGCTGCTTGCGGTCCAGCTTCTCCGCCACGAACTGCCTCCTGCAGGACGGGCCTTTCTCGCGGAACTCCCCCCTGAAGTCAATCGCCGTGTAAGGTGCGCGGGTGCGCCTGGTCGCCGTGGTCCTGGTCGCGTTTCCCGCTGCGGCGGCGCCGCTCCGGCCCGGAATGCCGCAGCTCCAGCTCCGGCTGGAGGGCCTGGTCGGGCAGCCCACCACCAACCTCGGAGTCCGGATCGGGCTCGCGGCCGGCGCCGCCTGGCGGATGACGGATCAGCTCTGGATCTTCGGCGATGCCGGCCAGCGTGCTGCTCCCGGGGGCGGGATCGGGTCCCTGGCGCTCGGGCTGCAGGCGACGCTGGACGTCACGCCCATCTCGCCCTATCTGGAGGTCGCCATGGTCGATCTCTCCAACCGCGCTGCGCTCGGCTACTCGCTCGCCGCGCGCACGGGGCTCGGCGCGGACTGGATGTTCTCGCGCGCGGCCGGGATCGGCGTGGTGGTGCGGACCTATACCGCCTTCGATCCCGTGAACGACAACCCAACCGTGGCGGGCGTGGAAGCAGCCTTCCGGCTCGTCATCAACCCCGGAGCACTTTGATGCGCGCTGTTCGCTGCGAGCGGCAGGGGCCGCCCGAGGAGATGAAGCTCGTCGACCTGCCCGATCCCGTCCCCGGGCCCGGCGAGGCGGTGGTGCGGCTGCACTACTGCGGGCTGAACCACCGCGACGTCTGGATCCGCCAGGGCCTGTACGCCCGCATCCAGCTTCCCGCCGTGCTCGGTTCGGACGGCGCGGGCGTCGTCGAGTCGGTGGGCCCCGGCGGCGACGCGAAACTCGCGGGCAAGCGCGCGGTGCTCATTCCCTGCGAGAAGTGGGGGCCGGATCCGGCCGTCCAGGGGAAGGAGTTCCTCATCCTCGGCATGCCGCGCCAGGGAACGATGGCGGAAATGATCGCGGTCCCCGCATCCATGGTCGTCGAGCTGCCCGGGCCGGTCTCCTTCGAGGACGCCGCGGCGCTCCCGGTGGCGGGAATCACCGCGTACCGCGCCCTGGTCACGCGCGGAGGGCTGAAGCGCGGCGAGCACGTGCTGGTCACCGGCATCGGCGGCGGCGTGGCCACCCTCGCCCTGCTCTTCGCCAAGGCGCTCGGCGCGCAGGTTTCCGTGACTTCCGGGAGCGAGGAGAAGCTGGCGAAGGCGCGGGAGATGGGCGCGATCGCCGTCGTCAACTACAAGAGCAAGGGCTGGGAGAAGGACCTGGTCGCGCAGGCGGGGCGGCCTCCCTCGCTGGTGATCGACGGCGCAGGCGGCGACGGGCTGAACAACCTGATCTCCGCGGTTGCTCCCGCCGGCCGGATCGTCCTCTACGGGGCGACGCGGCTCTCCCCGAGCAAGCTCGACATGGCGAAGATCTTCTTCAAGCAGATCGATCTGCGCGGGACCACGATGGGGACGGACGACGAGTTCCGGGCGATGGTGAAGCTGGTGGCGGAGCACCGCATCCGCCCGGTGATCGAGAAGGTGTTCCCGCTCTCGCAGGCCGTGGAGGCGAATCGCCTGCTCGAGGAGTCGGGGCAGATGGGCAAGATCCTGCTCGACTGCAGGAAGTGAGCCTCAGAGTCCGCGCAGCGAGGCGCGGGCCACGCCGAGGGCGAGGCCGAATCGCCCGTCCTGCGACTCGATCCAGCGCTCCGGCGTGAACCCTGCGGCGTCGATCAGGCGCAGCACCTCGTCGCGGCGGAAGCGGCGGGAGATCTCGGTGCGGATGCCTTCGCCGGCGCGCAGGCCCAGCGGCGCGCCGAGCTTGCCCAGGCCGACCTCCAGCGGCTCGCGCGCGACCAGCCACATCTCGATGCGCTGCCGCTCGACGAGGTACGGAGCGTAGTGATCGAACTTCGCCGGGTCGAAGCTGCTCTTCGCGAACGAGTTCACGTTGACCAGGAGGTTGCGGTTGAAGGCCGCGGTGATGCCCTGGGGATCGTTGTACGCGAGGTGGATCGCCGCCGGATCGGTCACCAGATTCGCGCCCAGCAAGAGGACGTCGTCCGGTTCCATGTCCTCGCGCACCCGGGAGAGGAGTTGCACCGCGGGCCCGTCCTCGTCGTTCCCGATCGTCCCACCGAGGAAGAGCACCAGCCGGCGCCCGCCCGCGGGCTTGCCGGGAAGACGCAGCGGGCGCGTGTAGTCGGCGAGCACCTGCTCCACCGGGATCTCCGGGCGCGCCGCCGCGAGGATCTCCTGCGTCCGCTGCAGCGCATGCGCGCTGATGTCCACCGCGACGTAGCGCGGCCGTCCCCCGGCGGCCAGGGCGGCGTCGAGCAGGCAGACCGTCTTCGAAGCGGCGCCGCTGCCCAGCTCGACCACGTCGGTGAGGGCCGCGCCGCCCGCGCACTCCACGATCGAAGCGGCCCGCGACTCCAGCAGGGCGCGCTCGGTGCGGGTAGGGAAGTATTCCGGAAGCCGGGTGATCTGCTCGAACAGCGCGCTCCCGGCATCGTCGTAGAAGTACTTGCAGGGGATCTCGCGGGGCGAGCGGAACAGGCCGTCGCACAGCTCGCGCAACGCCGCGGCCTCGGCGTCGACGCTGACCAGCGTCGCCGTGCGCGGCGAGGCCGGCTTCGGCAGCAAGCCGCGGCGTGCGTTCTGCGCCGGCGCTCTGCGTGGCGGCGTCACAGCCCCCCTGCACAGCGGAACCCGCCGGGAATCTCGCGGAACCCCGGATCGTACCAGTTCCGCAAGCTCGGGCGCGCCAGCTCCGGCGAGGTGGCCCAGGAGCCGCCGCGCAGCACCCGGTGCGTGCCGAACCAGGGCACCGAATACCGCTCGTACGGATAGGCGCGGAAGCCCGGATACGGCGCGAACCAGCTCGCCGTCCATTCCCACACGCCCGCCGGCGCCACACCCGCGGCCTCCAGCTCGTGTTCGGTAGGCAGCCGGGCGCCGCGCCAGCGCGCGTACGCGTCCGCCTCGTGCCAGGAGAGGCAGGTGACCGGCGCATCGGGGTCCTGCTCGCGGAAGCGGAGAGGCGCGCGGACCTCGTGCTGCCTGCGCCAGGACCAGCTGTCGTTGCTCCAGTACCGCTCCTCGCGGTATCCGCCGGCCTCGATGAACCGGGCGAAATCCCCCACCGTCACCGGATCGCGATCGAGCCAGTAGGGGCGAAGGGTGGTTTCGTGCCGCGGGCACTCGTTGTCGTACGCGCGCGACCGGTCCGCGGAGCCGACCAGCACGCGCCCGCCGGCGAACGCCAGCCGTCCCGCCGCCTTGACGTAGAGCCTCGCGGGCATGCGGTGCAGCCGCTTCTCGCAGAGCGCCGCGATCACCTGCACGTGCTCCGCGTGCTGCAGCTCGTGCTGCGCCACGTGCTGGACGAGAAAGCTCTCCGGCAGGCCGAGCACACCGGGGACGCGTCCTGCGCGCAGGCCGGCGCAGACGCGCTCCAGCACGTCGTCGAGCAGAGCGCGGAGCTCGTGCGGCCGCGGCAGGCGGGCCCGGGCAGGTTTCGCCGTCGCCGCGGGATCGAACAGCGCC
Source organism: Deltaproteobacteria bacterium (assembly GCA_041499865.1). Lineage (GTDB taxonomy): Bacteria > Myxococcota > Myxococcia > Myxococcales > 40CM-4-68-19 > 40CM-4-68-19. The sequence continues at coordinate 18,586 of JBGQLA010000032.1, forward strand.
TCGAACGGGAGCCGCTCGCCGGGAAGCAGCCAGCGCGCCTGGACGGCGGCGACATGGCCGAGGTGCCAGCCGATCGGGCTGTAGGCCGGGCTGGGCTGCTGCGCCCAGAGCCGCTCGGGGACGTTCGCGAGCGCCTGGTGGAGGAAGCGGCGCGCGGACTCCAGCTCCGCGAGCAGAGGGTTCTGGACGGCGGCGCGCGCTTTCACCGGAGCGCCTCCAGGCGCAGATCGTGGCCGGCGCGGGCGATGGCGAGGTGACCTTCGGGGATCTCCCTCCAGCGCTCTCCGTCGAGCGGCTCGGAGGCGAGGCAGACGCCGTCGCGGAACGGCGCCCAGTACAGCGTCGCCGGCTTGAACCCTCGCGCCCAGCGGACGCCGACGAGCTGCTCGCCGTCGCCGAGGAGCAGCGTCGCCACCGCGGTCCGCGAGAGCGCGCCGCAGATCGCCTCCAGGCGCAGCAAGGCGGCGCGCACCGCGACCGGCAGCAGCGCGCCGGCGTCGAGGACGAGGGCGAAGAGGTGCTCCGAATCGCTGCTGCCCTCGATGCCCTCGTAGGCTTCGCGCCCGAGGCCCTGGCGGAGCGCGCGCTGTGCGCCCCGCCGGAAGTCGGTGATGAACCCGTTGTGCGCAAAGCCGACGCGCCCGCGGGCGAACGGCTGCACGTTCGCCAGCTCGAAGCTGATGCCCGGAGTGGCCGAGCGCACCGCGCCGATCAGCGAGCGGACGACCAGCCGCTCGTTCATCCAGCGCTGGTTCGGGTCCGCCCAGATCGGCGCCGCCGTGCGGTAGAGCGCCGGCTCGGGATTGCCGTCGTCGAGCCAGAGGGCCGCGCCGTATCCGTCCGCGTTCACCACGCCGCTCTGCATCTCCCGCGGACGGTAGCTCTGGACCAGAAGCGAATGCGCGGGCGCGGAGACGATCTCCCCCACCCGGAGCGCCGGTCCGACGTAGCCCGCCATGCGGCACATTGCGTCTGCTAGGCTGCGCCTTCACCTGTTCGCACGCAAGCGTGGGCGCTGCGCGCTTGTTCCGATTCACCCGGTCGTGCATCGAGGTTCGGGCATCCGGGCTTGCGCCTCCGGCGCTTGGTTGGTCAGGGTCCGGGTTCGGGTTTCGGGATCCAGTACCAGCGTTCAGGTCTCGGGTTTCAGGAGCGAAAATCCGACCCGAAACGCAGGAGCGGTGCGGGCCGCGAAGGCTCCCGCACCGCTCCGCTCGGGGAGGGGGAATCCCCGTTCAGTGATGGCCGCTGCCGTCGTCGCTTCCGTCGTGGTCATCGCCGCCGTCGTGGTGCCCGCGATCGTCCGCGCCGTCCTCGTCGTCGTCCTCGAACGCGCTGAACGACGCGACGATGTTCATCTCGATCGCCTGCCGCGCCGAGCTCTCCCGCGGATCGAGCCGGGTCCCGTCCGCCGCCTTGAACCACTTCGACGCGTCGATGCTCAGGGTGATGTTCGCGGAGGTGCCGCCGAGCTCGAACTGCCCTTCGTGCTCCAGCTCGGCCTCCAGCCCGGAAGCGAAGGCGAACAGCTGCCCGTCCACCGTTCCCTCGAGGAGGATCGACGCTCCCCGCTTCACCAGGTCGTCGAACGCGCCCGCGGGCGCCGTTTCCACGCGGTGGATGTCGACCTTGAGCTTGTCGTACGTCCCGGCCGGCACCTTGCCCGTGACCAGCTGGAGCAGCGCTCCGGCCAGCGCATCGCCGCTGGCGTCGAGGAGCAGCGGCCCCTGCGAGATCTCCACTTCGGTGCCCGCGTTCTTGCGCTCGACGCGCAGGCGCCGCACGGCGATACGGATGCGGGTCAGCTCGATTCCGCTGGCCACCTGCGCCGAGCCGCCGTCGGCCGGCAGCGCCTGCCCGCCGGCAGAGCTCAGCCGCGCGCTCAGGGTCACGGAATCCTTCGCGGCGCCGCTGCAAGCGACCGCGGCGAGGGCCATCAGCATCAGCATCTTCCTCATGTGTGTGTCCTCCGCAGGGCACGGACACCGGACGGAGGAGCGGTGGGACAGAAAAGGTCCCGCGGAATCTCAGAGGCCCGAGATCGGCGTCGGCGTCGGCGTGGACGCCGAGGTGACGTGTGGATCGGCGCCGAGCTGGCCGCGATCGTTCGAGCCCCAGCAGTACGTCACGAGGTTGGCCGTCGCACAGGTGTGCTGCGCTCCCGCGGCGGCGACGGTCACGTTCGTGAGATTGACGTCGACTTCGGTCTGGCCCGGCGCCCCGAGCTGCCCGTTGCCGTCAAAGCCCCAGCAGATAAGGGTCTGATCCGTCGTCACGGCGCAGGTGTGTCCTGTCCCGCCGGCGACTGCACGGACGCCGGAGAGCACGTCCTGCGGAGATCTCTGGTCCCCGGTGACGCCTCTGATTTGACCGGCGCCGTTCGCTCCCCAGCATTTGAGCTTGTCGCCCACTACCGCGCAGCCGTGATTCAGGCCGAGGCCGAGAAAGGAGGCGCCGCTCAGCGAATCAGGCGAGGTCGGACCGGGACTGGAGAGGGCCGCGACCGTCGTGTTGTTTCCCAGCTGGCCCGCTCCGTTCGCGCCCCAGCAGCGAACGCCGGAGCCGGTGATGGCGCAGGTGTGCGAATCCCCGGCCGCCAGGGCGAGTGCGCCAGCCGCGCCCGGGACCTCCGTCGCCTCCGGCCGCGGCGCTTCGGGAATGTTCGCCCCGTCGCCGAGCTGTCCGAGGTCGTTGTTCCCCCAGCAGAACGTCTTGCTCGCGTTCGCGGCGCAGGTGTGCGATCCGCCGGCGGCAATCAGCACGGCCCCGGAGATGTTCCCCACCTGGTAAGCAACGCCCTGGGTGCTCGCGGCCATGGTCCCGTTGCCCAGTTGGCCGGACCCGTTGTCACCCCAGCACAAGACGTTCCCGTTGACGATGGCGCAGGTGTGCGCCGCGCCGGCGGCGATGTGGCTGACGGTGCCGGCGGGCAAGCCCGCCGGCGAGGCAGGAATGAACGATCCAGCCTTCGGGATGTCGCGGCCGAGTTGCCCATTGTCGTTCGCGCCCCAGCACCGCGCCTCTCCAGCGACCACCGCGCAGGTATGGCTGGTGCCCGCGGAGATCTCGCGCGCTTCGTGGCAGCCGCCCGCCGCCTTGAACTTGCCGGCGGGGCACTCGTACGTGCAGAGGTCGCCGTCGCAGCGGCGCGTAGCGCCGGCCACATCGGTCGTACAGGTCGCCAGGCAGGCCGGGGTTCCGCCATCGCCTCCAGAAAGCGAAGCGCCGGCGTGATCGACCAGCGATCCCGTGCAGGCGCACAGCAGCAGAAGTGGCAACAGGGTCCTCATGGGTTGAACAGCGCCACCAGCGAGAGCGA
>JBGQLA010000033.1:0-21686 GCA_041499865.1 Deltaproteobacteria bacterium
GGCCCGGCGCTGGGGAAGATTCGGCGTCGGCGTCAGCGGCTTTCTCCTCTTCGGCACCTCGCTGACGCAGCTCGAGCTGACGGCGGTGGATCCCGCGGACTCCAGCAAGTTCGCGACCATCACCTCGCGCGTCGACCACACTACCTACGGCGCCGTCGGCGCTCTGGGCGTTCGCTGGGACCCGACCGACCAGCTCAGCGTGGGGCTGTCGGCCTACTCGCCCGAGCCGGGATGGGGGACGCGGCGAAGCTTTACCCGCGTCGCGGTGGGCGACAACGTCACCGGCCCAGGCCAGCCCGCCCAGGTGGTGGTGGTGAACGCGGAGGACCTGCACGCCACGCCCACGCTGCCCGCACGCGTCCAGGCGGGCATCGCCTGGACAGCCGATCGGTTCACGCTGACCGCCGACGCGACGTTCCTCGCCGGACGCGAGGTGAGGGACGACGAGAACCGCGCCGCGGAGGGACTGGATCGCTTCATCAAGCGCAACCCGGTGCTGAACGGCGCGATCGGGATCGAGTACCGCATCTCCGACGCCGCCCGGATGCGCGCCGGCTTCTTCACCGACTTCGCCGCCTCGGACGAACCGCTGGGCACGGCGGCGAGCGGTGGCACGCGGACTCCGGACAATCCGAACCACGTGAACCGCTACGGTGGCACGCTCTCGGGCGGCTGGCGCACGCAGCACACCGCGACGGACGCGGGCATCAACTTCTCCTACGGCTCCGGAACCGACCTGGTGCCGAACAACCTGAACTTCCAGGACCTGAAGCCCACCACGGCGAAGCAGCTCCTGTTCTACGTGTTCCTCGCCTCCGCGTACGAGTTCTAGCTGCGCCTCGACGGCAAGGTGACCCTGAAGGTGGTCCCCGACGGGTCCGAGGAGACGGCATCGATGGTCCCGCCGTGCGCCAGCACGATTTCGCGGGTGATGAAGAGTCCCAGCCCGAGGCCGTGAGCGCGCGCCGCGGCGCCCTGCGCCCTGCGAAACGGATCGAAGATCGTCGGCAGGACGCCCGGCGGGATGGGCGAGCCTCCGTTGTGCACTTCGACGGTCGCGGATCCGCCGCCGTTCCTGACCTGCACGTCGACCGGGCTGCCGGCGCCGTGCTGGATGGCGTTTGCCACCAGGTTGGAAACCATTTGCGCAATCCGGTCGGCGTCCCATTCGCCGGAGACGTGGCCGGAGACTTCCAACGTCAGCTGCGCTTCCGGATGCGCGATGCGAAGCTCCTCCACGACGCTGCCCGCCACGTCGGCCAGATCCGTCCCGGGCCTGGGCTCGACGGGAATTCCGCCCGCGAGCCGCGCGCGAGTGAGGTCGAGGAGCTGATCGACCATCCGGCGCATGCGCGCGGCGCTCGAGACGATCCGCGCCACGGTGGCGGATTGATCGTCCGGAAGCCCTCCGCGCCGCACCAGGAGATCCGCGGCCATGGAGACGGCATTGAGCGGATTCTGCAGATCGTGGCCGAGGATGCCGACGAACTGCTCGCGGAACGTCGCCGACTCGCGGAGCGCCGCCTCCAGGACCTCGCGGCGCGCGATGTCACGGTTGATGGCGTAGAGCATGAAGCCAAGCAGAACCAGGCCCAGGGCGGCGCCGGCGTCGATCCACATCGCAGTTCGCAGGCGATGGCGCGCGGAGGAGATGCGCTCCTGCAGCCGCCGGTCCTCATCGGCCCGGAAGTCGTCGATCCGCTGCCGCACGTCGTCCATCAAGGACTTGCCGCGATTGGTGCGCACGATGGCCAGGGCAGCTCCGGGCTGGCCGCCCTGGAAGAGATCGACCGTGCGCCGGATCTCCGCCATCTTCGCCGCCGCGAGCGCCTCCAACTCGGCGATGCGGCCCTCCTGCGACGGATCGCTGGCGGAGAGCGCCCGCAGCTCGGCGAGGCCGGCCGGCAAGGATCTCCGCGCGTTCTCCAACGGCTCCAGGTACGCTGCATCTCCGAGGAGCAGGAAGCCGCGCTGGGCCGTCTCGGCGTCGACGAGCGACGCGCGCGTGCGCGTCAGGAGCGCTTGCACCGCCCGCGTGTCAGCGATGAGGGGCCGAGCCGAGTTGATCCCGGCGATGGTCATGAGGTTGACGACGATGAGCGCGAGCAGTGTCGCCGCCGCGAGGATCGCGGCCCAAGGGGCCCAGGCACGGCGGCGTTCAGGTTTCAAGGCGACACTCTAGAGGAGGGGCCAGGGGCGGCACCCGCCGGCGAGATGAAGACACGGCGGAGCGCCTCGCAGGGGCGTCCGAAAAGAAAGGAAACAATCCGGGGGCGCTCTACGCGCGCTCGAGCGCCTGCACGAGGTCGTCGACCAGATCCTGGCCGTTCTCGATTCCGACCGACAGTCGGATGAAGCCGTCGACGATGCCCAGCCTGCGCCGCGTCTCGGGCGGCACTGACGCGTGGGTCATGATCGCCGGATGCTCGATCAGGCTCTCCACGCCGCCCAGCGACTCGGCGACCGTGAACAGCTGTACCGCCTTGAGGAACGTGCGCGCGGCGGGAAGGCCGCCCTTGATGACGAAGGTGAGCATTCCGCCGAATCCGCTCATTTGACGCCTGGCGAGGGCGTGCTGCGGGTGCTCCGGTATCCCCGGCCAGGTGACGCGCTCGACCTTCGGATGGCGCTGCAGCGCCTGCACCACCAGGCGCGCGTTCTGCTCGTGGCGCTCCATGCGCACGTGCAGCGTCTTCAGGCCGCGGAGGACGAGGAAGCAATCGAGCGGGCCGGGCACCGCGCCGACCGCGTTCTGCAGGAAGGCGAGCTTCTCGTGCAGGTCGTCGCGGCGGAGGACCAGGGCTCCGGCGACCACGTCGCTGTGGCCGTTCAGGTACTTGGTCATCGAGTGCGCGACCACGTCGAACCCCAGCTCCAGCGGCCGCTGGAAGAACGGGGTTGCGAAGGTGTTGTCGCAGACCGAGATCACGCCGCGCTTGCGGCAGACCTCGGCGAGCGCGGCGAGATCGCAGATCTTCAGCATCGGATTGGTGGGCGTCTCCACCCAGAGCAGCTTCGTGTTCGGGCGGAACGCGCCTTCGACGACGCGCGGGTCGGTGACGTCGACATAGCTCTGCTCGATGCCCAGCCGCTTGAACACCTTGTCGGCCAGCCGGAACGTGCCTCCGTAGAGATCGTCGCTGAGCACCACGTGGTCGCCGGCGGAGAGCAGGTGCAGGACCGCATCGGTGGCCGCGAGGCCGCTGGCGAAGGCGAGCGCATGCTTGCCGCTCTCCAGCGCCGCGAGGCAACCCTGCAGCGCGTCGCGCGTCGGGTTGCGCGTGCGCGAGTACTCGAATCCCTTGTGCTCCCCCGGCCCGGACTGCGCGTACGTCGAGGTGAGGTAGACCGGCGTCATCACCGCGCCGGTGGTAGGGTCGGGCCGTTGCCCGGCATGGATCGCCTTGGTCTCGAATCGATCGCTGTCGCGGGTGCTCATGGGGCGCTCTCCATAGCACGGGCATCGACGATCGGCGCTGCCACGGAGGTCCCCTGAGCGACAGACAGGCCTTCGACGGCGGGCCAGGCGTCCTCGCCGAGGCGGGTCCCTTCGCCATCCTCGCCGCCGGCGCGCTCTGGCTGCGCGCTCACTGGGAAGAGTTGCCGGAGAGGCTGCCGGTCCATTGGAACGCGCATTTCCAGGCGGACGGCTTCGTGCCTCGCACGCCTCTTGCGGCCGCGTTGCCTCTGCTGATCGGGCTCGTGGTCTGCCTGACGCTGCTCGCCTTCCAGGCGGGGCTGAAGCGCAGCACCCCGGAGGGCGCCCTCCGCGCCTTTACCGTAAAGACGCTGCTCATCGGCGAGTACTTCAGCGCGCTGGTCTGCCTCGGCGTCCTGGCGGCGTCCGTGACCAACGGCCGGCTCCTCAAGCCGGTGCTGGTCCTTTCCGTCGCCGGCGTGCTGGCGCTCCTCACCTTCGTCTGGACGAGCGCGCGGAGCATCCCGCGCGAGCCGGCGCGCAATCCGTCCGCCTGGCGCGGCGGGCTGTTCTACGTAGACCGCGAAGACCCGGCGCTCTTCGTGCCCAAGCGCCACGGCCTGGGCTACACCTTCAACTACGGCCACCCCGCGGCGCTGCCGCTCACGGTCGCGCTGGTGCTCCTGCCCCTCGGCATCGTCGCTGCGGTCCTGCTGCTCCGCTGAGTCAGCGCACGGAAACGCGGGTCCCGAGCCACTCGATCAGGTCGATCTTGGTGAGGATGGCCACGAGCTGATCGCCGTCCTTGACGATGGCCACGTGGTCGGTGGCGAAGAGCTCCTTCAGGCGCGACACCGGCGTGCGCAGGGTGACTACGCCCGCCAGCGGCTTCATCACCGCCGAGATGGGCTCGTCGAGCTTGTGCCGCCCGTCGATGACCGCCTGGAGCAGGTCCACCTCGTGGAGCATGGCGATGGGCTTGTTGCCGGGCTCCACGACCGGAAGCTGGGAAATTCCGTGCCGCTTCATCAACTCCACGGCGTGCTTTGCGTGGTCGGTGGCCTTCACCGTGTGCACCGGAGGGCGCTTGCCACCGAGCAGGTCCGCCACCGTCCCGAGGCGGTCCGTGGGATCGAGGAAGCCATTGTCCTTCATCCATTCGTCCGAATAGAACTTCGTGATGTAGCGCGAGCCGCTGTCCGGCAGAATCACCACGATGTTCTTGCCCGCGCCGATCTCCTTCGCCAGATCCACCGCGACGAACACCGCGGAGCCGGAGGAGCCGCCGCCGAACAGGCCTTCCTCGCGCGCCAGTCGGCGGGCCATGACGAAGCTCTGCTTGTCGTCCACGCGGCGGACGTCGTCGAGGACGGAGAAGTCCATCGCCTTGCAGAGCATGTCCTCGCCGATGCCTTCCACCTTGTAGACGTGCGGCTGCACCAGCTTCTTGGTCTTGAAGTAGTCGAGGTAGACGGAGCCTTCGGGATCGACGCCGATGTTGCGCATCCCGCGGAACTTCTCTTTCAGGTACTTGCCCGCGCCGGACATGGTGCCGCCGGTGCCGAGGCCGGCGACGAAGAAGTCGAGGTTGAACCCGGCGGTGCGGCAGTCCTTCTCGATCTCCGGGCCGGTGAGCGCGTAGTGCGCCTCGATGTTGTCGGGGTTGTGGTACTGGTTCAGCATGAACGAGCCCGGCGTCTCGCGGTGGATGCGCTTGGCGGTCTCGTAGTAGCTGCGCGGATCCTCCGCCGGCACGTTGGTCGGAGTCACCACCACCTCGGCGCCGAAGGCCTTGAGCGCGTTCACCTTCTCCATGCTCATCTTGTCGGGCATGGTGAACACGCAGCGGTAGCCCTTCACCGCCGCCCAGAGCGCGACGCCCATCCCGGTGTTGCCCGAGGTGTTCTCGACGATGGTGCCGCCGCGCTTGATCCGGCCCTCGCGCTCCGCCTTGTCGAGGATGTACATCGCCATCCGGTCCTTGATGGCGCCGCCCGGGTTCATGAACTCGCACTTGGCGTAGACGGCCGCGTCCTCGGGGCCCGCCACCTTGTTCAACCGCACCAGCGGCGTGTTGCCGATGACCTGGAGGATGTTCTGGAAGACGGGCATGGTCGCTCCGCGAAGGTGGGGCGAGTTATAGATCAGGTGCCCTGAGCGGTGCGTGCTACTCTCGGGCCACATGAACGACGCACAACTGCAGGCCGCGTACACCAGCGCGACCGGGCAGCCGGCGGGACGCGTGCAGCGGCTGCCCGGCGGCGCGGGGAACCGGATCTACTGGCGGGTGCACGGCCTCACCGGCGCGAGCGCAATCGTCATGGAATTGCCGGCCGACCCCGTGAAGAGCGAGGAAGCGAGCAAGGACCACGCGCCCACGGAGCTGCCGTTCCTGAACGTGCAGCGGTACCTGGCGCGGATCGGTGTGCGCGTTCCCCGCATCCTGCTGGATGCGGCGAAGGACGGCTTCCTGGTGATCGAGGACCTGACCGATCGCACGCTCGAGCAGGCGCTGAAGCAGGGCGCGGACAGGAAGAAGCTGTACGCGGAGGCCATCGATCAGCTCGCGCGGCTGCGGGCGCACGCGGAGCGCACGCCGGACCCGTCCTGCCTGGCCTGGACGCGCGCGTTCGACTACGACCTGTACCACTGGGAGCTCGAGCACTTCATCGAGTACGGGCTGCTCGGGCGCCGGGCGAAGCCCAGCGCCGCGGAGCTGGAGATCCTCCGGCACCACTTCGCGCGCATCTGCCGCGAGCTGGCGGATGCGCCGCGAAGCTTCACGCACCGCGACTACCAGAGCCGCAACATCATGGTTCTGCCGCACGGCGAGCAGGTGGTGATCGACTTCCAGGACGCCCTGCAGGGTCCGCGGCAGTACGACCTGGTCGCGCTCTTGCGGGACAGCTACGTGGAGCTGGACCGGCCGCTGATCGACCAGATGCTCTCGCGGTACCTGCAGCGCTTCGAGGTCGAAGCCGGCCAGCGGCTCGACTCGGGCGAGTTCGGGGCCTTCTTCGACCTGCTCACCGTCCAGCGCAAGCTGAAGGACGCCGGCCGCTTCGTCTTCATCGACCAGGTGAAAAAGAACCCGTCCTTCCTCCCGCACATCCCCAGCTCGCTCCGCTACGTGAAGGACGCCCTCAAGCGCCAGCCCCCGCTGCGCGAAGTGCAGGAGATCCTCAAGCGCCACGTCCCCGAGCTCCGCTAGAGTTTCGGGGACACAATACGAAACTCCGGAATTTCGTATTGTGTCCCCAAAACTAGGGTTCCCCAAAACTAGGGTGCGCGTTCGAAGCGGAATTCCGTCAGGTCGAGGGGGAGCGCGCCGCCGTCTGCAGCGGTGAGGCGCTTGCAGTCTTCGCCGATCGGCGAGGTGGTTTCCGAGACGACTTGAAGGGCGTCCGGCTTGCAGTCCGTGACCCGGGTCTCGAACTCGGTCGCGCAGGCGTGTCCGCCCTGGGTCGTATCCGAGCCTCGCATCACGCCCGCGATGGCGTCGGGGCTGCGGCGCATCTCGAAGGTGATGGGCGGGGAGGGGGCGGTCATGCCCCCGTCGTCCGCGCGCTGCAGGAACTCCCCGGAGACCACGCCGCCATGATCGCGAAAACGATAGGCAAAATGTCGATCGCTGGAGTTGAGCCAGACGCCGGACAGGTCCTGATCGCAGAAGCGCGGCTGCGGCGGCGGGGCCTTCTTGCAGCCGGCGGCGGCGAGGCAGGCGGCGAGCAGGGCAAGGCGCATTTGGAGTCCTTTCGAGGGCGGCGGTACTATCACGAAATGCGGCTCCTGCTCGTCGCGCTATGGTTGCTGGGCGCTCCGGTGGAAACGCCGGCGCCCGCCCCCGAAAAGGGGACCAAGATCCAGCAGAAGACCGCGCCGGTGCAGCGGAAGAAGCGGCGCGTTCCGGCGCCGAACCCTTCACCGGCGCAGCCACACGGCGACAAGGTGAAGACCGCGATGGCTTGATCAGGGCAGGGGCGCCAAAAGCAGCCTCTCGCTCTCCGCGACATCGCTGAAGTCCTGCAGGAGCACTTCCGCGCCGTGCTCCGCCAGCTGCTGGACGGTCCAACGTCCCGTGGCGACGCCGCACGCCGGCAGGCCTGCCTCGTGCGCCGCCAGCACGTCGCGCGGGGTGTCGCCGATCACCAGCGCCTCGCTCGCGCCCAGGTCGCGCGCCCGCTTCCAGGCCGCGCGCACGACGTCGGGACGCGGCTCGGCATCGCTGCCGTAGCCGCCGAAGCGGAACGCGCCCCAAAGGCCGGCGGCGGTGAGCTTCAGCTCGGCGCCGCGGGCGACGTTTCCCGTGCAGAGTCCGAGCAACACGTCGCTGCGCGAGCGCAGGCGCGCAATCAGCTCCGGGACGCCCGGCTGGGCGACGTACGCCTGCCTTGCGCATTCTTCGGCGAGCGCGGGAAGATAGCGCTCGAGCACGGCGTCGATCTCTTTTTCAGCGATGCCGTGCATGCGCTGCTCGATGGGGACGGCCTGATCCCCCTCGGCGGCGAGCAGAGCGCGGGCGATCGCCCGATCGGTCATCCCGTCGAGCCGCATCTTGCGCAGCTCGGCGGTGGCCTGCGGACGCGTGTGCAGCGCCTTGCCCAGCGCGCGGCTTCCCGCGCCGCCGCTGCGGGTGAGGGTGCCGTCGAGGTCGAACAGCAGCGCCCTCATGCGCCGGAGACAACCAGCTCGGAGAAGCGGATGGTAGGCGCGACGGTGGAGGCGCGGAAGTCGAGGTCGTCGCCGACGGCGTCGATGCCGCGCAACATCTCGAGCAAGTTGCCGCTCACCGTGACCTCCTGGACCGGGTACGTCAGCTCGCCATTCTCGATCCAGATGCCGTTCGCGCCGCGCGAGTAGTCGCCGGTGACCACGTCGGCGCCGCGGCCCAGCATGGCGGTGACGTAGAGGCCATTCTTCACGCCCTTGATGATGTCCTCGGGCTTCATCGTGCCCGCCTCGAGATACAGGTTGCTGGTGCCGATGGAAGGCAGGCTCGACCAGCCGCGCGAAGCGCTGGAGGTGCTCGCGGCCTTCGCCTTGCGCGCGGTGGTGGCGTCGTAGAGGAAGCTCTTCAGAACGCCGTCCTCGATTACGGCGGTGCGTCGCGAGACCACGCCTTCGCCGTCGAACGGCCGGCTGCCGATGCCGTGGGGCAGGGTGGCGTCGTCGACCAGGGTCACGCCCGTGGAGGCGATGCGCTTGCCGAGCAGCGCGCCGAGGAAGCTCGACTTCTTGTGGACCAGAAGGCCGTTCACTGCCGAGGAGAGACCGGCGATGAAGCTGGCTGCCATCTGCGGATCGAAGACCACCGGCACGCGCTGCGTCTTCGCCTTGCGCGCGCCGAGCATGCGCGCGGCGCGCTGCGCGGCGATGCGGCCCACTTCTTCCGGGCGCTGCAGGCTCGCGAGGGTGCGCCGCGTGTCGCTCCAGGAGGCGGTCTGGAGCTGTCCGTCCGCTTCGGCGACGGGCGAGCAATACACGTACGCGTACGATGCGCGCGACTCGCCGCGCGCGCCATGGCTGGAGAAGATGGCGGACTGCGAGAGGAAGTCGCCGGCGCCGGTGGAGTCGAACTTGCGCACGCGCGGGTCGGCGGCGCGCGCCGCTTTCTCCGCCTCGCGCGCGGCCTGGAGCTTCCACTCCGGCGAGATGTCCTCGATGGCGGGGTCGTACTCGCCTTGCTCGGCGGCGCCGAGCTCCCGGCCGCGCGGAAGCCCGTTCGCCTTGTCCTTCGCCGCGCCCTTGGCGAGCGCCACCGCGCTCTCCGCCATCTTCTTCAGGCCGTCCTTGGAGAGATCGGTGCCGTAGGCGAATCCGAGCCGCCGCCCGGAGATCACCCGCAGGCCGATGCCCTTGGAGGAGGCCTGCTGCAGCTCTTCCACTTCGCCGTCGCGCACGCGGACCGACGCGTCGCGCGTCCGCTCGGCGTACGCTTCCGCCTCATTGGCGCCCGCCTTGCGCGCGAGCTTGACCAGGTGCTCACACGTATCGAGCAATCTCATGCGCCGGTGCCTCCGACGGTGACGTTGTCGATGCGCACGGTGGGAAGGCCGACGCCCACCGGGACGGCCTGACCATCCTTGCCGCAGGTGCCGAGCCCCGGATCGTGCGCCGCATCGCTGCCCACGGCGGTGACGTTCTTCAGCGCCTCCGGCCCGACGCCGATCAGCATCGCGCCCTTCACCGGCTTGGTGATCTCACCCTTCTCGATCAGGTACGCCTCGCTGATCTCGAAGACGAAGTTTCCGTTGGAGATGTCCACCTGGCCGCCGCCGAACTGGCGGCAGTAGAGGCCCTTCGCGACCCCTCCGATGATCTCCTCCGGCGTCTGGTCGCCGGGAGCGAGGTACGTGTTGGTCATGCGCGGCAAGGGCGCGTGCCGGAAGCTCTGCCGCCGCCCGGAGCCGGTGCTGCGCTGGCCGGTGAGCTTCGCGTTCAGGTGGTCGTAGAGGTAGCCCTTGAGCACGCCGTTCTCGATCAGGACCTTGCGCTCGCCGGGGTTGCCCTCGTCATCGACGTTGATGGAGCCGCGCCCGCCGGCGACGGTGCCGTCGTCGATCACCGTCACCAGCTCGCTCGCGACTTTCTCCCCGAGCTTGCCGGCGAAGAGCGAGGTGCCCTTGCGGATGAAGTCCGCCTCCAGCCCGTGCCCGACCGCCTCGTGCAGGAGGATGCCGCTCCACCCGGGCGCGAGGACGACTGTCTGCGGCCCCGCCGGCGCGGGGACGGCGCCGAGCGTCGCCACCGCCTGCCGCGCGGCTTCCCGGCCGATCTGCGCCGGCGAGAAGTCCTCGAAGAACCGGAAGTCGACGCGGCCGCCGCCGCCGTAGAAGCCGGTGCGGCGCTCGCCCTTCTTGCCGAAGGCGACGCACTGGACCGAGAGGCGGCAGAGGTCCTGGCGGTCCTCGGCGAGGTGGCCCAAGGTGTTGGCGACGAGGATCTCGCGCGTCTGGTCGGCGTAGCCGCCCATCACCTGCTTGACCCGCTTGTCATAGGCGCGCGCGGCGGCGTCGGCCTGCTGGAGCAGGTCGATCTTGCGCGCGACGTCCACGGAGGAGAGCGGGGTGCGGACCTGGTAGTAGGTGGGGAGGGGCGTGCGCGACATGTTCACCGGCCCGGGCTCGCGGTTGCCGTCGGCGATCAGCGCTGCGGTCTGGGCGGTGCGCAGCAGCGCCGGCTCGTCGAGGTCGTCGGAGTAGGCGTACCCTACTTGCGCGCCGCGGATGGCGCGCACCCCGATGCCGGTCACCGAGCCGGACTGGGCGCTCTTGATGCTGCCCTCGTCGAGCATGGCGGCGGTGCTGGTGTTGCGTTCGACGTAGACCTCGGCGAACTCCGCGCCGCGCGACATCGCGGCGGAGAGGAGCCGCTCCACCAGCGGGAGCGGCAACAGCGGAGCGCGGGTCGTCGCCTTGGTCTTCCGGGGCATGGGCGTTCAACTAACGCCCATGCCTCCGAAAGTGAACCGAAAATCGCCCTCTCAGGCTAGCCCGGCGCGTGGTCGCGCCGGCTGTCCCGCAGCGCCGCGGGGGTCCGCGCGCTGCCGTGGGGCTAGTCGATGGGCTAGTCGTCGTCCCAGGCCGGAGGGTTGTGGAACAGGCCGAGGTCGATGAAGTTCCCCATCGCGTTGTATCCGGCCGTATTCGGGTGGGTGTAGTCGCCGCAGTTCCAGTCCGTCCAGATCGACTCGGACGACGCCCCGTCGGTCCCGACCACGATAGGCCCCTGCGTCAGGGCGCCGAACTCGACGAGACCGTCGAAGTTCGCGCCGGTGTGCATCCAGTGGTCCAGGGCCAGACGCTGCGCCTCCATGCTGCCGGTCCATCCGGTCAACGGCGCCGGGCGACCGCGCGGCATGACGGAAACGCCGATGATGGGAATGCCGGCCGCGTGCACGCGGTCGATGATCGTCTGCGTGTCCGCGATGATCTGCGGAGCGAGGGCGCCGCCGGTGATGTCGTTCGTGCCCTCGAAGAAGATGACGTGGGAGAGGCCCGCCCGGTCGAGCACGTCGCGATTGAGGCGATCCAGGGCCGCAGGGCTGCCGCCCCCGCGGATGCGGTTGCCGGCGATGCCCTCGTCGACGACCGACTTCACCTGGCTCCGCGGCAGGCCGTCGATGCGCTGCGCGAGCACATCGACCCAGCGGAGGTAGAGGTCCGGGTGATCCACGCCCGCGGCGTCCCGCGTGCTGCAGCGGCCGTCAGTGATGGAGTCGCCGAACGCCACGATGGTGCCCTTCACCTCGGGCGCCTGCACGTCGACGTCGGCCACCCAGTAGACGGGGAAGTTGCCGCCGTTGTCGGGCACCGGAGCGAAGCCGTCCGCCCCGGTGCTCGCCGCATGTCCGCCCGGGGCGTAGTAGTTGGTCACGAGACCCAGGGCGTGGGCGCTGACGTCGGACGCGGAGGCGACCTCCAGGCTCACCGCCAGTCGCTGGAATGCCTTGACCTTGAAGCGCACCGGATCGCTGTACGCGCCGCTGTCGGGGCCGGAGGTGAGGCCGGGTCCCGGCCCGAGCGTCAAGCCCGGCTGCCCGCCGAACGTGAGCCGGACGTTCGAATGGGAAACCAGGGCAGCGCCGGAATCGACCACGCCGACATACGCCCCGGAGAACACGACCGAAGCCTGCCCGAGCGTATTTTCGATCTTCACCCGGACGTGGTCTCCGGAGATGGTGGGGCGGACGATCATGCGGAAGCTGCTTCCGCTGAGCGTGACGCCGGCCGGCACCTGGCGCGCGCCATGCGAGACTGTCCAGGCGGAGTGCCATCCGTCTCGATCGTGGCCGTGGCCGTGTTCGTCGGCGAATCCGGCGCCGGCGGCGAGCAGAGCGAGAAGCAGGGTGGCGAAGCGCGCCGGGCGCAGGACCTGGTTGCGTGATGCACCAGTAGTGACGTTCATCATGGAGTCTCCTGTGGTGAAGGACGTGCGGGGGTCAAACGCGTGCCCGCCGTGCCTAGCAGGCGATTGATTTTGTAATCAAGGTGCGCCCGGTCGCAGTTACCTGTGGCATTGCAAATTGGCGCGGCGCCTCGTTGAACGGGCCGCGCGGGCTGAGTTTCGGATTGTTGCGCCAACGCCACGGATCGATTCCCGGGTGGACTGGAGCGCACCTGCAAATAGCTCCGCGGCGCGCTAGCATGGCCCTCGCGTGCGACTCTTCTTTTCACTGCCGCTGCCGGACGAGGTGAAAGAGCGGCTGCGGCCGGCGCTGGAGCAGGCGCGGAAGGCGGGGGGAGACGGGGTCGGGTTCACCAGGAACGAGCAACTGCATTTCACGCTGGCGTTTCTCGGAGAGCAGCCCGGAGCGGAGGAGGCGCTCGCGGCGGGAACGTCGCTGTCCGAGGTGCCGGAGTTCGAGCTCGCGCTCGGCGGCGCGGGCGCTTTTCCGAATACGGCGCGACCTCGCGTGCTCTGGCTTGGGGTGACGGCGGGCGCGGCGGAGCTGATTGCGGCCGCCGAGCGGCTGCGCACGGCGCTGCAGGAGCGAAGGTTCGCCGTCGATGAGAGGAAGTTCCGGCCGCACCTGACGCTCGGGCGGGTCCGGCCGCGCGGCGAGCGATCGGCAAAGCAGGCGCTCGCGGCGATCGCGCCCGCGGAGTTGGCGCGCTGGACGGCGCGCGAGGCTTGCCTGATGCAGAGCGTGCTCGGGAAGGGCGGGGCGACGCACACCGTGCTGCGCACGTTCCCGTTCCGCTGAGCGGCGATTCTCTGGGACACTCACGCAATTTCGGAAACTAGTATTGTGTCCCTTGATGCCGGGAGCGGAGGAGATCGCGCGGGCTGAGTTGGAAACGCTGCGGGCGCGCGGGCTGTTGCGGTCGCTGGAGCCGCTGCGGACGCCTCCTGGCGCCGAGATCGAGCTGCGCCCCGGGGAGCGGCTGATCAACTTCAGCTCGAACGATTACCTCGGGCTCGCCGCGGACGCGCGCATCGCGCAGGCGCTCGTGGAGGGGGCGCGCACATGGGGCGCCGGCGCTGGCGCGAGCCGGCTGGTGTGCGGGGACTTCCTGCCGCAGCACGAGCTGGAGCGGGAGCTGGCGGAGCTCGCGGGGAGTGAGGCGGCGCTGCTCTTCGGCAGCGGGTACGCCGCGAACTGCGGGATCCTGGCGGCGTTCGCCGGGCCGGAGGACCTGATCCTCTCGGACGCCTTGAACCACGCCTCGATCATCGACGGGTGCCGCCTCTCCCGCGCGCGCGTCGAGGTGTATCCGCACGCAGATGTGCGCGCCGTGGAGCTGGGGCTGCGCGCGCCGGCGCGGCGCAAGATCGTCGTCACCGACGCCGTGTTCTCGATGGACGGCGACCGGGCGCCTTTGCGTGAGCTGGGCGCGCTTTGTTCCGCGGCCGGGGCGCTGCTGATCGTCGACGAGGCGCACGCGACCGGCGTCATCGGTCCGAACGGGGCAGGGCTCGTTGCCGAGCTGGGAGTGGCCGCAGATGTGCGCATGGCGACCTTGTCGAAGGCCTTCGGCGTCGCCGGGGCGTACGTGGCCGCGGGCCGTGCGGTCTGCGACCTGCTGGTGAATCGCGCCCGGCCGCTGATCTTCTCGACCGCGCTGCCGCCCGCGCTGGCCTGCGCCGCGCAGGCGTCGCTGCGGATCCTCGCCGGGCCTGAGGGGGAGGAGCGCCGCGAGCGCCTGTGGAGCAACGTCCGCCGCTTCGCGGCGGGACTGCGGGAGATGGGGATCGCGGCCCGCGAGGACTCCGCGATCTTCCCGGTCCTGCTCGGCGCGCCGGAGCGGGCGGTGTCCGTCGCGGTGCGGCTGCGCGAAGTCGGTGTGCTGGCGAAGGCGATCCGACCGCCCACCGTGCCGCCGGGGACGAGCCGGCTTCGCTTCGCGGTGACCGCCGCGCACACCGCGGAGCACATCGATCGGGCGATCGCCGCGCTCCGCGCGTGCTAGAACCCGCTATCGATGAGCGAGATCCCCAAGGTCCCGGAGGAGATGGAGGCGCGGCACCAGCGCCTGACCGCGCTCGACCGCGCGCACGTCTGGCATCCATTCACGCAGATGCAGACCTGGCTCGAGCCGCTGCCGGGTGACGAGCCAGTGATCATCGATCACGCCAGCGGCTCGTGGATCTTCGACACGCGCGGGCGCAAGTACCTGGACGCGATCTCCTCGCTCTGGGTCAACGTGCACGGCCACCACCGGGCCGAGCTGGACAGCGCCATCCGCCTGCAGCTGGAGAAGGTCGCGCACACGACGCTGCTCGGTCTCGGATCGCCGCCTTCCATCGAGCTGGCGTACGAGCTGGTGCAGCGGGCGCCAAAGGCGGGACTCGCCCCCGGCGAGAACGGGCTCACCAAGGTCTTCTACTCGGACAGCGGCAGCACCTCCGTGGAAGTCGCGCTGAAGATGGCCTTCCAGCACTGGAAGCAGCGCGGGAAGCCGGAGAAGCGGAAATTCGTCGCGGTGGCGGAGGGGTATCACGGCGATACCATCGGGTCGGTCAGCGTCGGCGGCGTCGACCTGTTCCACGAGATCTTCCGTCCGCTGCTCTTCGACTGCCTGCGCATTCCCTCGCCTTACGCGTATCGCTGGCCCACCGGGCCGAAGCACTGCCTGGATTCCGCTGCGATGGCCGCGGAGTCGGTGATCCACGGCCGCCGCGACGAGATCGCCGCGCTGGTGATCGAGCCGCTCGTCCAGGGCGCGGCGGGGATGATCACGCACCCGCCCGGGTACCTGAAGCGGATCGCGCGCGCCTGCAAGGAGAACGGCGTGCTGCTCATCTGCGACGAGGTGGCCACCGGCTTCGGGCGCACCGGGACGCTGTTCGCCTGCGAGCAGGAAGAAGTGGTGCCCGACTTCCTCTGCCTGGCGAAGGGGCTGACCGCCGGGTACCTGCCGCTCGCGGCCACGCTGACGACGGATGCGGTGTACGAGAGCTTCCTCGGGCCGTTCGAGTCGAAGCGGACCTTCTTCCACGGGCACAGCTACACCGGCAACGCGCTGGCCTGCGCCACGGCGCTCGCGTCACTGCGGCTGTTCGACGAGGACGGCACTCTGCAACACTCGCGCGCGATGGCCGAGCGGCTCGCGGAGGGGCTCGCCACGGTGGCGGAGCTGGCGCACGTCGGCGACATCCGGCAGCGTGGGATGATG
Source organism: Deltaproteobacteria bacterium (assembly GCA_041499865.1). Taxonomy (GTDB): domain Bacteria; phylum Myxococcota; class Myxococcia; order Myxococcales; family 40CM-4-68-19; genus 40CM-4-68-19. The sequence continues at coordinate 15,538 of JBGQLA010000033.1, forward strand.
ATCGGCATCGAGCTGGTGCGCGACCGGAAGACGAAGGAGGAGTACCCGTACGCGGAGCGCATGGGGCACAAGGTGGCGCTGGCGGCGCGCGCGCACCAGCTCATGCTGAGGCCGCTGGGGAACGTGGTGGTGCTGATGCCGCCGCTCGCCATCAAGCCGCAGGAGGTGGACTTGCTGGTGGACGGCGTGCGCGAGTCGATCCGCGAGGCCACCGAGTGAAGGGGTTCTTCGTCGCCGGCACCGATACGGGTGTCGGGAAGACGGAGATCGCGCGCGCTCTCTGCACGCTGTTGCGGCTGCGCGGGATGCGGCCTGTCGCTTTGAAGCCGGTCGAGACGGGCTGCGAGCGCGACGCGCCGCAGGACGCGCTCGCACTGCGCGACGCTTGCGGTAGCACCCAGACCTTGGACGAGGTCTGCCCTTATCGTTTCCGGCTGCCCGCCGCGCCGCTGGTGGCCGCGGAGGCGGAGGGCGCCGAGATCGACCTGCCGCGCATCGAGCAGATGGTGGCGCGCGCTGCGTCGCCCATCGTGGTCGAGGCCGCCGGCGGGCTGTTGGTGCCGTTCGCGCGGGCGCCGCTCTTGCTCGACGAGGTGGATCCGGCGGACCGCGCGCCCGCCCGGGCCATCGTCACGAATCTCGATCTGGCGGAGCGGCTCGGGCTTCCGGTGGTGTTGGTGGCGAGGGCCGGTCTGGGCACGCTGAACCACTGCGCCCTGAGCGCCGATGCGTTGGCGCGGCGCGGGCTCGACGTCATCGCCGTGGTCCTGAACCGCACCGCCGCCGAAGACGACCCGAGCGTCGCAACGAATGCGCGCTGGGTGGCGGAGCTGACCGGCGCGCGCGTCCTCGGTCCGGGGCCTTTCGTCGCCGATGCGGCAATCCGTCCCGACATCCTCGCCCCCTTCCTCGCTCCGCTTGTTCACTGACGCCGCGTCCGCTCGACGTCCTGCGTTGACAGCGTTTTGGCCGACCCCTACACTCCGCGCCCGCTGAATGAATGGTCATTCAGTTTCCTTGTGGAGCCGCGCTGATGCCCGAGTACACGCCCAAGTCCTACTTCGAGGAGAAGATCGCGCAGAAGCTGGTCGCCAAGCCCGAGACCTCGAAGGCGGTGAACTCGATCTACGAGTTCAACATCACCGGCGAGAACGGCGGCGTCTGGACGGTCGACCTCACGAAGGAGCCCGGCACGGTGCAGGCGGGCTCCACCGGCAACGCGAAGTGCACGGTGACCTGCGCTGCCCCCGACTTCATGAACATCGTCTCCGGCAAGATGAACGCGCAGATGGCGTTCATGAGCGGGAAGCTGAAGATCAAGGGCGACATGGGCCTCGCCATGAAACTGCAGAAGGTGATTGGGTAAGCCGCTCGACGGCGTCCGCGTCCTCGACCTGTCCCGGCTCCTGCCCGGACCGTACGCCTCGCTCGTCCTCAGCGACCTGGGCGCGGACGTGGTGAAGGTGGAGGACCCCGATCCCGGCGACTACCTGCGCGAGGTCTCGCCGGGGATGTTCGCGGCGCTGAACCGGGGGAAGCGGTCCATCGTCCTCGATCTGAAGTCTTCCTCGGGCGCAGCGGAGCTCCGGCGCCTGTGCGCGGTTGCGGACGTGCTGCTGGAGAGCTTCCGCCCCGGCGTCCTGGAGCGGCTCGGGTTCGGGGATCTGCTGGGGGATCCGGGGCGGTTGGTGATCTGCCGCATCTCCGGGTATGGCCAGAGCGGGCCGTGGCGCGATCGGGCGGGGCACGACATCGGGTACGTCGGGGTGGCGGGAGTGATCGCGCGCAACGGCGGCGTGCCGGCGGTGCAGCTCGCAGACCTCTTCGGGGGCGCGCAGGGCGCGGTGATCGGCGTGCTGGCGGCGCTGGTGGAGCGCGCCCGGACGGGCAAGGGGAGGGTGGTCGACGTGGCGATGGCGCAAGGCTCGACGGGCCTTCTGCTGCCGCACCTTGGCGAGCTTCCCAACGCGCCGGAGAACGTGCTCGCCGGGTCGCGCCCCTGCTACCGCGTGTACGTCTGCAAGGACGGAGGCAGGTACGCGCTGGGGGCGCTGGAGCCGAAGTTCTGGCAGCGATTCTGCGACGCGGTGGGGCGGCCGGACTGGGCGGATCGCAGCATGGATCTGTTGCTCGCGGGCGATGTGGACGCGCTCTTCGCCACGCGCACGCGCGAGGACTGGGACGCGGCGCTGCGGAGGGCGGATTGCTGCGGGGAGATGGTGCTCGAGCCTGCCGAGCTGCGGGAGCACCCGCTGTTTACCGACCTGTACGCCGGGGATCTGCCGCGGACATTCCCGGCCCTGGTCCCTACGCCAGATCTGCCTCGGGGGCGCCCTCCTGAACGGGGCGAGCACACCGCGGAAGTCCTCGGCGAATGGTCCGCTCCCCGCTGACCCGACATCCCTCCGAAGTGAGAGGGACGAACGCCCGCGAATCGGAGCGCAGGACTCGGTCCGCAGGCTGCGCAAGCGTGGGACTCGGCGCTGCTGGTCCGTGATCCGCTGCGCGGCTCCTCCGACCTGGGCGACATTTGGTCGCGGGCGTCTGGCCGCTTGATGGTTAGCTTGTGAAGATCCGGACAGCGGCTTCCCGCGACGGCCTGGCGGTCTGACGGTCGCCCAAAGGAGAGCAAGATGAGGCGATTGATGCTGGCTGGCGTGGTCGCTGCCATGGCGGCGTGCGGTGGTTCGAGCACCAGCAACACGCAGGATGTGCAGAGCTTCGACACGACCGGGCAGGACATCTCGGCGAAGGTGGCCACCTACCGCGCGCAGGCCGCGACGATTCTGGACATGGCCGCCTGCACGGCAGCCGAGAACACCTTCGACGGTCAGGTTCGGCCCATGGTCGAGCGCATGAAGCAGATGAGCGGAGCCATGGACGACCGCATGAGGTCCATGAACGGAAGCGACGACGCCGACATGGGCTGTGGGTCCGACGCGATGCAGGCGGAGCTAGACCGCCACAGGGCGGTGGCGTGCGCGTCGAGCGACATGGCGACGAACAGAGCGGAGGCCTCGCAGCACGCGGACATGATGGACGAGTTGGTCACGCACCAGCGCGGCCGGGCTGCCGAGTTGGCTTCGATGATGGGGATGGGCGGCAACGGCAGCATGATGGGCGGCCATATGACTGACGGGGGCTGGATCATGAACGGGGGTGGCGTGGTGGTGATGTGCTCCCGCGCTGCTGACGGCGGTTACCTGATGGACGCTGGACCCATGCCGGATGCCGGGATGATGGACGGCGGACACTGACGGGCGGCGGGCTGCCCTGACCGCAGGGGCGCGCGAGGGCGGTGCTTCCGCTGCCGCATTCCGGCACGAGCTGACTGTCTTGCGCACCTATACGGCTTGACCAAAGGAGGGACGCGATGCTGATCCTGATCCTCATTCTGCTGGTCCTGGCCGCGGGCGGAGGCGCATGGGGCCACTCCCGGTGGGGTTACGCCGGCTGGTCGCCGCTGGCCATCATCCTGGTGCTCATCGTGCTGCTCTGGCTGACTGGCAACCTGCACATGAACGGCGGACACATGGGCGGCTGGCGGCCCTGACCGCAGGGGCCCGCGAGGGCCCGCGAACTTTCGCGCCTTCACGCCGCTTGTTCTCGCCGTGTTCGGCTTCAGGCCGAACGCGCTTTGTCGCCAGTCGTAATTCGCCAACGAGCAGAGCCGCAAAATCTCCTTCGTCTTCCGAGATAAGGTGGTCAGACATTGCGTCCGGGACTGTCCTCACCTCGAATCACAGTGTTCGTGGGCGGTGTCATGGCGCGGGCGACGACGCGCACATCTGCGCCCTCGCGATGGACCTCCACGCCCATCACGATGCGGTGGTCGTCGCAGAAGTACGTCGCCTTTCCGACGGCGAGCGCTTGGATCACTGCCCGGAGCGTGGGCAAAACCGGCTTCTGCTGCCCTTCGCTGACCATCCCTTCCACGAACGCTGCGGCCAGGACGATGTCCCCTTCCGCGGCGACGACTGCATTCCAGACCGCCGCCGCGATCACCAGCGGCCTCTTCAGCCTGTCGCCGCTGTAATCGGGCGGGAGCCGCTTGATGAGTGGCCGCACGAACTCGTGAAACGAATCGGAGAGGTCCGGGCGAGTGAGGGACGCGCAATGAGGTGCGGATGCAGCATGGCTCCGCCGCTTCTCCTCACGCTTCAGCCGCTTCCGCTCCCGCCTCCGCATCTGCGTTTGCGTGCTTTGCATGGGCGCGACGGTACCAAAGGGGTCTGACATCGCTCGGGCAGCACCTTCCCGCCTCCTCCGGCCAGCACCCGCCTCACGCGCTCCCGAGCGCGGCCGAAGTTGTGCCCGACTCACCTACGTTGCTCGCCCTGCTGCCGGTCGCGCGCCCGCCGCGTGCGGATGCGACGCTCCGTGCCGATCGTCCGGGCCGACGCGCCGTACCCCGCGGCGCGCGAGGAGGCTACAGGACTCCGGCCGCGCTGGCGGCCCATGAACTTAGCCTGTCCGCCACCTTCGGCGGCATCGTCTTCGGACAGTCCGGTCTCGGCAAGGCAGTGAAGGTGCTGTCCGAACGAGAACGATCGCTCCAAGGTCCTCGAGGAGTCCTGGCGGACCCTCGCGGTCCCGAAGGCCATCGGCGTCATCAACGCCGGCGCGACCTGGCTGATCGGCCGCTCGCTCTTCTCGGAGCGTTTCATGGGCAGGGGCATGCGCCGCCTGGTGATCGCCAAGGACGTGGCCCTCGGCATCACGTCCTCTCCGGCATCGGCGCCCAGGTGGTCGGCCGGCAGCTCTCGAACGAGCAGCCGTACCCGGTGCAGGAGGGAGGGCAGCCTTCTCCGCAGACGCCGGACAAGGCCGCCGCCCTGTTGCGGACCGTCTCGATCCTTGGCTTCATCCAGCTCCTCGCGGCCGGCACGGCGCTTGTGTTGACCTCCGCGTTGAACATTCGCGGGCAGAGGAACCCGGCCTGGAACGCCATCGCGCGCGCGTTGCCGTAACTGACTGCTGAGGCGCGGAATCACCCGCGCTTCGGTGACTTGTACGCGCATCCTTCGCGAGGGGTCCGGATCTACTTGAAGTTGTTGACAGACAGCCGTCTGCCGCCTTATACGACGCACCCCAACTGACGCGGGGTGGAGCAGTCCGGTAGCTCGTCGGGCTCATAACCCGAAGGTCGCAGGTTCAAATCCTGCCCCCGCAACCAAAAAAACGCAGGCCCTACAGGTGCTTGGCTTGTAGGGCTTGCGCGTTTTTGGTCTCGGGCAGCGACCCGAGGGTCGCAGGTTTGCAAGCCGTACCAAGGCGCGGGCGAGGCATCGAGAGGTTTCCGCTGCTTACGTCGATCCGGGCGCGCTCGAACCCGGTGCCTCCTCGACCGTTGCTGACCACGGGCTGACCAAATTGCGGCGCCCGGAAGCTTCTTGCGCAGATACAAAAGTGTGTTACACTTATTAGCGTGCGGTTCACGTGGGACCCGCAGAAGGCCGCGTCGAACCTGAAGAAGCACGGAGTCTCATTCGTAGAGGCCGTTTCTGTCTTCGCAGACCCGCTCGCCGCGATGCTGGATGATGCACTGGACCCTGCGCGCGCGATTCTGGTCGGTCAGTCCGAGAAGGGACGTGTTCTGCTCGTTGTCTTCATCGAGCAATCCGAGGACAAGATCCGCATCATCAGCGCGAGACGCGCTACGTCCCACGAGAGGAAGCGCTATGAAGAAGGCGACTGGTAAGAAGCCTCGTGGGCCATCCCGCGCATCGCTGCGCGAGATGCCCGAGGTGAACTTCGACAAGGCCAAGGTCCGTCGCAATCCATACGCCCTTCGAATCGCGGCGGAAGGGATTTCCATCCACGCTGGACGGGGCAGGCCGAGGAAAGGCACGGAGACCGGCCCGACTGTTCCTCGCTCGGTTCGCTTCCCGGCCAGAGTCTGGAGGCATCTGGAAAAACGCGCCAAGGCGGAAGGTATACCGCTCCATGCCGCCCTGCGAGCCGCCGTCATGGCGTGGATCAACAAGCAGACCGAGCGGCCATGAGGGTAGACGCCTTCGCCTTGCCAAGGCGAAGGTCGCCGGTTCGAACCCGGTGTTCCGCTCCAATCAGGCCCCGGATTCAGAGAAGGTTTCGGCTGGGTCCGGGGCTTCGTGTTTCCGGCCGGCTTCGGCGTCAGTCCTGCGTCA
>JBGQLA010000034.1:0-21677 GCA_041499865.1 Deltaproteobacteria bacterium
CACAAGGCCCGGCATGGCGCAACCGATCCGGGTTCTCGTGGCGAAGGTCGGCCTCGACGGCCACGACCGCGGCGCGAAGGTGGTGGCGCGCGTCCTCCGCGACGCCGGCATGGAGGTGGTCTACACCGGCCTGCACCGCACCCCCGAGCAGGTGGTCTCGGCGGCCGTGCAGGAGGACGTGGACGTGATCGGCATCAGCCTGCTCTCGGGCGCGCACATGACGCTGGTGCCGCGGCTGATCGAGCTCTTGAAGGAGCAGAAGGCTGCGGACATCGCGGTGGTGGTGGGCGGCGTGATCCCGGACGAGGACGTGCCCGAGCTGACCAGGCTGGGCGCTTCCGCCGTGTTCCTCCAGGACACCACGCCGGACACCATCGTCGAGCGGATGCGCGAGATCGCGGCCCGGCGGAAGGCGTCGTGAGCGAGTGGCCGCCGCGCTCCGATCCGCGATACCGGCCTGCCGCGGACGAGCCGTACTGGCGGCGCGAGCTGGAGTGCGCCGATCCGCGCGAGCGCGACCGGGTGATCCTGGCGAAGCTGCAGCAGCAAGTGCGCTACGCTTGGGAGAAGGCCCCGTTCTACCGGCGCATGTGGCAGGAGGCCGGGGTCTCTCCGGATACCCTGCGGGCGCTCGACGATCTGGCGAAGTTTCCCGTGGTGCAGAAGGCGGATCTGCGCGCCGCGCAGGCCCAGCACCCTCCGTTCGGCGACTACCTCTGCATCGAGCCGTCCCAGGTCGCGCGCATCCACGGCACCAGCGGCACCACCGGCCGGCCCACCGTCTTCGGCATGGGCGCCGACGACTGGGAGCGGATCGGCGAGGCCCACGCGCGCATCCTCTGGGGCGCCGGGATCCGGCCGGGCGATCGGGTGATGATCTGCAGCTTCTTCAGCCTCTATCTCGGCTCCTGGGGCGCGCTCAAAGGCGTCGAGCGGCTGGGCGCCACCGCGTTTCCCTTTGGCGCCGGGGTGGCAGGGCAGACGCTGATGGGCGTGCAGTGGGCGCGCGATCTGAAGCCGACCGCGTTCTACTCGACGCCCAGCTACGCGCTGCACTTCGCGGACACCGCGCGCAAGGAAGGCATCGATCCGCGCAGCTTCGGGATCCGCATCCTCTTCTTCTCCGGCGAACCCGGCGCCGGGATTCCTTCCACCCGCAAGCAGATCGAGGACGCCTACGGCGGCATCTGCGTGGACATGGGCAGCATGGCCGAGGTGACGCCGTGGATGACGGACGGCGAATGCTCGCGCCGCACCGGCATGCACCTCTGGCAGGACATCGTCTACACGCAGGTGTGCGATCCGAAGACGTACCGGCCCGTGCCCTACGGGCAGGAAGGCACGCCGGTCTACACCCACCTCGAGCGCACCTCGCAGCCGATGATCCGCCTGGTCTCCGGCGACCTGGCCCTGTGGACCGACGAGCCCTGTCCCTGCGGGCGGACCTATCCGCGGCTGCCGCGCGGCATCTACGGGCGCATCGACGACATGTTCATCGTCCGCGGCGAGAACATCTACCCGAGCGCGATCGAGGAGGCGCTGCGGGCGGTGCCGGGCTTCGGCGGAGAGTTCCGGATCATCGTCTCCCGCAAGGAGCGGATGGACGAGCTCCTGGTGCAGGTCGAGTACGCGGCCGAGGTAAAGGACGTGCGCGCGCTGGAGAACCATTTCCGCGAGCGCCTGCAGGCGAAGTGCGGCGTACGGCCGCGGCTCGAGCTCTTGCCGCAGGGCACGTTGCCGAGGACGGAGTTCAAGGCCAGGCGGGTGATCGACGATCGCGATCTCTACCGGAAGGTTGCCGATGCCAGATGACGACGAGGTCCAGAAGGCCCGCGCGCAGCGGCTGCAGTGGGAGAAGGACGAGCTGGCGAGCTTCCTCCGCAAGCAGCCGGAGGCGAAGCAGAAGTACGAGACGCTCTCCGGGATCCCGGTGGAGCGGGTCTACACGCCCGAGCACGTCGCGGGCACTCCGTTCGAGGAGATCGGGTTCCCGGGGAGATATCCGTACACCCGCGGGCCGTACCCCACCATGTACCGGGGCCGCACCTGGACCATGCGCCAGATCGCCGGATTCGGGACCGGCGAGGACACCAACCGGCGCTTCCGCTACCTGATCGAGCACGGCCAGACGGGCCTCTCGGTGGACTTCGACATGCCCACCTTGATGGGCTACGACTCCGACGATCCGCGCTCGCTCGGCGAGGTGGGGCGCGAAGGCGTGGCGGTCGACACCATCGACGACGTGGCGGCGCTCTTCGACGGCATCGATCTGGAGGAGATCTCCGTCTCGATGACCATCAATCCCACCGCCTGGATCCTGCTGGCGATGTACCTGGCGCACGCGCAGCAGCGGGGCTTCGACCTGAACAAGCTCTCCGGTACGGTGCAGTGCGACATCCTCAAGGAGTACATGGCGCAGAAGGAGTGGATCTACCCGATCCGCGCCTCGCTGCGGATCGTGCGCGACATCATCGTCTACTCGGCGCGCAACCTCGCCCGCTACAACCCGATCAACATCAGCGGCTACCACATCAGCGAAGCGGGGGCGAACGCGGTGCAGGAGCTTGCCTTCACCATGTGCAACGCGGTCACGTACATGGAGGAGGTCACCAGGGCCGGGGTGAAGGTGGACGAGTTCGCGCCCAGGCTGGCCTTCTACTTCGTCGCCCAGCAGGACTTCTTCGAGGAGATCGCCAAGTTCCGCGCGGCGCGAAGGGTCTGGGCGAAGATCGTCAAGGAGCGCTTCGGCGGAGAGAAGGCGGAGTCGATGCGCCTGCGCTTCCACTGCCAGACCGCCGCCGCCACCCTGAGCAAGCCGCAGCCGATGAACAACATCGTGCGCACCGCGTTGCAGGCGCTCTCCGCCGTGCTGGGCGGAGCGCAGTCGCTGCACACCAACGGGCTCGACGAGGCCTACGCCATCCCCTCCGAGGAGGCGATGAAGATCGCACTGCGGACGCAGCAGATCCTCGCCGAGGAGACGCGGGTGGCGAACGTGATCGATCCGCTGGGCGGGTCCTGGTACCTCGAGTCGCTCACCACCGAGCTGGAAAGGCGCTGCTTCGCCATCCTCGACAAGGTGGCGAGGCTGGGCGGGACGGTGAAGGCGATCGAGGACGGGTACTTCCAGCGCGAGATCTCGGAGACCGCCTACCAGACGGTCCGCAAGCGCGCCTCGGGCGAGTACCCGTTCATCGGCGTCAACAAGCACGCCGAGCCGGCGCGCAAGGAGAACATCGAGATCCACAAGGTGGACCCGGCGGTGGAGAAGCGGCAGATCGAACGGACCCGGCGGGTGCGCAAGGAGCGCGACAGCGAGAAGGTCAAGGCACTGCTCGACGCGCTGGCGAAGCAGGCGCGCAGCGGGGATGTCAACCTGATGCCGGTGACCATCGAGCTGGCGAAGGCCCGCGCCACGATGGGCGAGATCGTCGCCCGCCTCAAGGACGTCTTCGGCACGTATACCGAGACGCCCGTCTTCTGAGGCTCGGCTACACGTTCTGGGCGCCGAGGGCGCTCGCCTGCCGCTGCGGCGGGTTCACGTCCTGGAAGAGCAGCATCGCGCCGATGCGCCGCGAAGCCTGCTCGTCGAATCCGGCGCGGCCCTCCCAGGTCGCGGGGTTCCGGAAGGTGCCGAAGACCATGTCCCAGAGGGGCAGGTCGGAGTAGTTCCAGGCATGCACGCCGTGCTGGTGGTGGATGCAGTGCGATTCCGGTCGCTGATCAGATAACCGAGCCAGCGCGGGGTGCGGACGTTCCAGTGCTGGAAGAAGGCGCAGAAGATGATGGCGAAGTTCGCCAGCGCGGCGGCCCGGGGATCGAGTCCGAGGAGGAACGTGTTCACCACCAGGGGAAGGATCGAGCTGGTGCTGGAGGAGCAGCGCGAGCGGTTTCCCCTGGTGTACGCGGCGGGCCCGTACTTCGCGGGGAACCGCGACGATGCGTTCGACCTTGGGGTCAGGCTCCTGGTTTCGACCCTGCGAGACGATTTTGCAGGATTTTTAGAAAAGAGCGGCCGCGGAACTCGTCGATCGTCAGGCCCGTCGCCAGCGCCTCCCGCTCGGTCAAGGCGCCGCAGTTCACGCCGCGGAGGAAGAAGTTGAGCAGCCCCTGGCCGGTGGCGGCATCGTCGAAGGTGTCGCCGTGCAGCGTCGCCTGCGCCGCCTTGTTGATGAAGTTCTTCAGCCGGTCGACGGTCGCCGGCAGGGTGCGGAGGAAGAAGGCGTACACGGTCCCGTAGCGGCTGGGGAGCTGCGCCGGGTGCAGATCCCACCCCTGGTAGAAGCCGTTCACCAGCGAGTGGCGCAGGTCGTCGGCGTGGAGGCGCCAGGCGGCGTGCACCGCGCGCGCGTTCTCCCGCTTCTGCTCCTCGGTCAGGGCGTCGCCCTTGTGCGGCGCGACCGGCATGGTGGTGGTCGCGCCGTCGGAGAGGAAGACGCCGGTGCCCGCGTACGCGACCTTCATCATGTGCTTGGCGAAGTCGCAGGCCGGGTGCCGCATCGCCTGGTGCGCCGCGGTGATGTCGCAGGACGCCGTGTAGTCGTACGTTCCGAAGTGAGCGCTGGTCATCCGCCCCTGCGCGGCGTCGATGAATTTCGGCAGCATCGAGGTGCCGTCGTGACCGAGGATCGACTGCGTGGTCTCGACCATGCACTCGACCTTCAGCGCGCCCCTGGCGAGCCCGACCTTCGGCTCCAGCGCCTCGAACGCCGCGACCAGGGCCGCGATCTCGCCCGGCGACATGATCTTCGGCAGGGTGACGACGAAGTTCGGCGGCAGCTTGCCCCCGAGACTGGTGAGGAAGATGTCCAGCGTCCGGAACGCCCGCGGCGCCAGCTCGCCGGAGAGCGACTTGATGCGGATGCCGATGAACGGGCTGAGCGTCCCGTTCTGCAGGCCCTTGGCGCATTCCTTCGCCGCCTGCGCCGCGTGCCCGTCCTCTTCCGCGTCGCCGCGGATCCCGTAGCCGTCCTCGAAGTCGATGCGGAAATCCTCGACCGCCTCGCGCTTGAGCTTCTCCTGCACGCGCCCGTAGACGGTCTCGGCGAGGGCGGGATCGATGCCGATCGCCTCCGCGAAGGTGGTCGCTTTCGGCGCGTACTGCGCCAGCGCCTTCAGCGCCAGATCGCCCAGCTTCCGGGTGGTGTCGCTCTTGAACAGGTGCGAGCCGCCGTAGACGGTGTGCACCGGCTGGCGCGTCCCGGACTCGCCGGGATAATGGCCCGCAACTGCCTCATGGTGCGCCTTGAGCCGCGCGCCGAGGTCGCGCAGGGCCTGATCCGAAAGGGTGGTCTGTGCCATGCCGCTTCTCTATCAACTTTGCCGCGATGCGGCATCTCCTTCGTGCCGAGGAGTGTCCGGCGAGCGAGGGCCCCGGATCACAGGTTGCTAGGGAGCCGAGTACCGGCGTGAAAGCCAATCGGCGGCTGGAACAGGATCGCCGTGTGACTCCATCACTTCGATCACCGCGACCGCTGCAATGCGCACCTGCGCGGCAGCCTCCTCGGGCGACGCCCCGTGCGCGCTGCAGCCGCGCAGAGTGGGGACGCGGGCGATGTAGCAGCCGTCATCCTGGCTGTACATGACCTCGATCCGGTAAGGGAAAGGGTCAAGACGCTGCATCGATTGCCTCCAAGGCTTGCTCTACCGGATACCCTTTCGCCTTGCCATCGCGTGCGCGCTGAATGCTGCAGATCGTGCCACCGGAGCGGCGGTAGATGTGATGCGAGCCACTGATCCGCGCCAGGACGAATCCGGATTGCTCGAGAAGCGATTGAAGCTCCGTAAACCGCACGTGGCGCGGATTCTTGCGCACGGCATCGAGGAGCTTCGCCTTCTTCGACATGCGCGAAGGGTGCCTGACCGGTCTGACATTCCCTGCTGCGGCCAAGCAGTTTGACCCGGGTGGATGGGCGGGTTAACACGCGCCGCGAGGAGACCAGGTGCCGGACAAGGGCGACGAACGGGGACTTGCGCGCAGCTTGTCGCGTGCGCGGGAGGCGCTGGCGAAGAGCGCCGGCGCGCCGCTGTCGCCGGCGTCGCGGAAACAAACGCCGGGCCCGGTGGCGACGGCCTTCGGCGCGCTCGCCCTGGCGCTGTTCGTCATCGCGTTGCGAACCGGGCACCACTGGATGCTGGTCCTCGCGCTCGCGGCCGCCGCGGCGGGCGGCCTGCTCTTCGTCAGCCCGCAGGCACGGACCCTTCTCGGCGATTTCGTCGGCCAGGGTCCCGAGGGACAGACGCACGTCGGGATGGGCGCGACCGTCGCCAGCAGCGCTGTGCTCGAATCCGGCGCGCGGGTCGAGATCGGAGCGATGGTGGGAGCGCGTGCGGTGGTGCGCAGCGGCGCGGTGGTGAAGATGGGCGCGAGCGTCGCCGCCGACGCCGTCCTGGAAACGAGGGCCGTCGTTTCCTGGGGCGCGTCGGTCGGCGCCGGCGCCGTGATCGAGGAAGGGGCCATCGTCGGAGCGGGTGCGGACGTGCAGAAAGGCGCGCGCGTGCCGGCCGGCATGTGGCTGCGCCCCGGCGCGACGTACGGCGCGAACAGCTCGCAGACCGGCGCGCTCAAGGCCCGGCCGCAGGCGGCGCAAAGCGATCCCCGGCAGTCGCGCGTCGCGGCGGTGTGCGACCGGCTGGACGCGGAGCTGCGGGCATCCCCCGACCGCGTTCGCGATTTTCTCGGCGGATCCGAAGGGACCATCGGGACGTTGCGGCGGACCTGCGAGGATCTCGCCCGCCGGGAGCGCGAGCTGCGGGTGGAGGCGGACGCCGGCGCGCTCTCGCGCCTCGACGAGGAGCGCGCCGCGCTGGAGAAGCGCAGCGCGGAGCAGAAGGATGCGCTGATCGCGAAGTCGCTGCGCGGAGCGCTGGCGGCGATCGACGAGCAGAAGCGGCAGCGCGAGCTGCTCAAGCTCGCCGCCGATCGTCTCGAGGCCGAGCACACCCGCCTGCTCTACACGCTCGAAGGGCTGGCCTCCCAATTCGTGCGGTTGCGCACCGCCGGCGCGGACGCCGGCAGGGAGCCGGCGGAGATGGAGCGCGCCGTGGCGCAGCTGCGCAGCGAGCTCGACGCCATCGCCGACGCGCTGGAAGAAGTGTCGCGCGCGACGCCTTCGGCGATGTCCAGTGAGCTGGCGGAGGCCCCGGCCGCCGCAGGGGATGCGCTCCGGCCCGGCGAGGTTCGCGCACGCGAGCGATGAGCCGCGTCGTTCTCTGGAACGATTCGCCACGCATCCCGTCGGAGCGGGACGGCTATGCGTGCAGCAGCCTCGGATACGAGGCCGCACAGTCCGTGCACTTGCAGGCTGTACCCGGATGCTTCGGCCAGCGATGGCTGCACGAGGCGCAGCGCTCCCGCGGAACGGGATGCGCGCACCCGGGCTCCTGCAACACCACCGAGGCGTGGCGCGACTTCTCCGCGTCCAGCCAACCCACGTCGCGCCAGTGCTTGAACTCGAGCACCGGCTCCTGCGGGAGCGCGAGCCGGACCAGCAGCGACATCCTCTCCACGTACCAGGCCGGGCATTTGCCGGTTCCGTCGTGCGAGAGGACGATCGGCGCCTTCCTCAGCGCGTCGAGATCCAGGCGCGGCGCCTTCGGGGTGCAGAAGCGCCCGGTGGGAAACCCGATCACGTCGACGCCTCCCCGCTCGAAGAGGTCGTGGCCAGCCCTGCGGCCCGGCATCGGGTAGAAGCGCTCGCCGATGCGCACGATCACCCGCGCGTCCGTGCCGGCGTTCGCCTGCGCGCCGGTCTTGAAATCGAAGAAGATCGCGGTGACCTCGGTTTCGCCCGGAATCGCCCTGGTCCTGGTTTCGTCATTCGCGGCGTGGATGGTGTCTTCCATGAGGCGCCTCCAGGCCTGAGCACAGCATCGGCTGTGCCATCGGCGCAGATGCTCCGAAACGCAGGGAAACACGGCGTTTTTGTGCTCCTGGCCCCGCGGCTGACGCAACCGTTGCTCCCGGCGAGGCAGCGGCGTGCAATCAGGGAACGAGCGCAGCGGCGCCGGTCACCGCGCCGGCCTTCAGGGACGAGAGCGCCTGGTTGGCCTCCGCCAAAGGTCGTGGATGGACGCGGACCTCGAGCGGCACGCGCGCCGCCAGCGAGAGGAACTCCTCCCCGTCTCGCCGGGTGAGATTCGCCACGCTGCGCACCACGCGCTCGCCCCAGAGGATGCGGTACGGGAAGGAGGGGATGTCGCTCATGTGGATGCCGCCGCAGACCACCACGCCGGCCTTGCGAACAGCGCGCAGCGCTTGCGGCACCAGCGCGCCGACCGGTGCGAAGAGGATTGCGGCATCGAGCTCCACTGGAGGGAGCGTCAGCGACGAGCCCGCCCAGGCTGCGCCGAGATCGAGGGCGAGGCGTTGGGCTGCCTCGTCGCCGGGTGAGGTGAACGCATACACCTCGCGGCCCTCGGCGCGCGCCACCTGCGCGACGAGGTGCGCCGCGGCGCCGAATCCATACAGCCCGAGGTTGCGCGGGTCGCCCGCCATGCGCAGCGAGCGGTAGCCGATCAGCCCAGCGCAGAGCAGGGGCGCGGCTTGCGCGTCGGAGTACCGCCCGGGCAGCGCGAAGCAGTAGCGCTCGTCGGCCACCGTCCGCTCCGCGTACCCTCCGTCGATCTGGTAGCCGGTGAAGCGCGCCCGGTCGCACAGGTTCTCCCGTCCGGCGCGGCACTCGCGGCATTCGCCGCAAGTCCAGCCCAGCCAGGGGACGCCGAGGCGAGTTCCGCGGGCGAACCGGCGGCCGTCTTCCTCCACGACGCCGACAATCTCGTGGCCCAGCACCAGCGGCAGCTTGGGATCCGGCAACTCACCGTCGCGGACGTGGAGATCGGTGCGGCAGACGCCGCACGCGCGCACGCGCAGGAGGATCTGCCCGGGCGCCGGCCGCGGATCGGGCAGCTCGCGCGGTTCCAGCGGTTGCCCCGGCTCGACCAGCACCATCGCTCGCATGCAGCGGAAGATGGCGCGCTCCTGCCGTCGCGTCTACGGCAATGGCCGCATGGCCAAGCGCATTTCGGAGATGTAGGCTCCGCGCCGCTCCGTGCAATGGAGTGGAAAGGGGGAACCATGAATCGCAAAGCGCTCTGGGCAGCGTCTTCGGTGATCGTCGCCTTTTGCCCGGCCGGCCCCTCGCGCGCCGCCGCCGGCGGATGCCACGCGGTGAGCGGCGCCTTCACGGCGGTGTCGCCGCCCGTTTGTCCCTCGTTCCTCTGCACGCACGGCAGGCTGACCGGCGATCTGTCGGCGATCTACGACTTCGTCGCGATCGGCGTGACGCCCGAAGGCGCCGTCGCGGGACGGAGCACCATCACGCTCGACAACGGCGCGGTGATCCACGGCAGCGACACCAGCGTGCTGAACGCCGACGGAACGTTCGTGACCACGGTCCGGATCGTCGGGGGCACCCGGCAGTATGCGCACGCGACGGGCGCCCTGGTCGCCCCCGGGGCGTTCACCGCGGATGGCGGCACCGAAGGCACGTACTCGGGCACGATCTGCCTCGGGCACCCCCGGTAAGCTACTCCAGCGTCTGTGTCCGCCAGATCGCCTTCCAGCCTCCGACGCCGCGGCGAAGCACCAGCACCTCCTGTCCGGTCTCCTCGCGCTCGGCGTCCTCGCCGTTCAGCGTGTACCGCACCGTGAAGCGGTAAGCCGCCACCGCGGTGTCGCCGAAGATGTCGATCTGGTGCTCCAGCTCCTCGAACGAATGCGTGCGCGCATGGTGCACGTGGTCCTCGTAGCTGCGCGCGATCTCGTCGCGGCCCTGGATCCGCCCTTGCAGCCCCGGCGCGACCACCACCGCATCCTCCTCGAACAGGCTGGAAACCTCGTGCGCGGCGCCCGACAACCAGGCGCGGTTGCTGCGGCGGATCAGCTCCCAGATCTCGCGCTGTTCTTCGGTCATGCGCCTACTCCTCCAGCGGCTCGGCCGCGCGCGGCTCTCCCACCTGAGCGCGGTGCGATGCCGCCGTCAAGGCCTCCCAGAGCGCCGCCCGGAAACCTCGCGGGGGAGGGGGCGGCAGCTCCATCGCGTCGATCGCGGGCTCGCGGACGGAAGCGCTCCAGGTGGAGAAGACGGCCAACGCGCCGCAGCTGAGGAGGACGCCGGCGCGGATGCCGAACGCGCTGGCGACGGCGCCGCCGAGCAGGTGTCCGAGAGGAAGCGGGCCGGTGGTCGCGAGCGCGAGCACGCTCATCGCGCGGCCGCGCAATCCTTCCGGCACCAGCAGCTGCATCGCCGTGCTGGAGGCGGCCAGCGCCCACACCCAGAAGACGCCCCCGACCGCCAGCGAGGCGGCGGAGAGCAGCGGCCAGCGCGAGATGCCGTAGACGAGGGCGCAGAGCGCGAAGCCGAGCATCGAGAGCGGGATCAGGTGGTGCCGCGGATACGTTCGCGGCAGTTGCGCCAGGGTCAGCGCTCCGGCGATCGCGCCTCCGCCGAGGCAGGAGAGCAGCACCCCGTACCCGTGCGCGCCGACGTGCAGGACCTGGTCCGCCATCGCCGGGAGCAGGCCCTGCACCGGCGCGGCGAGCAGGGCGAAGGCGAAAACCCCGACGATGATCCGCCGCGGTCCGGGCTCGTGCAGCGCCCAGCGCAGCGCCGGACCGATGCCGCCGGAGTGGGCCAGCTCCCCTCCCGAGGTGTGCGCCTGAGCGAGCTCCGCCTTGGGCACCTGGACCACCGCCAGCACCACCACGATGCCGAGGAAGCTCACCACGTTGATGTCGAAGACGAAGGCCGCGCTGGCGGCGGTGAGCAGCGCGCCCGCCAGCATCGGCCCGAGGAGCCGGGCGGTGTTGAACTGGGCGGAGTTCAGGGCGATGGCCGCCGGCAGCTCTTCGCGCGGCACCAGCGCGGGCACCAGCGCCTGCCACGCCGGCGTCACCGCGGCCCAGGCGGCGCCTTCCGCGAACGCGAGCGCGATGATCACCCAGGGAGTGGCGAAGCCCAGGTGCGCGGCCACCGCCAGCACCGCGCCCAGCGTCATCATCGCCGCCTGGCCGGCGAGCAGGAGCTTGCGGCGGTCGTAGTGGTCCGCCACCCAGCCCGCAGCGAGCATCAAGAGCGCGTGGGGGACGAACTCGCTGGCCGCGAGCAGCTCCACCATGAACGGCGAGCCGGTCTGCTGCTGCACCAGCCAGCTCTGCGCCACCGCCTCCATCCAGTTGCCGACGTTGCTGACCAGCGCGCCGATCCAGATCCAGCGGAACGCGCGGTGGCGGAGGACCCCGAACATGGAGCGCGGTCTTATAGCGGAAGAAGCAGGGGCCGGCGGCGCTTCCCAAACGGGTGCCGCGGGTGTACGGCAGCGCCATGCGCGAGATCCTCCCCGGCATCCTCACCTGGCCGTGGTTCTCGGCCCGGCACGGGTACGATTTCAACGGCTGGCTCGTCCGCGATCCCGGCGGAAACGTCTGCATCGACCCGGTGGAGATGACGGACGACCTGCTCGACGAAATCGCCCGCGAAGGCGTGGCCCGCGTGCTGCTGACGAACCGCAACCACTTCCGCGCCAGCATGCGGGTCCGGGAGCGGACCAAGGCGCGCATTGCCATCCACCCGGCGGACGCTGCGTTCGCGCGCGAGAAGGGGACCACCATCGACGACGAGCTGAGGCTCGGGCAGCGGGTCGGGCCCTTCACGGTGGTGGACGCGCACGGCAAGTCGCCCGGCGAGATCGCGCTGCAGTGGCCCGAGCGTCGCATCCTGGTGATCGGCGACGCCTGCGTCGGCAAGCCGCCGGGAGAATGCGCGCTGCTGCCCGACGCGGCGATCGACGACAAGCCAGCGCTGATCGAGTCCCTGCGCCGGCTGGCGAAGCTGGACTTCGACTCGCTCCTTCTCGGCGACGGCGCGCCGGTCCTGGAAGGCGGGCGCGCCGCGCTGGAGCGGCTGGTGGCGATGCTCCCTGGCTAGACAACATGGTTGGACTCGCTTCCCGCTGTGGCTCTGCGCCACTCTCTGTTCACCTCAGACCGTGGAGTAACCCACGTCCGCGTGACTGCGAGTCCAACCATGTTGTCTAGCGCGACGCCTCGTAGAGGCGGCCTTCCGCCGCGGCCAGCTCGGCCTTGCGGATCTCCAGCTCCGCCCGCGACTGGGCGACGGCGCTCTGGGCGGCGAACTTCTTCTGGTCGGCGTCGGACAGGTCCAGCGAGGTGGCCACTCCGGCGCGGTACGACGCGTCCACCTGCACCTGCGCGCGCGCGGCGAGCTGGACCTGGGATTCGTTCTGCTGCAGGACCGCCTGCGCGGAGGCGACGTTCGAGCGCGCGCCGATCCAGTCCGACCGGGCCTTGGCCCGCGCCGAGGCGAGCTGCGCCTGGGCCTGCGCCAGGCGCGCCTGGTCCTCGTGCAGCTGCGCGTAGCGCTGTCCGCGATCGTACAGCGGGATGGAGACGTTGACGATCAGGTCGTACGTCCAGTCCTTCCCGGTGAAGCCGGCGTTCGAGCTGTAGTTCTCCTTGGCGATGCCCGCGACGGTCGGCATCCAGAGGAACTGCGCGAGGCGCAACGACTTCTGCGCGGCGTTCGCGGCCGCGATCGCGCTCTTCACGGAAAACGCATTCTCCCAAGGCAGCGCGCTCTCCTCGCCCGGAGAGCCGAGGTCCTCGACCCGGGCGGGCTGCGGCTCGATGGGCTCACCGACCAGCGCCTCGAGCACCGGCAACGTCGCATCCTTCTGCCCTTGCAGCCCCGCGATCTGCGCGCGCGCCTGCGCCGTCTCCGTCTGCGCGCGGAGGAGCGCGATCTCGACGTCGGTGCCGGCGGAGATTCGCGCCCGCGCGTCCTGCTCGCGGCGCAAGGCGACCTTCTCCGCCTCTCGCGCGGCGTCGAGCAATCCATCCACGCCGCGCAGGTTGAGATAGGCGCGGGCGACGCTGAGCAGGATCTGCTCCCGCGCCTGGTCCGAGCCGCGCAGCGCCGCTTCGGCGGCGGCGTTGGCGATGCCCGGCGCGAACAATCCCTGCGGGCTGAGGAATGGCTGGCTGATCTGGAACGTGGCGTACCGGCTGTTCGGCGCCACCAGCGTGATCTGCGGCGAGCCCGGCCCGAAGGAGCCCGCCGGGATGAACGACGGCGCGCTGGTGTGATCGTAGGTGCCGGTGGCGACCACGTCGGGCTGCCAGGCGGTCCACGCCCTGCGGACCCCGGCCTCGGTGATCGCCGCCTGCGCCCGGGCCGCCGCCACGTCCGGCCCCTGCTTCGCCGCCAGCTGCAGCGCATCCCGGAGCGAGACCTGCCGCCGCTGCGTGCCGACCTGCATCCGCGCCGGCGGCGCCATCGTTCCCGGCTGCGCCTCTTGCTGCGCGGGTTGCTGCTGCGCCGCCGCCGCGAAGGACACACCTGCCACCAGCAGCCCCAGCTTTCGCATCGTGTTCATGTCTTACCCGTTCACCGCGCGCGCCGCGCCCGCTTCCTCCGCGGGCCCGGCGGAAACCAGCACGGGCTTCTCCTGGCGCTTGCGCCCGAGCAGCCGTGCGAAGGACAGCTTTTCCACGCCGGCGAAGATCACCGGCACCACCAGAAGGGTCAACGCCGTCGAGGTGATGACGCCTCCGATCACCGCGATCGCCATCGGCGAGCGGAACTCGGAGCCCATGCCGCTCCCGATCGCCGTAGGGACCATGCCGATGGCCATGGCGAACGAGGTCATGAGGATGGGCCGCAGCCGGCGCGGTCCGGCCTTGAGCAGCGCGGTGTCCACGTCGTCGCCCTCGCGCAGCCGCTGCAGCGCGCCGTCGACCAGGAGGATGGCGTTCTTGGTCACCAGGCCCATCAGGAGGATCACGCCGATCATCGCGCCCATCGACAGATGCTTGCCCGCGAGGAGCAGGCCGAGAAGGGCGCCGATCAGCGCCAGTGGCAGCGAGACCATGATGGTGAACGGGTGCTTGATCGACTCGAACTGCGAGGCCAGCACCATGAAGATGAACACGAAGGCCAGCGCGAAGGCGCCGGAGAACGCGCTGTTCTGCTCGTCCAGCGTCTTGATCTGGCCGTCGTACTTCACGTTGTAGCCCGGCGGCAGCTTGTGCTCCGCGACCGCCTTGCGCAGCGCCACCGCGATGTCTCCCAGCGCCGCCCCCGTGGCGAGCTGCGAGTACACCGCGATCTGTCGCTCCCGATCCTCGTGCTCGATCACGCTGGGCCCGTCCTGTAGCGACACCTGCGCCACGTCGGACAGCTTACGCAGGCCTTTCTGGGAAAACAGGTCCATGGCGGCGATGCGGTCCGGATTGCTGCGATCGCGCTCGGAGAGGCGGACGCGGATGTCGGTCTCGTCCTTTCCCTCGCGCAGCTTGGCGGCGACCTCGCCCTGGATGGCGAGGCGCATCTGGGTGGCGATCTGCGCGGCGGGCAGCCCCAGGTCCGAGGCGCGGGTGCGGTCGATGTCGATGGCCAACTCCGGCTTGGGCGGGTTCGCCTCGATGCGGACGTCGGCGGTGCCACCGTTCGTCTTCAGCGTGTCGGAGATGAACTGCGCCTGCTTGCGCAGCTCTTTCAGGTCCGGGCCCACCACGCGCATCATGATGGGGAAGAAGTCGCCCAGGCCCTCGATGGTGGGCGGATCGCTGATCGCCACCTCGGTGGCGGGCAGGGCGCCAAAGAGCGCGGCGCGCGCCTCGTCCTTGAGCTGGCTGATGCTCTTCTTGCGCGACTCTTTGGGCGTGAGCAGCGCCCGCATCTTCACCTTGTTCACTTCACCGTTGACGCCGACGATCGAGTACACGTCGGTGACCTCGGGGATCTTCCGCAGCCGCGCCTCGGCCTCGTTCGCCCGCTGCGCCGAGAGCTCCAGCGAGGCGCTGTCGGGCAGCTTGAGGTCCGCGATCATCTGCGCGTGGTCCTCGACGGAGATGAACTCGCTGCCCAGGTTCTTCGCGGCCAGCACCGAGAGGACCATGGCGGCGAGCGTCATCCCCAGGGTGGTCCACTTGTGCCGGAGCACCCAGCCCAGCGTCCTCTCGTAGAAGCGCTCCCAGCTCTCGAACATCTGGTGGAAGAACTTCGCCACCCCGTTGTGGATCACCACCTCGCCGGGCTTGCGCTGCTTCGCCAGGCGCGCCGAGAGCATCGGGTCCAGGGTGAAGGAGATGAACAGCGAGATCAGCACCGCCGCCGAGATGGTGATCCCGAACTGCTTGAAGAACTGCCCGACGATGCCGGGCATGAAAGCCACCGGCACGAACACCGCCACCAGGGTGAAGGTGGTGGCGAGCACCGCCAGGGCCACCTCCTTCGTGCCCTTCGACGCGGCCGTCGCCGGGTCCTCGCCGCGATCGAGGCGGTGCGTGATCGCCTCGCGCACCACCACCGCGTCGTCGATCAAGAGGCCGATCGCCAGCGAGAGCGCCAGGAGCGTCATCTGGTTCAGGGTGTACCCGAAAAGGTACATGACGAAGAAGGTGCCGATCACGCTGGTAGGCAGCGCCAGCGAGGAGATGAAGGTGCCGCGGGGATCCAGCAGGAACAGCAGGATGATCAGGATCGCCATCGCGCCGCCGAAGAAGAGGGCGACGTACACCTCGTGCGCGTTGGCCCGGATCAGGTCGCTCTGGTCGATCAGCAGCCGGGTCTTGAACCCGCTCCCCAGCGCCGGCTCGATCTGCGAAAGCGTCTTCTTCACCGTGTCCGCCACCTTCACGGTGTTGGAGCCGGGCTGCTTGACGATCTCGAGGATGATCGCGTCGCGGCCGTTGAGGCGGGCGATGGTGCGCCGCTCGGCCACGCCGTCGGCGACCTTGGCCACCTCTTCCAGGCGCACCTGCGACCCGGTCTTGCCGGTGGCGATGGGCAGATCGCGGATCTGCTCCACGTTCTTGAACTCCCCGAGCGTCCGCACGGTCAGCTCCGTCGGTCCCAGAGCCAGATGCCCGGCGGGCAGGTTCAGGTTCTCCATCCCGATCCGCTGGGCGATCTCGTACGGGCTGGCGCCCACCGCCTTCACCTTGTCGAGATCGAGATCGACCTGGATCTCGCGCACGTCGCCGCCGGTGATGCGGGCCTCGGCCACGCCCTCGATCTGCTGCACGGACGGCTGCACCCGGTCCTCGATCAGCTTGCGCAGCCGCTGCGAGGAGAGGTCCGCGCTCACCGCGTAGGTGAGGATCGGCGCGGCGCCGATGTCCACCCGGCTCACCTTGGGGAGGTCGGCGTCGTGCGGCAGCGAGGACTGCGCCTGCGCCACCTTGTCGCGCACCTCCTGCACCGCCCGGTCGAGGCTCTCGGTGAGCTTGAACTGCACGGCGATGGTGCTGGCGTTCTCCCGCGACCAGGAGTGCATCTTGTCGATGCCGCTGATCCCGGCGATCGAGTCCTCCAGGGGCTTGGTCACCTGGGTCTCGATCTCGCCCGGGCCGGCGCCCTTGTAGACGGTGGTGACCATCACCACCGGGAAGGTGACGTCCGGGAAGAGGTCGGTGCCCAGGCGGTTCGCGCCCATGATCCCGAGCACGATCAGGCCGAGGGCCATCATCGAGGTGAACACGGGCCTGCGGATGGCGACGTCGGAGAGTGACATTGTGGGCTCCCGGGTCTACTTGGCCGCGACTTTGGCGCCGTCCTGCAGGTCGGGCGCGGGGTAATCGACGACCCTCGTCAGCGGCTGCGCCGCCTTGAACACCACTTCCTGCGCGCCGCGATCGATCACCTGCACCGGCACCTTGCGGACCTCGCCGCCGATCAGGGCGAAGACGTGGTCGCCGCCCTGCGAGGAGAGCGCCGAAGCGGGTGCGGAGAGGACCTCCTCCTCCGCTCCCAGCGGCAGCACCGCGCGGCCCAGCGTGTGCGCGGTGAAGCGCGCCTCTGGGTTGGGGACCACGATCTCCACCGGGACCCGCCGCGTGGACGGATCGGCGGAGGGGATCACCGCGCGCACCCAGGCGTCGCCGGTCGCCGCGCCGCCGCCCACCGCTTCCACCTGCACGCGCGTCCCGGTCTTGAGCAATGCGCGGGACGCGTCGCTGACCGTCAGCTTGAGCACCAGCGGGTCGAGCTGCTCGAGGGTAAAAAGGGTGGCGCCGGCGGCCACCGTGGCGCCCACCTGGTCGGGCGCGTCGATGAGCACGGCCGCGAAGGGAGCGCGCAGATCGTGGCGGCGGCGATTGGCGCGCGCCTGCGCGAGCTGCGCCCGGGACGCCTGGAGCTGCGCCGCGGCGGCGGCTGCGCTGGAGCCGCTGTTGCGGAGCTGGGCCTCGCTGATGGTGTTCGTCTTCGCCAGCTCGGCGTTCCGGCTCGCCACGTCCGCGGCGATGGCCGACTGCGCTTCGGCCGCCTGCACCGCCGCCTCGGCCTGCTGCACCTGGGCGTTCGCGATCTCCGGATCGAGCTGCGCGATCACCTGTCCTTCGGCGACGGTGGCGCCCTTCTTCACGAGGATTCGCGCCAGCCGGCCCGGCACCTCGAACCCGGTCTTCAGCTCCTTCGCCGGATTGAGCGCGCCGGTGATCTCCTCGCGCGGCGCGCTGCGCACCGCCTTCACCTCCGCCAGGCTGACCGCCGCCGGAGCCGGGTTGCTCGAGGCCAGGGTGCCCGCTGGTTGGGTCTTCGCCCGGGCGGCCAGCGCCACCGCGACGGCGACTCCGACGGCTGCGACGGCGGACCAGGCGATCGTCTTTCGGGTCATTGCGTGCTCCGGGCAGGGAGGGCTTCGGGGTTTTGGTCCATGGGAACGCTGCCCTCGCGGATCAGCGTGTGGAGACTGCGGGCCCACTCCGCGAGGTCGGGCTTCTCGCTCATCCGGCTCATCCGCATGCCGAGCAGCACGTAGGTGCCGACGATCAGCGAGCCGAAGATCTCCGGCGGGATGTCGGTGCGGCAGGCGTGCTCGCCCTGCGACCGGTTGAAGTTCTCCTTGATGCGGTCGACCTCGCGATCGGTGATCTCCCAGATGGCTCCTTCGAACTTCGTCCCCTGGGCGCCGCGCAGGAGCACGCCGACCACGTCGCGGTAGGCCCACATGTGCTCGAGCACCTGCAGGTCTTCGGCGGTCTCCATCTCCAGGAATTTGTGGTAGCGCGAAGTGCGCTCCTCCAGGTCGCGGCGGCTCACGGCCCCGTACTCGGTGAGGAACTCGGCCGTGTCGTGGTCGCGGCGCTCTCCGCACTCGTTGAGCCCGGCGAGGAAGGCGTCCACCAGCTCGCCGAAGAGCGCTTCCTTGGAGTGGAAGTGGAGGTAGAAAGCGCCTTTGGACAGGTCGCAAGCGGCGGTGATGTCCTCGATCCGGGCGCCGACCAGGCCGCGGCGGGCGAACTCGGCCCGGGCGCAGGCGACGAGGGCTTCCTTGGCATTGGGGTCAGCAGGTCGGGCCATGTGCGTCCTTCGATGACTCGCGAGTCAGAAACGATTCGGGGTTACTAAACGCCAGGTCAGAAACTGTCAAGCAGTTTCTGACCGATAAGTCATAAACGTTCGAATCCACGCAACTTGTCTGCTGCTGGACGCCCGGCAGCTTGCCTCACGGCAGCTTGCTCCCCACCTTGCCGGCAGCTTGGGGGAGGTGCTGGATGGGGCGGGGGAAGCTCGCGGTTCTGGCGGCGTGTCTGCTGACCGCCTGCGTGGACAAGTCAGCACTGACGCCGGGTTGCGATCCGCAGGCCCAGGACTGCAGCGTCGGGCCTGGCGGCTCGGGGCGCTGCGCGAGCGACGCAGACTGCGCCGACGGCGTCTGCCAGGCCGATGGGACCTGCAAGGCGGCCCAGCCCGTCACCCAGCCCACGGCCTGCGCGAACGTGAATTGCGGGGCGGGCTTCTTCTGCAGCAACGGCCAATGCCTGCCGGCGAACGCCCAGTGCAAGCAGGCGGACCCGGCGTGCATCTTCATCCCGCACGGCGCGTTCGAGCCGCCCGAGCACGCCTGGTGGTGGCCGTGGCGGACGCCGCAGGGCCCCGACGCGGTGTCGCCCGCCGATTCCTTCCGGGATGGGCTGGAGTACCCCGACTACGTCCAGGTGATGAGCACGCCGGTGGTGATGCGGCTGCACCCGAAGGACGCCGAGCCGGCGGTGGTCTTCAATACGTTTCCCGCGTTGCCGACGGGCGAGCCGGGAGCGGACATGCTCGAAGCGCAGGGCGTACTGCGCGCGGTGCGCGGCTCCGACGGCTCGCCGCTCTGGACCGCTCCACAGGACATGTGGAACCACATGGAGTGGAGCGTCAACGGCAACTCCGGGATCGCCGCCGGCGACTGCACCGGCTCCGGCGAGACCTGCTTCATCACCGGCGGCTGGGATCCGGACGACCAGCCTCCGCGCGTGCCGGATTCGAAGAAGGCGCACCAGCACGGCGGGCTGATCGCGTTCGGGAGCGACGGCCGGTTCCTCTGGGTGACGCGCGAGGCCCAGCTCTGGTGGGGCGCGCCGGTGATCGCGCGGCTGCTCGGACCCACCGGCCCGGCGCAGGTGGTGGTGGGCAACGGCGTCTTCGACGGGGCGACGGGCAAGACCCTCTGCCCGCAGACCAATGACCTGGGCGCCATCGGCGGCAACGGCGACGGCACGCTCAGCGCCATCGCGGACATCGATCTCGACGGCGTGCCCGAGGTGGTGACCGGGAACCAGGCGTACAAGCTGCTGAAGGACGCCGCTTCCCCGAGCGGGTACCGCTGCAAGGCCATGCTCGGCGACGGCGTGCGGATGCCGGGGGGCCTGCCCTGCGCGGGAGGTTCGGGCACGCTCTGTCCCGAAGGGTTCCCGGCGGTGGCGAACTTCGCCGCGTACGGGTCCGCGATGGGCCTGAAGACCGACGATCCGCATCCACAGGTGGTGGTGGTGAGCCGCGGCTATCTCCGCATCCATGACTGGACCGGTGGTCTGCTGCTCGATCCCATCCCGCTGCCGACGCACGGGCTCGCCTGCGGCATCGACTACAACCCCGGCGGCGCGCCCACCATCGCGGACTTCGACGGCGACGGCATGCCGGAGGTCGGCGTCGCCTCGCAGAGCGCGTACTCGGTGTGGAAGCCGGGGCGCGGGTGGATCTGGAGCTCGGAGACGTTCGACTGCTCCGCCAACACCGGCAGCTCGGTGTTCGACTTCGAGGGGAAGGGGCAGGCGACGGTGGTCTACTCCGACCAGTGCTTCTTCCACGTCTTCGACGGCAAGTCCGGGCAATCGCTGATCAGCGAGCCGAACTTCTCCTGCACCGCGTACGAGATGCCGATCGTGGCGGACATCGACGGCAGCGGCCGGGCGAAGATCCTGGTGCCGAACAACAACATCTGCCACTTCGACCAGTGCGACAAGGCCTGGCCCAGCCTGGCGGTGAACCGCTACGTCGGGTTGAAGGCGCTCAAGTCCCCGAGCGACAAATGGGTGAACACCCGCAGCGTCTGGAACCAGCACACGTATCACGTGACCAACGTGAATCTGGACGGGACGCTGCCGTTCCCGGAGACGAGCTCCTGGGCGTCGGGCCAGTCGAACAGCTACCGGCAGAACGTGCAGGGCCAGGGGCAGTTCAGCTCCCCGGACCTCTCGGTGTGCGCGGTGGACGCGGACATGACCAACTGCCGCGATGGGGCCGCCAAGGCGAGCGCCGTGGTCTACAACGGCGGCGCCCTGGTCTCCACGCCCGGCGTCACGGTCGACTTCTACGCGGTGCTCGAGGACGGCTCGACGGCGCACATCGGCCAGGGTCGCACCACCCGCAGCCTGCAGCCCGGCGACTCGGAGACCGTCAGCGTCCCCTGGACGGCCCCACCCCAGACCCAGCCGGTGAAGCTCAGGGCGGTGGTCGACGAGAAATCCGTGATCGGCGACTGCCATCCCGAAAACAACACCGTCACCAGCGCAAATCCGGTGAGGTGCTCCCCCCTCGGATAGGACCGAATTTCGGGGACACAATACGGAATTCGTCGGTGTTCGCCGGGTGAAATTCGTATTGTGTCCCCGAAATCCTCGCGCGGCGGGCGGCGCGGCCGGTATCCTCCGCGGCGTGACTGAAGTTGCCGCGACGCCTGCAGCGCCTGTTCCAGAGAAGCGCGCCGCGGGCGCGGCGCTCCTGGTCGGGGCGGGTATCCTGCTCAGCCGGCTGGCCGGGCTGGTCCGGCAGCGGGTGCTCGGGTATTACCTCGCCACCTCGCCCTCCGCGGACGCCTACACCGCGGCGCTGCGCATCCCGAACTTCCTGCAGAACCTGCTCGGCGAAGGCGTCCTCTCCGCCAGCTTCATCCCCGTGTACGCGGCGCTGCGTGCGCGAGGCGAGGATGCCGACGCCCGGCGCGTCGCGGGAGCGGTGGCCGGACTGCTCTCGATCGTCACCGGCGCGCTCGCCTTGGTCGGCGTTCTGGCCACGCCCTGGCTGCTCGATCTCATCGCTCCAGGATTCAGCGGGGATACGCGCGCGCTCGCGATCGTGCTGGTGCGGATCTTCTTTCCCGGGATCTCGCTGTTGGTCCTCTCCGCTTTCTGTCTCGGGGTGCTGAACAGCCACCACCGGTTCTTCCTCAGCTACGCGGCGCCGGTGGTGTGGAGCGCGGCGATCATCGCCGCCTTGATCCTCGGCGCCCACGCCGGTCCGCCTGGCGATCAGGCGCGCATCGCCATCTGGGCCGCGTGGGGCGCGGTGGCTGGCGGCGCGCTGCAGCTCCTGGTGCAGTTGCCGCTCGTGCTCCGGCTGCTGGGGAAGGGTGCGCGGCTCTCGCTCGGGCGCGGGGACGTCCAC
>JBGQLA010000035.1:0-21481 GCA_041499865.1 Deltaproteobacteria bacterium
AAAAACTGGTGAGCACTTCTCATGGAAGAGGCCGACCGCCTGCTCGGACCCGAGGTCGGCGACGCTGACGGGAACAACGAGCCGCGCAATTTCCACCCAAGCTCAAGAGTGAAGTATCGTCCGTTGGCCTCGTCGCCGATGCGCCGAACGCGGCCTTCGAGCTGCCGAGCCCTGCGCGGCCGGTGCCTGGCACGGCCGCGGGCTGGTCACTTCATCGATCTCATCTTCTCTTCTACGGTCCTGACCTGGACGCGTTCTGCCCGAACCGGCATTGAAGCGGGACGCGCTCACTTCTTCCCGCGGGCCGGGTCGTAGAGCCCGGCCTTTGCCTTCTCGCGAATCCCCATCTCCTCCTCGACCTGGTCGAGGGCCCGGAAAAGGACATGCGCGCCGCCATGCTCACGTTCGCGTCGATGCCGGGCTGCGTCTGGTTCAAATAGTCCCTGTACCGGTGAAGCCTGCTGAGCGTCTCCACCGGTAGCCGGAGGTTGAAGAGCTGGTACTCCCCGCTGGCGCGATCTCCCATTCGTTTGCTCCCTCACATGCTGGCGCTTGAGGCGCCATTCCTGCTCCTGCGCTTTGGCCGGCTTGAGCGCGAGAAGCCACTGCAGAAGGCGCTCGGCGGCCGCCGTTTGCTCCGGATACCTGGGTTCGGAGCGGGCCACGCCGACTTGACGACGACGATGCGCTACATGCACCTGTCGCCGTCGTCGCGGCGCGAGGCGATCAGGCTGCTCGACCGTCGGCCCAACCACGTGGAGAAGACAGCAGAGCAGCCAGC
This sequence comes from Deltaproteobacteria bacterium, assembly GCA_041499865.1. Taxonomy (GTDB): domain Bacteria; phylum Myxococcota; class Myxococcia; order Myxococcales; family 40CM-4-68-19; genus 40CM-4-68-19. The sequence continues at coordinate 782 of JBGQLA010000035.1, forward strand.
GGCCGAGCCCACGAACCTGGCCCAGATCGGGTCTGGCCGTGGAGACATTGTGGAGACGGCCCCGCAGCCAGAGGCCGTACGCTTGTAATCGTTGAGGAAAGGTGGCGTCCCCACAGAGATTCGAACTCTGGTTACCGCCGTGAAAGGGCGGTGTCCTGGGCCTCTAGACGATGGGGACGTCGGCGCGCCCGTTTAGCACAACTACTGCCCGCTGTGCACAACTCCGAGCTTCAGCACTTCGAAGGCGCTGGCCGGCACGGACTTGAGCTGCTCCAGGTCCTGCACCGGCCAGCGCGAATCCAGCGCGCCGTCGACCGACCAGAACTGCCCGCCGGCGCTGTCGGTGAGGAACATGCCGTACTTCTGCATCGCGCGCAGCACCGCGAGGGATGCGCCTTTGAATCGGGAGAGATCGAAGTCCGCCCGCAGCCGCACCCGCAGGCCCATCGGCGGCGCAGACAGCGCGTTGCTCGTGCCCGAGGAGTGCGTCGCCGGCGCCACGTAAGCGTGCGCGGTCCCGCCCGCGATGAAGGTGAGCGCATGGAGGATCTCGCCCTTCTCCACCGCCTCGTCGTAGCGCGCGAGGCCGGGGAGGATGGGCAGGCCGGCCGCCGTCGCCGACGTCCATCCGTCCGGGCGCGCCAGGCCCGAAAGGAGATCGAACACCGCTCCTGAGTCCGCGTGGAAGCCCGCGCCGGAGGCGGACGTGTTGTACGTCTCGTAGATCTTGCATTCCCCTGCCACCAGCACCGTCGCGTGCCGGTCCGCGTTCGCCTGGATGGGCAGGTCCGCCGGAAACGGATACGGACCCGGGTCGCTCTGCGATGCGTACAGGAACGACATCGGGACGCGGGGCTGCGTGGCCGACACCACCATGAACGGTTGGCCGTACAGCGCGCCGAAGTCGGGCTGCAGGTACAGCGAGGCGGCGCCCATGAACGCGAGGTAGTCGGCGGAGTGCGGATCGACGGGATCCGCCGAGACGTCGCGATTCCAGGCGTCGTCCGCCGGGAACATCGGGCAACCGGCAAGCGAGGGCCCGGCCGGTGGCACGCCTGCGTCCGGACCGGAAACGTCGCCGGCGGGCGACGCGCCGGCATCGCTCGAAGCCGGCGACGGAGCGAGCGCTCCTCCGCAGGCCCAGAGGGCGAGGGTGACTGCGGCGAGCTGACGCATCCTCAGAGATTAAAACGCCGGCGCGGGCCTGCTTCAACCCGATCAGACGGTCAGCCGGGCAGGCGTATCCTTCTTGTGGAAGATGCGCGCGCCGAGGACGCCCAGCTCGTAGCAGACCATCATCGGCACCGCCATCAGCGCCAGGTTGAAGGGATCGCCGGTGGGGGTGACGAACGCGGCGACGATCACGTTCACGACGATCGCGTGCCGGCGATACTTGCTGAGAAACTTGTAGTCGACGATCCCCATCATCGAGAGGAGCGTGAGGATCAACGGGAGCTCGAAGATGATCCCGAAGGCGAGCAGCAGCATCATCACCAGGCCGAGCTGCTCGTCCATCATCAGCACCGGCGTGATGTCCGGGCCCGCCGAGTTGATCAGGAACTGGAACGCAGGCGGGAGGATCACCAGGTAGGCGAAAGCGGCCCCGCCGACGAAGAACACCGTTGCCGATATCACGAACGGCACCACCTTCCGCCGCTCGCGCCGGTACAGCCCCGGGGCGACGAACATCCAGATCTGCCAGAAGATGAGGGGGGAGGCGACGAAGAGGCCGGCATAGAGGCCGACCTTCAGGTAGATGATGAACGGCTCGACGGAGGAGGAGAAGTGCAGCGCCTTTTCCCCCTCGGGCAGCGCGGCGAAAATCGGCCGCATCATGAAGTGGAAGATCTGCTGCGACCAGTAGTAGGTGGCGCAGAACCCCGCCAGGAGCCAGATCACCGCCCACTTCAGGCGCTTCCGCAGCTCGATCAGGTGGTCGCGCAGCGAGAGCTGGACGTCGTCTTCCGGCGATTCGGGGGCGACCGCGGGCTTGGGCAGGAGCGCGGGGCTCACGCCTTCCGCTCCTCGGCGGCCGGCGGCTCGGGTTCGGCCTTGCGCGCCACCGTGCCCTCCGGCGCCACGAGCTTCAGCTGCGACGCAACAGCGGCGCGCCGTGCGGCAGCGCGCGCCGCCGCGGGATCATCCGACGGGACGGGCGGCGCTTCCGGCGGCTTGTCGCCGTCCGCCTTGGCGGCGTCCGGTGGCGGGGGGACCGGCGCGATCGTCTTCTGCGTCTGCTCGTTGTTGAGATCGATCCGCGCGATCTCGGACTCGAACTGCCCCTTCAGATCGTCGGTCGCCTTGCGCAGCTCGCGCAGGCCCTTCCCCAGCGACTTCGCGAGCGACGGAAGCTGATCCGGGCCCAGCAGCAGAAGCGCCAGGCCCAGGATGATGATGATCTCCGTCATCGAGAGGCCGCCGATCATGGACCCTTTCTAACACCTGACGGAGGGCGGAGGCAGGTACAAACGTCCCGCCTCGACGGAACGGCAGGCGCCTACAGTCCGCCTTTGACGATCTGGTCCGCGGTCTGCGCCGCGTTCGGCGTCTGCTGTTGCGGCCGCGACGGCTGGCCGGGCGCAGTCGCGATCGCCCCGCTCTCGTCCGGCGGCTCGGCCCCTTTGAGGTACGCCTCGAGAACGGGCTGGCGGGTATCGTCCGTCGCCCGTTTCCCGGTATCTCCGTCGACGTTCACCCAGACGATGTTCTCGCTCGGCGCCTCGAAGTCGCCCTGCGGCACGCCCTTGAGCGCCTTCGACATGTAGTCCAGCCAGATCGGCAGCGCGTAGTGTCCGCCGGTCGCGTACTTGTCCATCGGCGTCTCATACGTGTCGTAGCCGACCCACACGCCGGTGACGAGGTCGCGGGTGTAGCCCAAAAACCACGCGTCGAAGAGATCGTTGGTCGTCCCGGTCTTCCCGGCGACGGGCTTGCCGAGAGCCACCGCGCGGCCGCCGGTGCCGGGCGGCTTGCACGCCTCGACCATCAGCTGCTGCATCAGGAACGCCGTCTCCGGCGCCATCACCTGATCCGGCACCTGGTAGAGCTTCGCGTAGCCGGCCGCCACGCGGTCGGCGAGCTCGGTCCAGGGATCGTAGTAGGAGCTGTGGTCCTCGAGGATCCGCCCGTCGCGATCGAGCACGCGGCGCAGGTAGATCATCTTCGCCTTCTTCCCCATCCGGGCGATGGTCGCGTACACGCCCGTCAGCTCGCTGGGGTAGACGCAGGACGATCCCAAGGCCATCGAGAGGTCCTCGTTGATCTTGGTGGAGATGCCGAGGTTGTGCGCCCAGGCGGCGGCCGCCTTCACGCCCACCGCCTGCAGCGTGCGGATCGCAGGCGTGTTCATGGAGTGGATCAGGGCCTGGCGGACCGGCACCTCGCCCTTGAACTCCTCCTCGTAGTTCTGCGGCTTCCAGCGCCTGCCGGTCGAGTCGTCGTCGGTGACGATGGGCGCGTCCAGCAGGATGGTGGAGGCGGTGAACCCGCGCTGCTCGATGGCGGCGCTGTAGATCACCGGCTTGAACGAGGACCCCGGCTGCCGGCAGGCCTGGAAGGCGCGGTTGAACTCGCTCTTCTCGAAGTCGTATCCGCCGATCATCGCCAGCACGTAGCCGCTGTTCGGGTCGGTGCTGATCAGCGCACCCTGCAGCTTCGGATCCTGCTCCAGCGTCCAGGTGGAAGGGGCGTCCTTGTCGTCTTTCGCAGGCGCGCCCTCCGCCGCTCGCACCAGCACCACGTCGCCCGGGGCGAGCACGCCGCGCAGGGTGGTGATCTTCGTGTACTCGGAGTTGACCTCCGGGTTCGGCTTGCGCGCCCAGGCGGCTTCGGAGATGGGAATCACGCCTTTGCGATCGCCAACCCGGATGTTCGCGGCCTTGCCGTCCTTGTCCACGGAGAGGACCAGCGCGGCGATCACCTCGTCGTGCTTGCCGTCTCCCTCGAGGAAGGCCTGCTCCTTCTTCGCGAAGTCCTCCCAGTCCTTCTGCGCGAGGTGGAGAAGCGGGCCGCGGTACCCCTGGCGCTTGTCCGCCTCGATCACGCCCTGGATGGTCGCCGCCACGGCGTCGTGCTCACGCTCCAGATCGACGGTGGCGTAGACCTTGAGCCCCTCCTTGAGCAGGCGATCGTTGCCGTAGCGCGCCACCAGGTCGCGGCGGATGTGCTCGGTCACGTAGGGCGCGGTCTCGCGGAAGATGTCCTGGACGGGATAGACGTCGATGGCCGCGTCCTCCGCCTGCTTGCGCTCCTCCGCGGTGATCATCCCCTCCTCGAACATGCGCCGCAGCACGTACCCGCGGCGCGCCTTCGACTTCTCCGGATGCGCGAACGGCGAGAAGCTGCTGGGCGCCTGGGGGAGCCCGGCGATGAGCGCGACCTCCGGCAGCGTCAGCTCCCAGACGTTCTTGCGGAAGTAGTTCTGGGCCGCCGCCTGCACCCCGTAGCTGTGGTGCCCGAAGTAGACCTCGTTCAGGTACAGCCAGAGGATGTGCTCCTTGTCGAAGTTCGTCTCCAGGCGGCGGGTGAGGATGAACTCGCGGATCTTGCGGCGGACTCCCGGCCAGCCCGAGCGCACGCGCACGCTCTTTTCGCCCTCGACCGACGCCATGATCGCCTTCGCTGTCTGCTGCGAGAGTGTAGAGCCCCCGATGACGCGACTCTTCGTCACGTATGTCTTGTAGAAGCCTCGCAGCAGGCCCGTGTAGCTCCAGCCGCTGTGCTCGAAGAATTCCTTGTCCTCGCTGGCGACCAGGGCCTGCTTCAGGCGCTTGGGGATCTTCTCGTACGGCACCACCACCCGGCGCTCGTCGTAGAACTCGCCGATCAGCTGCTCGTCGCCGCTCCAGACCGTGGTGACGATGGGCGGGCGGTAGCGGCGCGCCCACTCGATCGAAGGCAGGCCGTGCGCGAGCACGAAATAGCCCACCACGAGCGCGAGGGCGCAGATCGCCGCCAGCACGCCGAGCGGGATGGCGATCAGCGCCCACAGCTTCTTCTTGCCCGGGCCGCGATCGGCGACGAGACGGTCGTAGACGCGGCGACGGAAGGGCGTTGGATCGATGGGCATCGTTCGGGTCCTACCTCGAAACATCAGAACCGCCGCGGTTCATCCTGGCAAGTTGCAGACGGCCGGGCGCTCGCTGAAGTCCGATCAGGACGCCTGTGTATTCCACCGGATGCCTGCGCGCGGCAAGCAATCCGACAGATCCTGCGGCAGCGGCGACTCGAACGCCAGCCGCTTTTTCGTCACCGGGTGGGCCAGCGCGAGTCGGGCGCTGTGGAGAAACATCCGACGAAGGCCCCACTGGCGCTGGGCCACGCGGTTGAACGGGAAGTCGCCGTACTTGCCATCGCCGACGATGGGATGACCGATGGCGTCCAGATGGCGGCGGATCTGGTGCGTGCGACCGGTCTCGATGGTCAGCTCCAGCAGCGTCGCCTCGGGCCCGCCGGCGAGCTTCTTCCAGTGCGTGACCGCCGACTGGAGGTTCACCCCGCGCTGCTGCTTCGAGGCGAACGTCTGCTGCCGTTCGGCGAGGCGGAGATCGATGCTGCCCTGCTCGCGCTGGAAGCGCCCCTTGGCGAGGGCGAGATACGTCTTCTCCGCCTCTCCCGCGGTGAAGATCTCGGTGAGCCGGACCATCGCCTGGCGCGTCTTCGCCACCAGCACCACGCCGCTGGTCTCGCGATCGAGCCGGTGCGCGGGGCTGGGCTTGAACTCGCCTTCCGGCACCACCAGGCCCTGCCGGGCGAGATAGGCGCGGACCTGGTCGACCAGCGTATCGCCGGTGATCCCCGAGCCCGGATGGATGGCGAGCCCCGCCGGCTTGTCCACGGCGAGGATGTGCTCGTCCTCGTAGAGCACCTTGAAGTCCTGCCGGACCGCTTGCGCGGGCCGCGGCGGCGGAGGGCGCGCGGGCTGCAGGACGTGCACGGTGATCTCGTCGCCGGGCTTGAGGAGCTGGGCGATCTCCGCCCGGGCCCCGTTCACCCGCACCTTCTTGGTGCGGACCAGCTTGTAGAGATGGCTGAGCGGCAGATCGTCGAGCCGCTTGCGGAGGAACTTGTCCAGGCGCTGCCCGGCGGCGTCCGCGCTCACCTTGAAGTCCACCCTCATCGCGGCTGCGTCTCGGAAAACTGCGACACCCGCCAGGTGCCGTCCTGCTGCCGCGCGAGGGTGAGGTGCGCGCCGCGCTGCAGATCGCCGCCGCCCTGCGGGCGGATGTCCAGCTCGTAGTCGGCCTCGCGCTCGTCCCCGCCGCCGGTCAGCGCCTTGCGCTTGTAATAGACGCGCACGGGCCTCAGCTGCATCCCGGGATTTCCCTGCCGCGCTTCGCGGGTCAGCTTCAGCTCGTCCTGCAGCCGCATCGCGGCGATGCCGGTGGCGAGGGGCAGCGCGGCGTCCTGATCCGATTCCACGTAGTAGCGATCGACGAACTTGTCCGCGACGGACGCCGCGTCCTTCATCCCGCCGCAGGCCGCGAGCAGAAGCGCGAGCGCGAGCGATCCCGGGTGCAGGCCCTTGCGCAGCATCGGATTCGAGCTTATCAGGCGAGCAGCGGAGGCGGCGTGGCGAAGATCTACACGCGTCGGGGCGACGATGGATCGACCGGGCTCTTCGGAGGGCCGCGGGTCCGCAAGGACGACCTGCGCGTCTCCGCCTACGGCGACGTCGACGAGTTGAACTCTGCGCTCGGCGTGGCCCGCGAGGAGCTGCCCGAAGGCGACCTTCGATCGCTCGTCGATTCCCTGCAGAGCGAGCTGTTCACGCTCGGAGCGCAGCTCGCCACCCCAGACGCGGGTGCCGCGCCCAAGGAGGTCCCGCGCATCGCTGCCGAGCACGTGGAACGGCTGGAGCGCGAGATCGACCGGCTCAGCGAAGAGCTGCCGCCGATGAAGAACTTCATCCTCCCCGGCGGGTCGCGCGCCGGCGCGGCGCTGCACCTCTGCCGGACGGTGTGCCGCCGCGCGGAGCGCAAGGTGGTCGAGCTGGCGGAGTGCGCCCCCGTTTCGCCGGAGGCGCTCGCGTACGTGAACCGGCTCTCCGATCTGCTCTTCGTCATGGCCCGCGCCGGCAACCTCCGCGCCGGCGGCCGCGAGATCCCCTGGGTGCCGTCGAAATGAAGCTGTTCGATCTCGCCGGCCTGCGCCCGGGCGAGTCGGTGCGGTTTCCGCTGCGGCAGCTCGAGGGATTCGCCGTCCGCGACGCGCGCGGCGCCGTCCGCGCGTACCTGAACCTCTGCCCGCATCGCGCCCAGCCGGTCGACGTCGGCGACGGCCGCCTCTGGCTGCCCACGGGAGAGATCGAATGCCAGGCGCACGGCGCCCGCTTCGATCCGGCGACCGGCGCCTGCACCGGAGGCCCCTGCGACGGGCGCGCGCTGACGCCGCTCCGGTTCGAGGAGCGCGACGGAGCGGCGTGGTTACTTGAGCCGCTTGAGCACGGCTGAAGTGAACATCCGGGTGGTGGCCGAGCCGCCCAGGTCGGGCGTGACCGCCTCCTTCGAGGCGATGGCCTCGCGGATGGCGGTGTCCAGCCGCTCCGCCGCGGTGCGCTCGCCGATGTGCTCGAGCAGCATCACTCCCGCGAGCATCACCGCCGTGGGGTTGGCGATGCCCTTGCCGGCGATGTCGGGCGCGGTCCCGTGCACCGCCTCGAAGAGGGCCGCGTCGCGCCCGATGTTGGCGCCGGCGGTGAGGCCGAGGCCGCCGATCAGGCCGCTGGTCAGGTCGCTCAGGATGTCGCCGAAGAGGTTGGTGGTGACGAGCACGTCGAACTGGTTGGGGTTCTTCACCATCTGCATGGCGCAGTTGTCGATGATCATCTCCCGGAACTCGATCTCCGGATGCTTCGCCGCGATGGCCCGGCCGGTGTCGAGGAACAGCCCGCTGGTGCACTTGAGGATGTTCGCCTTGTGCACCAGGGTCAGCTTGCGGCGCTTGTTCTGCTTGCAGTAGTCGAACGCGTACTCGATGATCCGCTCGCTGCCCCGCCGGGTGATGATCGAGATGCTCTCGGCCGCGGTGCGCTCCTCGTCGATGTAGTGCTCGACCCCGGAGTAGAGGCCCTGCGTGTTCTCGCGGATGACCACCAGGTCCACGCCGGTATAGCGGGTCTCCACGCCGGCGAAGCTGCGCGCCGGGCGCACGTTGGCGTAGAGGTCGAACTCCTTGCGCAAAGCGACGTTGACGCTGCGGAACCCCTCCCCGATGGGGGTGGCCAAGGGCCCCTTGAGCGCGAGCCTGTTGCGCCGGATCGAGTCGAGGGTCTCCGCCGGGATGGGGGTGCCGTGCGTCGGCACCGCGCCCGCACCGGCGGCGGCGCGCTCCCACTCCAGCTTGGCGCCGGCCGCTTCGATCGCCTCGACGGCGGCCTTCACCACCTCGGGGCCGATCCCGTCTCCGGGGATCAGCGTCACTGGAATCGACATGGGGCGCGAGTTAGTAGCCTGTCGCGCGGTCTGTCAATCCCGCGGGAAGACCGCGGTCGCGAGCGGCACCTTCAGCGACTGCAGGGCGGCCACCCGGATGCCCGCATCGGAGAGAACATCGCCGCGCCGGCCATCGGGCAGATCCCGACGCCGGTGTTCGGGTCGCGCGCCGGCGGAACCGCGGAGATCACGGCGATCCGGTCGCCGTCGAGAAAGAACCCGTTGGGCCAGCCCTCGATCTTCGCCGAGCCCGTCAGCGCCAGCGCGGAACGCCGGCCACGACGCCGCGGCATGCAGCGTGTCGCCGCTCAAGGCGAAGATCCGCGGTGCCGTCGTTCTTGACGATGTCGGCCTCGTCCACGCCCGCCACCTGCACGTTGGTGGTCGTATAAGCGGAGGGCCCGCCCGCGGCGGATGGCGTGGCGTCTGTTCCGCCCGCCATGCCCGGCAATCCCCGGCCCGACCGGATGAACGACTCCAACTGCGTCCGCATCTCGCTGACGGCGGCGTCCTTCACCGCCGCTTCCACCGCCGGACAGCCGGTCACTGCGTGCAGCGCGACGTTCCGCTGGATGGGGGCAGGGGATGGCAAGCCGTTCCCGCAGGCGGTGGCGAGAGCGATCCACGAGAGCCGTCGCAGCATGGGCGCCTCCGGTATCGCTCAGGATTGCGGCGCCTGGCACACGGCCACCGCGAGCAGGATCATCTCGGCGACGAGAAGGCCGGAGCTGACGCCGTGCAGGAGGCCGAATCGTCCGGAAGCGGTCACGCCGGTGGCGCGCATCGCCTGGATCGCCGGGGTGATCCAGGCTGCGGAGGCGAGCGCGCACAGCCCCGCCACCAGGGGGAAAATCGCGCTGCGGCGGCGCCCGACGACAAGGGCGCAGACCACCGCCACGGCGGTGAGCGCAAGGGTTGCCGCATCGAGGCGGCCGAGCATGCCGCCCACCAGGTCGGCCGCGAGCTGCCGCCGGGGATGATCGCGCGGGAGCGCGGCCACCTCGGCAGGAAAGACCACCTGGGCGGCGACCGCCGCGAAAAAGAGCTGCGCGCCGACGAGGCCGCCGCAGCAGAGCCGATAGAGGAACCGCGCCATCTCCGCGTTTTGCGCTACGTTAGTCCCCGGATGCAAGGCGACATGGACATCGTCGATCCGCTGATCGACGACTATCTCACCCGCCTCGCCGGATCGCCCGACCCGGTGGAGGCGGAGATGCGCAGGTACGCGGACGAGCGCGAGGGGTTCCCCATCGTCGGCCAGGTCCTGGGGACGCTGCTCGGGCAGTTCGCGCTCTTGCTCGGGGCGCGCCGCATCTTCGAGGTGGGGAGCGGGTTCGGGTACTCCGCGTTCTGGTTCGCCCGGGTGCTCGAGGCAGGCAGCACGGTCACCCTGACGGACTTCGATCGGGAGAACCTGGACCGCGCCCGGGCCTGGCTCGGCAAGGCGGGCCTGCTCGACCGCTGCCGGTTCGAGCCCGCCGGCGATGGCCTGGAAGCGCTGGCCCGGGCGGAGAGCGGCATGGATCTCATATTTCTCGACGGCGAGAAGGCCGAGTACCCGAGGGCGCTCGCCATCGCCCTGCCCAAGCTGCGGACGGGCGGCCTGGTGCTCGCCGACAACGTGCTCTGGGGCGGCGCGGTCGCGCGCGGCGAGAGCGATGCGGCGACCTCCGGGCTGCGCGAGTACACTCGGGTGATCTTCGGGAGCGAAGGCCTGGTCTCGACCATCGTGCCGATCCGGGACGGGCTCGCCATCACGTTGAAGAGGTAGCGGGTGGATGTCACAGCCGCGCAGGTGAAAGCGCGCGCACGCGAGCTGGGATTCGATCTCTGCGGGGTGGCGCGCGCGCGTCCGCTCCCGCCGGAGCGCCTGGACCACTGGCTCTCGCGAGGCTGGGACGCCGGGCTCGGGTATGTGCGCGCGCGGCGCGAGGAGCGGCTCGATCCGTCGCGGCTGCTGCCGGGCGCCCGCAGCGTGATCGTGGTCGCCGCCTCGTACGCGCCGGCCGCCGGCGATCCGGAGCCCGCCCCCGGCGAGCTGGCCGTCGCGCGCTACGCCCGCGGGCGCGACTACCACAACGTGGTGCTCAAGCCGGTGCGCAAGCTCGCGGCCTCGCTGCGCGAACGCGGCGCCGCCGTCTACGCCGAGGTGGACGCGGGCGCGGTGCTGGAGAAGGCGTGGGCGCAGGAGGCGGGCCTCGGGTGGATCGGGAAGAACGGCTGCCTGATCAACGAGCGGCTCGGATCCTGGCTGCTGCTCGGGACGCTGATCACCGATGTGGATCTCGAGGCCGATGCGCCCCACCCGGATCGCTGCGGCGAATGCGCGCTCTGCATCCCCGCCTGCCCCACCGACGCGATCCCGGAGCCGCGCTACGTCGATTCCCGGCGCTGCATCGCGTACCACACCATCGAGCACCGCGAGGCGATCCCCGACGACGTCGCGCGGCGCGCGGGCGGGCGCGTCTTCGGCTGCGACGCCTGCCAGGATGTCTGCCCCTGGAACCGCCGCGCTCCGCCGGCCACCCTGGTGCCGCTGCGCGCGCGCACCCCTTCGCTGCGCGTCAGCGACGTGCTCTCGCTGACGCAGGAGGAGGCGCGGAGGCGCTTCGAAGGCACGCCCCTCTTGCGCGCCGGGCGCGACGGGCTGGTGCGCACGGCGCTCGCGATCGCCGAGGTGCCCCTCGAGGAAGCGGAGAAGCTGACCGGCGACGCGTCAGCGGGCGTTCGCGAGCAAGCGCTGCGGCGCATCGGCGCCCTTCAGCGCGAGGGGAACGTCAGCACCGCGCCGTTGACGGCGCCGGCTTCCGGCGAGACCAGATAGAGGATCGCTTCCGCGACGTCCTCCAGCGGCACCTGCCCCGTCGTCTCGCCGTTCGCCGGGGTGCGCAGGGTGCCGGGCGCGACGCAGTTGGCGCGCACGCCGGCGCCCTCCTCCGCGATCGCCTTCGTCAGCGCGATCACGCCGGCCTTCGACGCCGCGTATGCGGCCGCGCCGCCCACGCCCTGCAGCGCCGCCGCAGTGAGGGCGGCCACGTTGACGATGCGCCCCTCGCCTCGCATCCGCCGCAGCGCCGCCCGGCAGCAGAGGAAGGTCGAGCGCAGGTTGAGGGCGATCATCTTCTCGAACGTGGCGACGTCGGTCTGCGCGAAAGGCGCGCCGGCCCAGCCGCCCGCGCAGTGCACGGCGCCCCAGATCGCTCCGTGGCGCTGCAGCACTCTCTCGTACGCCGCCTCCACTTGCGCTTCGTCGGTCAGGTCCGCGTCCCTGTGGGTCAGGCCCGCGACGCGGGCGCCCGCGCGCTCCAGACGCTCGACCACCACGACGCCGAGATTGCCCGAGGCGCCGGTCACCACCACGCATCGGCTTTTCATTGACATGACCCGGCCAATCTACGCAGAACCATCACGCCGATGCACGCCCGCGCCCGCCCGTCCGCCGTGCTGCTCTACGGCGCGCTGCTGGCGCACACCCTGGTGTCCGCGGCCAACTACCTGTTCGCGAAACGGGCGCTGATGGAGATCCCGGCGCTGCCGCTCGGGCTTCTCCGGTTCACCGGCGCCTCGGTGCTGCTGATCATCCTGCTGCGCCGGGTGAAGCCACCCGGCCAGCGGCTGCCGCCGCGCGAATGGCGCAAGAAGCTCCTCTTCCTCTCCATCGTCGGCGTGCCGGTGAACCAGGGCTTCTTCCTCTACGGGCTCCAGCTCTCCACGGCCGCGCACGCCGCGCTCCTGTACACGCTCACGCCGCTGTTCGTGCTGCTCCTCGCCCAGGCGCTGATCGGCGAGTTCCCTGGCTGGCGCGCGGCGGCGGGGACCGCGCTGGCCCTGGGAGGAACCCTGTACGTGCTCTTCCAGCGGGGCATCGATTTCTCGCGCGGGCCGCTGGTCGGGGATCTGCTGCTGATTGTCGCGGTGGTCGCGTGGTCGCTCTACACCGCCGAAGGACGCGAGGTGGTGGGGAAGCTGGGAGCGGTGCCCGTGATCGCCTGGACCATCATCGCCGGCACCGTCCTGTACCTGCCGCTCGGGTTGGGAGCGCTGCTGGTGCCGTCGTACCGGGCGGACATCGCGCATGCCTCGGCGGAGGCGTGGTGGGGAGTCGCGTACCTGATCGTGATGACCAGCGTCGTCGCGTATCTGCTCTGGTCCTGGGCGCTGGCGTACCTGGCCGCGGCGCGGGTGGCGGTGTTCACGAACCTGCAGCCCCTGGCGACGGCGCTGATGGCGCAGGCGTTTCTCGGCGAGCGCATCACGCTCGGCTTCTATCTCGCCGCCGGAGTGGTGATCGCCGGCGTGCTGCTCGCGCAGTGGGGCGCGACGGATGCAGTGGACGAAGCCCTGCTGGAGTCGCCTGGAAGGCCCTAGCGGCTCTCCGCCGAAGGCGGAGTATGCCGCTACGTAGTTGCTGCGTGTTGCCGTGAATACGGCAACACGCTCCTACGTCAGGAGGCGCGGCGGCGCATCGCGGCGATGTAGAAGCCGTCGGTCCCCTGCCGGTGCGGGAGAAGCTGCACTTCCGCGCCGCCGCCGAGACCCACCGACCGCGGCAGCGCGGGCACGCCCTCGAACTCCGGATGCGCGGCGAGGAACGCCGCGCGCACGTCCTCGTTCTCGGCGCGGTTGATCGAGCAGGTCGCGTACACCAGGCGACCGCCGGGATTCACCAGCCCCGCGTAGCGTTCGAGGATCTCTTTCTGCCGCGGGGGAAAGGACTCCACTTCCTTGGCATCGAGCCGCCAGCGCGCGTCGGGGTTCCGTCGCAGCGCGCCGAGCCCGGAACAGGGCGCGTCGACGAGGACGACGTCCGCCTGCTCCCGAAGGTCGGCGATCCGCGCATCGCTCGATTCGGGCACTGCCCGCGCTTCCCAGTTGTGCACCCCGTCGCGCCGGGCGCGCGGCCGCAGCTCGTCGAGGCGGCGTCCATCCCGGTCGCAGGCCACCAGCCGGCCCTTGTTGCGCATCTCGGAGGCGAGCGCGAGCGTCTTCCCGCCCGCGCCGGCGCAGGCATCGACCACCAGCTGGCCGGGACGGGCCTCGCAGGCGAGAGCGATCAGCTGGCTGCCTTCGTCCTGCACCTCGAACAGGCCGCCCTTGAACGCGCGCAAGGCGAAGACGTTCGTGCGCCCGGTGAAGATGACGCCCCAGGGCGACAGCTTCGTCGGCTCGACGCGCGATCCCTCGGTGCGAAGCGTCGCGATCAGCTCGTCCCGCGTGTTCTTCAGGAGGTTGGCGCGGACGGTGAGCGGGGCGCGCTGGTTCAACGCTTCCGCGAGGGCGCGGGTTTCCTCGGGGCCGAGCTGGTCGCTCCACAGCTTCGCCAGCCAGCGCGGGAGCGAGGTGTCCGCCGCGAGCGCGTCGAGCGGATCCGCGGGAGCGCCGAGCGCCGCCGGCGCGGCGACCATCTCGAGGGCCCACTCCCACGGCGCGACTTCGGGGCCCGCCAGCCCCACGGCGCTGGCGACCGACTGCCGCTCGCCAACGATCAGGTACGCCGCGTAGCGCAGCAGGTGCCGGGTGGGCGTCGCCAGCTTGTCGAGCGAAAGCTTGCGCGTCTTCAGGGCGCCCCCGAGCAGGTGGTCGACGCGCCCCTGCAGGCGCAGAAGCCCGTACACCGCATCGGAAACGGCGCGCCGCTCGACGCTGCGCATCTGCTTCTCCCGCCGGAGCACGCGCTGCAAAGCCTGGTCCGCCCGCGCGCCTTCGCGCCGGACCTCCTCGTAGATCTCGAGCACCGCGGTGCGGACGAGCTGCGCTCTCACGGCGCCGCTTCTCGGACGGCGGCGCACATCTGTCAACCTTGCCCCCGTGGGCCTCTCGTCGGAAGGACGTCCGGCCGAATTCCCCAGCTGCGACTGGCATTACACAGATCCACGTGCACCTCGTCGCGGCCCTGATGCTCACCTTGCTGCCGCCCCGCGTGCTCACGATGGACGATGCGCTGCGCCTGTTCCGGGAGAACGGATTCGACCTGCTGATCGCCGAGGCGCAGGTCGCCGCCGCGCAGGGCGATGCCGAGATGGCAACGGCGATCGCCAATCCCCAGCTCTCGGCGGCGGTGGGGAAATCGTTCGGATACGACTCCGCCGCCTGCCCGGGCTGCTCCGCGACCGCGTGGTCGATCGGGATCACCGACCCGTCCGCCCTCTCCGACCTGTTGACGGGCAAGCGCGGGCTGCGCGTCGAGGTCGCGCGCGCGGCGCTGGCGGCGGCCCGGCGCTCGCGGGACGACGCTCTCCGCCTGCTTTCGCTCCAGGTCCGCCAGGCGATGCTCGACGGAGCGTTGCAGCAGGCGCAGCTCGATCTCGCGCGCGAAGTGTCCGATACCGCGGAGCGGACGCGCGCGCTCGACGAGAAGCGGGTGCACGCAGGCGCGATCTCCGAGGCCGAGCTGGCGCGCGCCGAGGTCGCGGCGCTCCAGGCCCAGCAGGCGGTGGACCTGGCGGCGCAGGCGGTGCGCGCGTCGAGACTGCAGATCGCGCTGCTCCTCGGGTCGCGCGAGCCCGAGGCGGAGTTCACCGTCGACCCGGACCTGCTCGACCGCGCCCTGCCCGCGGAGGGCGCCGACGCCGACGCGCTCGCGCGCGAGGCCCTCGACCGCCGGCCCGATCTGCGCGCCGCCCTGGCGCAGGAGGCGCGCGCGGAGTCGGCGCTGGCGCTGGCCCGGCGCCAGCGGATGCCCGACATCGCGCTCTCGGCGCAGTACCAGCAGGAAGGCTCGGGGCAGAGCGCCCTCCAGCCGCCGACCCTGACGGTCGGGGCGCAGCTTCCGCTGCCGATCTTCTACCGGCAGTCCGGCGAGGTCGCGCGGGCGGAAGCCGAGCTGCGCGTGCAGCGGATCAGCGAGGTGAAGTTGCGGGCACAGGTGCTGGTCGAGGTGCAATCGGCGCGATCGGCGATGGAAGCAAACCGGCGGCTGGTGGAGCGGATGCGCTCGCGCATGCTCGGGCGCGCGCGCCGGGTGCGCGACCTGGTGCAGGTGCAGTACGAGAAGGGCGCGGCCTCGCTCCTGGAGCTCCTCGACGCGCAGCGCACCTGGGCGCAGACGCGCTCCGAGTACTTCCGCGGCCTGCGCGATCTCTGGCTCTCCATCTTCCAGCTGGACGCCGCGATCGGACGCACATGAAGCGCTGTCTTCTCCTGCTCCTCCTTCTTGCCTGCGCGCGCCGCGAGCAGCGCGAGGCGCCGCGCCCTCCGCCGGGCGAAGTCTGGCTCGCGCGCCAGCAGCTCGAGTCGCAGCAGCTGCGCATCGACCTGATCGGCGAGCAGGAGGTGGCGACGACCCTGGATGCCCCCGGCCGAATCGCCTTCGACGACCTGCACGTCGCGCACGTCTTCGCGCCGGTCTCCGGGCGGATCGTGAAGTTGGATGCCGCGCCCGGCCAGCGCGTCCGCAAAGGCGACCCGCTGCTGGAGCTCGACTCCCCCGACGTCGGCACCGCGTTCTCGGACGTCGGCAAGGCGGAAGCGGACCTCGCCGCCGCCGAGCGCGAGCTGAAGCGCCAGCGCGAGCTGGTCGAGGCCCACGCGGGAGCGCAGCGCGACCTGGATCAAGCCCAGAGCGCGTACGACCGCTCCCGCGCCGAGCTCTCGCGCGCGCAGCACCGCGCGGGACTGTTCCGCCGCCGCGGCGCGGACGAAGTCACCCAGCGCTTTCTGCTGCGCTCACCCATCGATGGCGAGGTGATCGCGCGGACGGCGAACCCGGGCACCGACGTGCAGGGCCAGCTCTCGGGAGGAACGGCCGCGGAGCTGTTCACGGTGGGCTCGATCGATTCCGTCTGGGCGTACGCCGACGTCTACGAGGCGGATCTCTCCCGCATCCGGCCCGGAGCGCCCGTGCAGGTCCGGGTGATCGCGTATCCGGACCGCACCTTCCCGGGCCGCGTCGAATGGATCTCCTCGATGCTCGATCCCGTCACCCGGACCGGGCGGCTGCGCTGCACGCTGGCCAACCCCCGCCACGAGCTGCTCCCGGAGATGTACGCCACCGTGACCGTCGCCACCGGCGCGCGGAAGACGCTGGTGGTGCCGCGGAGCGCCGTGGTCCACGCCGGCGAGGAGCGGGTGGTGTTCGTGCAGTCCGGGAAGACCGAGAACGGATTGCTCAAGTTCCAGAGGCGCCGGGTGACGCTCGAAGAGAGCGAGAACGACCTGGTGCCCGTCAAGTCCGGGCTGCAGGCCGGGGAAGCGGTGGTGGTCTCCGGCGCGCTGCTCCTGAGCGGGATGCTCTGATGCGCTGGCTGGTGGAGAGGGTGCTGGCGGCGCCGTTCATCGTGCTGGCGCTGGCTGCCGGGCTGCTGGGGGTCGGCCTGTGGTGCTGGTCGCAGCTCGACATCGAGGCCTACCCGAACCCGGTGGCGCCGATGATCGAGGTGATCACCCAGCCCTCCGGCTGGAGCGCGGAGGAGGTGGAGCGGTACGTCACCATTCCCCTGGAGAACGGGCTGGCGGGGATGATCGATCTCGATCACATCCGCTCGCAGTCTCTGTTCGGGCTCTCCGACGTGAAGTGCTATTTCGACTGGACACCCGAGTACCACACCGCGCAGCAGCGGGTGCTCAACCGGCTCCAGTTCATCCAGCTGCCGCCCGGGATCCAGCCGCAGCTTTCGCCCTGGAATGCGGTGGGCGAGATCTTCCGCTACACCGTCGGGGGCGAAGGGTACTCGCTCGCCGAGCTGAAGACGGCGGAGGACTTCATCCTCGAACGGCAGTTCCGGCAGGTGCCCGGGGTCGTCGACGTGGTCGGGTTCGGCGGCGACACGAAGGAGTACCACGTCGACGTGGACCCGTACCGGCTCAAAGGCCAGGGGCTGACGCTGACGATGCTCACGCAGGCGATCGGCAACGCGAACCAGAACGTCGGGGGACAGCGGCTCTCGCTCGGCGAGCAGTCGTTCAACGTGCGTGGGCTTGGGCTCATCCGCTCGCTCGACGACATCGGCCAGATCGTGATCGCGCAGCCGAAGGCCGGCACACCCGTGCGGGTGCGGGACGTGGCCCGGGTTCGCGAGGGCGCCGCGCCGCGGCTCGGGATCATCGGCAAGGACACCGAGCCGGACGTGGTCCAGGGCACCGTGCTGATGCGCTACGGCGGGTCGTCGCTGCGGACGCTCGAGGGCGTGCACGAGCGGGTGGACCTGATCCGCAAGAACCACCTGCTGCCGATCGGGATGGAGATCCAGCCCTATTACGACCGCGAGCGGCTGGTGAAGCTGACCACGCACACGGTGATGGAGAATCTCCTCGTGGGCATGGCGCTGGTCACGCTGGTGCTCTGGATCTTCCTCGGACAGGCGCGCGCGGCGGCGGTGGCGGCGGTGAACATCCCCCTGGCGCTGATGGCGGCGTTCTGCGGCATGGTCTTCACCGGGACGCCCGCGAACCTCATCTCGCTCGGGGCGGTCGACTTCGGGATCATCGTCGACTCGACCGTGATCATGGTCGAGAACATCTACCGTCACCTGGGGCCGCGCGGTCGGGGATCGCTGCGGGGGCGGATCGCCGACGCGGCGGCGGAGATCGGCGGCCCGATGCTCTTCTCCACCCTGATCATCACGCTCGCCTTCGTGCCGCTGTTCACCATGACCGGGGTGGCGGGCGTGATCTTCTCCCCGATGGCGCACACCTACGCGTTCTCCATCGGCGGCGCGGTGGTGCTCTCGGTGGCGCTGACGCCGGTGCTCGCCGCCTGGCTGCTCCGGGTGGACACCCGCAGCCAGCATCGCGAAGGGCACGAGGAGCCGCACGGCCACGACAACCGGTTCCTGCGCTGGGTAGACGGCGTCTACCGGCCGGTGTTCTCCTTCGCGCTCCGGCGCCGCTGGACCGCGGTGGGGCTGGCGCTTGCGCCCGTCGCCCTGGCGGCCACCCTGCTCCCGGCCATCGGCAGCGAGTTCATGCCCAAGCTCGAGGAGGGGAACTTCTGGATCCGCGCCACGCTCCCGACCAGCATCTCCCTGGAGACCAGCGCGAAGCACGTCGGCCGGATGCGCCGCATCGTGCTCGGGTGCGAGGACGAGGGGTGCACGCAGCGGAGGAATCCGGAGATCAAGACGGTGGTTTCGCAGCTCGGCCGGCCCGACGACGGGACGGACGTGTCCGGCTTCTACAACATCGAGATGTTCGCGCCGCTCTTGCCGCAGGGCGAATGGCGGCGGGGGATCACCAAGGAGAAGCTCACCGATCAGCTCTCGCGGGAGCTGCGCGAGGCGTTCCCGGGCGTCGACTTCAACTTCTCGCAGGCGATCGCCGACAACGTCGAGGAAGCGATGAGCGGCGTGAAGGGCGAGAACACCGTCAAGGTGATCGGGCCGGACCTCAAGGTCAACGAGCAGAAGGCCGGCGAGATCGTCGCTGCGCTCCACCAAGTCCGCGGCGTGGAGGACCTGGGCATGTTCCGTTCGCTCGGGCAGCCCGATCTCAAGATCGCGCCGGATCGGGAGCGGTGCGGACGGTACGGCCTGAACGTCGGGGACGTCGGCGCCATCGTGCAGGCCGCCATCGGAGGACAAGCGGTGACCCAGGTGTACGAGGGGGAGAGGAAGTTCGACCTGGTGGTGCGCTGGGCCGAGCCGTACCGCAAGGACCTGCGGGCCATCCGGCAGATCCTGGTGCCCGCGCCCGACGGCGCGCAGATCCCGCTCGGCCAGCTGGCGGCGATCACCGAGGAGGACGGCCCCTCGGTCATCTACCGCGAGGACAACCGCCGGTACGCGCCGGTGAAGTTCTCCGTCCGCGGGCGCGATCTCGGGTCGACCATCGCGGAGGCCCGCGATCGCGTGGAGTCGGAGATCAAGCTTCCTTACGGCACGCACCTCGAGTGGGCCGGGGAGGCCGACCAGATGCGGGAGGCCGCGGCGCGGCTGTCGATCATCATCCCGCTCACCCTGGTGCTGATCGCGTTCCTCGTCTACTCGGCGGTCGGGGGAATGCGCGACATGCTCGTCGTGCTGCTGTCCATCCCGGTCGCGTGCGCGGGCGGGATGATCGCCCTGTTCGTCACCCGGACCCATCTCTCCATCTCCGCCGCGATGGGATTCGTCTCCATCTTCGGGATCGCGGTGCAGGACGCGATCATCGTGGTGACGTACGCGCGCAGGATGTGGGCGGAGGGCCATCCGCTCGAGGAAGGCGCGCAGCTGGCCGCGGAGCGGGGGCTCCGGCCCGCGCTGATGACCGCATCGGTGGCCCTGATCGGCCTCTTGCCCGCCGCGGTCTCGCGCGGGATCGGAAGCGAGACCCAGAAACCGCTGGCGATCGTGGTCATCGGGGGCATGGTGGTCCTCGCGGTGCTGCCGCGGGTCCTGCTGCCGGCGCTGCTCGCGCTCGCGCACGGCCGCAGCGCCGTTCCGTCCCGCGCTGCAGCACCGGAGTGGTAAGCTCCCGCCCTTCCGAAAGGAGCGCCCCGCATGGCCCAGGCAAGCCGGTCCGTCGTCATCAACGTGCCGCCCGAGAGGCTGTTCGACGTGATCGTGGACTACGAGAAGTATCCGGAGTTCCTGCCCGAGGTGAAGAAGGCGAAGGTGGAGGCCGGCCAGGGCGCGATCAAGGAAGTGACGTACAACGTCGACATCAAGGCGAAGGTGATCACCTACACGCTTCGGCACACGGCGGACCGTCCCTCGAAGCTGTCCTGGACGATGATCAAGGGCGAGATGATGAAGGGGAACGACGGCGCCTGGACGCTGAAAGCGGGGCCGCAGCCCGGGACGACCGAGGCGACATACACCATCGATCTGAAGCTCTCGTCGCTGGTGCCCGGGTTCATCGAGAAGGCGCTCGCCGAGTCGTCGCTGCCCGGCCTGCTGCAGAACTTCAAGGCCCGGGCGGAGAAGTTGTACCCGACGGGAAAGGCGTAGCCGCACTTCTCTTTCTCGTGGAGGGGGACGCAGATCCTTCTCCACCGATACCCAGGTTGCAGAGGGGGTCGACATCGCCGGCATGACCGCAGACTTGTCGGGCCTCGCGGTGCTGGTCACGGGCGGCGCCGGCGGAATCGGCCGCGTTCTCTGCGAGGCGTTCGCCCGATCAGGCGCCGATCTGGCCGTCGTCTCGCGCACCCCTTCCGACGAAGTCGCCACCGCGGCACGTGCCCTCGGCCGGCGCGCCATCACCGTCCCCTGCGACGTGCGCGAGCTGGCGCAGTGCCAGTCCGCCGTCGCCCGGGTCGTCGCCGAGCTGGGCCGCCTCGACGTGCTGGTGAACAACCACGGCGCGAACGTCCTCGCCCCGGCAGCGGCGATCTCGCAGAACGGCTGGCGCG
>JBGQLA010000036.1:0-21341 GCA_041499865.1 Deltaproteobacteria bacterium
AGGCCGCCTCACCAACGGCACCGTGTTCGACTCCTCGTACAAGCGCGGCCAGCCCGCCGAGTTCCCGCTGAACCAGGTGATCAAGTGCTGGACCGAAGGGGTGCAGAAGATGAAGGTCGGGGAGAAGGCCCGCCTGGTCTGTCCCTCCGACATCGCATACGGGGATCACGGGCACCCGCCGACCATCCCCGGCGGCGCGACGCTGGTCTTCGACGTCGAGTTGCTGAGCATCGCGCCCAGCGCGCCTGCACCCGCGCAGAAGTAACGGGACGCCAGAGACGGAACCGGTTTCAATGTGGGGGGACACCATCATTGGTGTCCCCCTCCAACTGTACTGGCGGCCCTGGTGTCTCTGAGACCGTTACCGAGACCCGAAAGGGAAATGTCGGACCCCTCTGGTACCTTGCTCTCCAGCACATACTTCTGTACAAGCGTGCAGTAGATCCCAACGGAGGGAACGAGTGGCAAACCCCGAAAAAGAGAAGGCGATCGAGCTGGCTGTCGCCGCCATCGAGAAGCAGTTCGGCAAGGGCGCCGTCATGCGGCTCGGCAGCGACGAGCCGCTGGTGCAGGACATCTCGGCCATTTCCTCCGGCAGCATCTCGCTGGACATCGCGCTCGGCGTCGGCGGCATCCCCCGCGGCCGCGTGGTGGAGATCTACGGGCCGGAGTCCAGCGGCAAGACCACGCTCACCCTGCACATCGTCGCCGAGGCGCAGAAGGCCGGCGGCGTGGCGGCGTTCATCGACGCGGAGCACGCGCTCGACGTCGGCTACGCGCGCAAGCTGGGCGTGCGCACCGAGGAGCTGCTGATCTCGCAGCCCGACACCGGCGAGCAGGCGCTGGAGATCTGCGAGATGCTGGTGCGCTCCGGCGCGGTGGACGTGGTCGTGATCGACTCGGTGGCCGCGCTGGTGCCCCGCGCCGAGCTGGAAGGCGAGATGGGCGAGCCGCAGATGGGGCTGCAGGCGCGCCTGATGTCGCAGGCTTTGCGCAAGCTCACCGCCACCATCAGCAAGGCGAACTGCTCGGTGATCTTCATCAACCAGATCCGGATGAAGATCGGGGTGATGTTCGGCAACCCGGAGACCACCACCGGCGGCAACGCGCTCAAGTTCTACGCCTCGCAGCGGCTCGACATCCGCAGGGTCGGGGCGATCAAGGACGGCGAGACGGTGATCGGCAACCGCACCCGGGTGAAGGTGGTGAAGAACAAGGTGGCGCCGCCGTTCCGCGAGGTCGAGTTCGACATCCTCTACGGCCACGGCATCTCGCGGGAAGGCGACCTGCTCGATCTGGCGGTGGAGAACAACCTGATCGAGAAGAGCGGCGCCTGGTTCAGCTACGGCGGGGAACGCATCGGGCAGGGCCGGGAGAACGCGCGCGACTTCCTCAAGCTCCACCCGGAGATCCTCGCCGACGTGGAGGCGAAGCTCTACGAGAAGTTCGGCATCGCCCGGCCCAACCAGCCGGCCGGGATCCCCACCGAGATGGCGCAGCCGGCCTCCCTGGAAGAGAAGCGGCGGGCGAAGGCCGCGAAGTAGGGCCAGCGGGCGGGCGCCTCTCTGTTAGAATCGCCGCGAGGAGCCCGCCATCGCCCGCCTTCTGCACCAGAGCCGCCAGGCCGAGCTGCCCCCCGGGAGCGGCGAGTGGCTCCTGGCGGTGATCGGCGCGGTTGCCGCGGAGCCGCCGGCGTCCCCGCCGCAGCCGCTGTCCCTGCGCGATCGCCGGTCCGCGCTCGAGGAGCGGCTGCGCGGAAGCGGACTCGCCTATGGCACCGGCGCGCAGGACCCCGCGGTCGAGCTGGACGCGGAGGCGCCGCCCGGGCTGCGCGCCTTCGCCCACTTCGTCGCAGGCCTCGTGCGCCTCTGCGCCGGGGCGGGCGCGCTCTCGCAGGCGCGCTGGTTCGTTCCGGGCGCGGATCCGCACGCGGGAGTGCGCGCGCGCCGGGCGCAGCTGCTCGCCATCCTCGCGGCCACCGCGGGCGAGTCGGAAGCGGCGGCGCGGCTCTTCGCGGACCCGACCGCGGTGCCCGGCCCGCTGGAGAAGCTCGCCACGAAGACAGCGGCGCGGCTTTCCCGCCGCTACCTCGCGGTCCGCGGCCCCTTCGCGGGATTGCCTTTGCACAACGGGCTCTGCGCCATCGAGGTCCGCGCCTGCGCCACCGTGGCGCTCTCCGCCTTCGCGCACGGCCGGATCAGCCCCGGCGCGGTGCTGTTGACCGCGAAGGCGGCGCTGAACTGGCGCGCGCTGCTGGTGGAGCTGCTCGCCGGGCTGGCCCGCGCCCAGGAGAACGGGAGCGAGTCGGAGCGCGGCATCGAGCAGGTGATCCGCTCGCAGCGCCTGCCGGTGCGCGAGGCCCGCAGCCTGCGGCGCGCGCTTTCACAGCCCCGCGAGGTGGAGCTGATCGCCCCCGCCCTCCACAGCGAAGCCCTCCGCCGGTTCCTGCTCACGCAGGTGCTGCTGGCGGCGCTGGTCGACGGCCGCCTGGAAGCGGGCGAGCTGGCGTTCGTGGAGCGGCTGGCGCGGGCCACGGGCGTGGACGGCGAGGCGCTGGCGCGGATCGAGGAGGAAGTGGCGGGTTTCTATCGCGACCACGGCGACGCGCTGGCGGCGCTCCGGCTGGCCGACGCGCCCGAAGGGCTGCCCCACGCCCTGACCACGCGGCTGGAAGCGGCGGTGCTCGACAACCTCGACCGGCTGCTACAGGAGATCCGCGAGACGCGCGAGCTGGGCGAGCTTCTCGCCAAGGCCGCCGCGGGCGGATCGCTCAGCGTCGAGGAGAAGGTCAAGGTCCGCGAGCAGCTCATCGACCTCGCCAAGACCATTCCCGCCCTGGCCATCTTCGCCGCGCCCGGAGGAATGCTGCTCCTGCCCATCCTTTTCAAGCTGCTGCCCTTCAACCTGCTGCCGAGCAGCTTCGTGGATCCGCCTGCGCCGCGGGCCCGATTGCCGGAGGGGCGCCGGAAGTCTGGCTAGGAGGCCGTTGCCGAAAAGGGCAACGGCGACTGTCCCAGGGCGCTGCGCTGGTGCGCGCGCCCGGCAGGGGATAGCGGTTCGTCGGACTTGCAACGGGGCTTCCCGCGACTTGCGCGGGTGCCTGACATTCCGTCGGTCTGCGGCAATGCGTCATCTTCCCGGCCGCGGCGCGATGCGGATCGTCTGCCGGCATGAGCTACCGGATCCAGATCAATCCCGAGGCGCGAACGCTGCTGCGCACGCTCCGGCCTCACGTCCTGCTTCGCCTGGGCCGGGCGCTCGCCGAGCTGGCGGAGAGCATCTCTTCCCCCGGCGACGGCGAGCCGGACGAGCTGCGCGTCGACGGCTGCGTGCTGCGCTTCGTGGTCGACCACGCCGCGCGTCTGCTGGAAGTGATCGGGCTGGAAGTGATCGGGCTGGAAGTGATCGGGATCGAGCAGCGCGACGCGCCGTACATGGCGGCGGACGCGCACGCGTAAGACCCGCCCCAAGCAGAAGGCCCGGTCCCTCGGGGGAACCGGGCCTCGAAACGGCTCTTCTGGAACCGTCTTTATCCGACCTTGCGGACGTTCTGTGCCTGCAGCCCCTTCGGGCCCTTCACCACTTCGAACTCGACCTTCTGACCCTCCGCGAGAGTGCGGAAGCCATCGGCCTTGATCGCCGTGTGGTGGCAGAACACGTCCTCGCCACCGCCGTCCTGCGTGATGAAACCGAAGCCCTTGGTATCGTTGAACCACTTCACAGTTCCAGTCGCCATTCGAGACATCATCCTTCGTAAATCGGGTCGGCTGGAATTGCCGAGTCCGACGCCAAAGCT
The DNA here is from genome assembly GCA_041499865.1 of Deltaproteobacteria bacterium. GTDB lineage: Bacteria > Myxococcota > Myxococcia > Myxococcales > 40CM-4-68-19 > 40CM-4-68-19. The sequence continues at coordinate 3,797 of JBGQLA010000036.1, forward strand.
TGCCGCTCCGGCGCGCGTCGTTCCTACTGAAGGAGCAGCCGGGTTGTCAACCTCCCGGCCCTCGCCCTTACGCCCCCGCGCCCGGCATCTCTCCCAGAGGGCGGATGAGGACCTCGCGCGGCTTCGCGCCGTCGGCCGGACCGACGATGCCGTCGCGCTCCATCCGCTCGATCATCCGCGCCGAGCGGTTGTAGCCGACGCGCAGCTTGCGCTGGAGAAGGGAGATGGAGATGAAGCGCATGTCGGCGAGCGAGGCGATGGCCTGATCGTAGAGCTCGTCCGGCCCTTCGTCATCGAGGGCGACGCCGTCGTCCTCCGGACGGGGCCGGAGGATGCCGGGATCGTAGACCGGCGCGCCCTGCGCCTTCCAGTGCTCCACCACCGCGTGGATCTCTTTCTCGTCCACGTAGGGGCCGTGCACCCGGGTCAGCGTGGACGTGCCCGGCGGCAGGATCAGCATGTCGCCCATCCCCAGGAGGTACTCCGCTCCCGGCGAGTTGATGATGGTGGCGGAGTCGTGCCGCGAGGCCACCTGGAAGGAGATGCGCGAGGGGAAGTTGGCCTTGATCACCCCGGTGACCACGTCCGTGGAGGGGCGCTGGGTGGCGACCATCAAGTGGATGCCCGCGGCGCGGGCCATCTGCGCGAGCCGGGCGATGTACGTCTCCACCTCGCGCGAGGCGACCATCATCAGATCCGCCAGCTCGTCGATGATGATGACGAGATACGGCAGCTTCTTCAGCGGCTCCGGCTGCTCCCCCGCGCTGCCGGTGTGTACGGCCGCGGAGCTCGCCGCCGGATCGGCCCGTCCCGCCTCGGGCAGCCCTTCGGGCGAAGGCGGCGCGGAGAGATCGATCACCCGCTTTTCCCTGGGCGCCTTGTGCGGCCGCCGGGCGGCGTCGCCTTCCTTGTCCACCTTCTTGTTGTAGCTGGCGATGTTGCGCACTCCGCACTCGGCGAGCAGCTGGTAGCGCCGCTCCATCTCCTCCACGCCCCAGCGCAGCGCCATCGCCGCCTTCTTCGCGTCGGTGACCACCGGGAGGAGCAGGTGGGGGATGCCCTCGTAGACGGAGAGCTCGAGCATCTTCGGGTCCACCATCAGGAAGCGAACTTCGTCAGGCGTCGCGCGCAGGAGCATGGAGACGATCATCGAGTTCACCGCGACGGACTTCCCCGAGCCGGTGGTGCCCGCGATCAAGAGGTGCGGCATCCGCGCCAGGTCGGCGACGTACGGCATGCCCTCGATGTCCTTGCCCAGGCACATGGCGAGCTTGCTGTGCGACTTCTGGAAGGCGTCCTGCTCCACCAACTCGCGCAGCACCACCGTCTCGCGCTGCTTGTTCGGCACCTCGATGCCGACCACGCCCTTGCCGGGGATGGGCGCGACGATGCGCACGCGCAGCGCCTCCATCGCCATCGCCAGGTCGTCTGCCAGCCCGGCGATGCGGCTCACCTTGATGCCGGCCCCGGGAAGGAACTCGAACATGGTCACCACCGGCCCGGGCCGGATCTGCGTCACCTGTCCCTGGATCCCGAACGAAGCGAGCTTCTGGCGCAGCTTCTCCGCCGTCGCCGTCAGGCCGTCGCGGTCCAGCGGCACGGCCTGGGAGGCTTCGCCGGTGAGGATGCTGATCGGCGGCGGGACGAAGGCGCTGTGACCCGGCGCCATGGTGAAGCCGCCGCCTTCGACGGGCTTCGCCTCCGGCGCCGCCGGAGCGCGCGGCGGCGGGGGCGCCTTCGGCTCCACGATCTGCGGCGGGGGCGCGCTGGCGAGCTTCGCGTCCGGCGCATTCGCGGGGCGCGGCGGGTCCGAACGGACGGGCAGGGCCGAACGGGCCGGCGCGGCCTCCTTCTTCCGGGTCGCCTCGTCGGAGACGACCGGCTCGCGCGGGTCCTGCGGCGGCTCCTGCGCAGCGGCCGCGGCGAGGGCGAGAGCGGACTGCTTCGAGATCCGGGCCCGCGGCTCGACGATCCGGGCATCGTCGCCCGCGACCAGCCCGTCGTCGCCGAGCGAGACGGTGCGCGCCTTCGCGAGGGCCGCCGCGGCGCCCCGCACCGCCAGCACCCCGCCCGCCACGCCGAGCTTCGCGGCCCCGCGCGCTGCGTGCAGGGCCCAGAGATCCGTCGCCACCACCAGCGCCGCGCCGGCGAGGGCGAAGAGCAGCACCGCCGCGCCGGGAACCGAGAGCGCCGAGCGCGCCGCGCCGGCGAGGATCGCGCCGGTGGCGCCGCCCGCGGCGTGTCCCTGCAGGCGCGTTCGCACCAGCAGTCCGACCAGTCCCATCGCGCAGATCGAGAACGTCAGCCACGATCCGGCGCGCGCGAACGAGAGCCGCGGGCGGCCGGCGAGCAGCGCGCATCCGACGGCGAGGACGAAGATCGCGAGCGCGTACCCGCCGACGCCGGTGGCTTCCAGCAGCCCGCCGGCAAATTCGTGTCCGACTGGACCGGCCCAGTTCTCCGCCGCAGCGCGCGGCCGGTACGAGGCGAGCGCCAGGAGCGAGAGCAGCGCGCAGCCCGCCAGCAGGATCCCGGCGACGGGCTTCTTCCACGCCGCGCCCTTCGGCGCCGAACCGTTCTTCCCCTTGCGCCCCATCTCCACCTCCGGGCGCACCCGCCCCTCGGGCGAACACGCTGCGGCGGACTGTAAGAGGGACCCCTGTTCCGTCAACTTTTCGCGCCGGCCAGCGTCTCGTTCCGGCGCTTTACAGTAAAGTCCCGGATCCTATAGGACACGCCTCGCGCCGCCGGGAGAGGCAACGAATGGAAGTCCGCTGCGACAAGTGCCAGGCCCGCTACCGGGTCGACGACAACCGGATCGGGCCCCAGGGCCTCACCATGCGCTGCGGCAAGTGCCAGAACACGTTCAGGGTCATGCGTTCGCCCTCACCCCAGGCCCCGGCCGCCGCGCCGGAAGCGCCGGCCTCTCCCGCGCCGGCGAAAGCGCCCGCGGCCCAGACGACGATGATCTTCGCGGCGCCCTCGGTCGCGCCGAAGCCGCCGCCCAGGGCCCCGGCGGCCGCGGCGCGGCCGCCCGCCGGCGACGAAGCCGCAGGCCGGACGATGATGTTTCCCAGCGCGCCGGCACCGGTTCGCAACCCTCCTTCGCCGCCCAAGCAGGAACCGGAGCCGCCGCCCACCGGCACCATCGTCTTCAGCCAGCCGGCCGCGAAGCCTTCGCCCGCAAAGCCCGGTGCCGCGACGAAGCCTCCCGCGCCGAAAGCGGCGGACGGCGACGCGGCCCGCTCGACCATGATCTTCGGCGCCGCGCCGGCGCCGCAGAAAGCGCCCGAGCCCGCGCCGCAGAAAGCGCCCGAGCCGGCGCCGCCGCCCCCCGCGCGCGCGGAACAAGCGCAGCCGTCGCCGCCGCCCGCGGAGGACGAAGTCGCTGAAGCTCCGGAAGATGAGGAGGGAAAGGAAGCGGAGCGCAAGCCGGGGCCGTTCGACAAGGCGCCTCCACGCGGCCTCTTGATCGGCGTCGCGGCCGGCCTCGCGCTTCTCCTGGCGATCGGCGGCTCGCTGGTCGCGTACCGCAAGCTCGCGCGGCATCCGCCGCCGCCCGCGGCGGTGGAGATGCTCACCTCGGCGCAGGCGGACGCGGACCTGGACACCCTCGCTTCGCTCGCCAGCGCGGACACGAAGGCGCGCGACGCGCTGGACGTGGCGGGGAGGGCGCGGTTCCCGGAGGCGACGGCGACCTTGGCGCGGATCGGGATCCAGTGGGCCGACGCGCTCAACGACGAGGCCACCCGCATCGCCGACGGCAACGCCGCCGATCCGCGGGTGGCGCAGCTGCAGGAAGAGGCGCGGGGAAAGCTGAAGTCCGCGTTCGAGCTCCTCTTGCCCGCGGTGAAGGCGAACAAGGAGTCGAAGGACCTGCAGCTCGCGCTCGCGGACTATTACCGGGCGCAGCGGGCGCCCTCGAGCATGAACCGCTATCTCAAGGGGCTCAAGGACGAGCCGCGCGCTGCGCTGATCCAGGGAATGGCTTTCCTGGAAGCGGACGAGGGGGCCGAGAGAGCGATCCCCAGCCTGAAGGCAGCCGCCGCCGCGGAGCCGCGCAGCGCGCGCGTCCATTTCCGCCTCGCGCTGGCCTACGCCTCGGCGAGGGACGAGCCGGATGCGCGCGCCGTGGTGGAGGAGACCCTGCGGCTCTCCCCGCAGCACGAGCGGGCGCAAGCCCTCCAGAAGCAGCTGGGGAAGGCCGGCGCGGCGGAGAAGAAGTAGTTATCAGTTTGGAATGGACAAGCGATGACGACCCCTGAGAAGCCGAGCAACGTCGAGGACGAGTACTTCGCGCGCGAGGACGCGGAGCGGCTGCGCAAGCTGCACTACGAGGAGCAGCGCCGCCTCGGTCAGAGCGAAAAGGACGACCTGCGCAAGCTGCACGGGGGCCGCTGCTCCAACTGCGGCGCACTGATGGTGCCGGAGCAGGCCGGCGACGTCCGCATCCTGCACTGCCCGGCGTGCGGCGGCGCCTTCCTCGACAAGACCGCGTGGAACTACCTGCACGCGCACGCCGAGCCGCACTCGGTGATGGGGGCGGTGCTCAACTGGTTCAAGGCGGCGAACAAGCCGTAGAGGGGAGTGCGGAGTGGCGATCGATCGCGCCCAGGTGAGGCATGTCGCGCGCCTCGCGCGGCTGGCCTTGTCGCCGGAGGAGGAGGAGCGCTTCGCCGCGCAGCTCGGCCACGTGCTCGAGTACATCGAGCGCCTGCAGGCGGTGGACGTCTCGGGCGTGGAGCCGCTGGGCTTCGCGGGCGACACGGCCGCGGCCGCGCCGCTGCGCGAGGATGCGCCGCGTCCCAGCCTCTCGCGCGAGACGGTGCTGGCGCAGGCGCCGCAGCAGGACGGCGAGGCGTTCGTGGTGCCGAGGATCATCGAGTGAGTCCCGATCTGCTGCCGCTCTCGCAGCTCTCGCAGGCGCTCGCCGCGGGCTCCATCTCTCCGGAGGCGCTCCTGGAAGCGTCGCTCGCGCGCATCCGTGCGCTCGACGGCAAGGTGCACGCCTTCCTCCGCCTGACCGCCGACGAGGCCCTCGCGGCGGCCAGGGCCTCGGGCCAGCGCCGCGCCGCGGGGAAAGCGCTCGGGCCCCTCGACGGCGTCCCCGTCGCGCTCAAGGACATCTTCTGCATGTCCGGGGTGGAAACCACCTGCGGCTCGAAGATCCTCCGCGGCTACGTTCCGCCCTACGACGCCACCGTGGTGCGCAAGCTGAAGCAGGCGGGCGCGGTGATCGTGGGCAAGCTGAACATGGACGAATTCGCGATGGGATCGTCCACCGAGAACAGCGCCTTCGGCCCGACGATGAATCCGTGGGATCTCTCCCGCACGCCCGGCGGGTCGTCCGGCGGCAGCGCCGCCGCGGTGGCGGCGCGGATGGTGCCGGGCACGTTCGGGACCGACACCGGCGGATCGATCCGCCAGCCCGCCGCGCTGGTGGGCTGCGCGGGCCTCAAACCGACCTACGGCCGGGTCTCCCGCTTCGGGGTGATCGCCTTCGCCAGCTCGCTCGATCAGGTGGGCCCTTTCGCGCAGGACGTGCGCGGGGTGGCCCTGCTGCTCGCCGCCGTCGCGGGGTACGACGACAACGACCAGACCTCGTCCACCCGGCCGGTGCCCGACTATGCCAAGGCGCTGGAACAGGGCGTGCGGGGCCTGCGCATCGGCGTTCCGCGCGAGTACTTCGGCGAAGGCCTCGCGCCCGAAGTGGAGAAGGCGGTGCGGGCGGGGATCGAGAAGCTGCGCGGACTCGGCTGCGAGATCCGCGAGATCTCGCTGCCCAACTCGCCGCACGCCATCGCCACCTACTACATCGTCGCCACCGCGGAGGCGTCGTCGAACCTCGCCCGCTACGACGGCGTGCGCTACGGGCACCGCGCCAAGGCCAGCCAGCTGCTCGAGATGTACGAGAAGACCCGCGCCGAGGGCTTCGGCGCCGAGGTGAAGCGCCGGATCATGCTCGGCACCTACGCGCTCAGCGCCGGCTATTACGACGCGTATTACCTCCGCGCCCAGAAGGTGCGGACGCTGATCCGCCGCGACTTCGACCGCGCCTTCGAGAGCGTGGACGCGGTGCTCTCGCCCACCAGCCCAACCACCGCCTTCCGGCTGGGCGAGAAGATGGACGATCCCTTGGCGATGTACCTCAACGACGTCTACACCGTGCCCGCGAACCTCGCCGGCCTGCCGGGGATCTCGGTTCCCTGCGGATTCGACTCGAAGCGGCTCCCCATCGGCCTGCAGCTGATCGGGCGGCCCTTCGAGGAGGAGACGATCCTGCGCATCGCGCACGCGGCGGAACCCGCCGAGCACCCGCTGCCCCCGCTCGTGGAGGGCCGCTGACCATGCCCCTCGCCGACTTCGAGCCGGTCATCGGCCTGGAGGTGCACGCGCAGCTGTTGACGCGGACGAAGATCTTCTGCGCCTGCTCCACGCAGTTCGGCGCCGAGCCCAACACCCAGGTCTGCCCGGTCTGCCTCGGCCTTCCCGGAGCGCTGCCCGTCCTGAACAAGGCGGCGGTGGAGATGGCGATCAAGGCGGGCAAGGCGTTCGGGTGCCGGATCGCCGAGCGGAGCATCTGGGCGCGGAAGAACTACTTCTATCCGGACCTGCCGAAGGGCTACCAGATCTCCCAATACGAGCTCCCCATCTGCGTCGGGGGCGCGGTCCCCGTCCCGGGGCTGCGGAAGATCGCGCTGGAGCGCATCCACCTGGAGGAGGACGCGGGCAAGAACATCCACGCCGAGGGCGGCAGCGAAGTGGATCTGAACCGCTCCGGAGTCCCGCTGATCGAGATCGTCGGCAAGCCCGAGCTGCGCTCCGCGGAGGAGGCGAGCGAATACCTCAAGGCCCTGCGCCTCTCCCTCATCTACCTCGGGATCAACGACGGGAACCTCGAGGAAGGCTCCTTCCGCTGCGACGCCAACGTCAGCGTGCGCCGGAAGGGAGAGAGCAAGCTCGGCACCCGCGTCGAGCTGAAGAACATCAACTCCTTCCGCTTCGTCCGCCAGGCGATCGACTACGAGATCGGCCGCCAGGTGGAGCTGGTGGAGAAGGGCGGCAAGGTGGCGCTGGAGACGCGCCTGTTCGACAACGAGAAGGGCGTCACCCGGCCGATGCGCAGCAAGGAGGAGGCGAACGACTACCGCTACTTCCCCGAGCCTGACTTGCAGCCGCTGCTGGTTTCCCAGGAGTGGGCGCGCAGCGTCTCCGTTCCGCCGCTGCCCCAGGAAGTGATGGACGCGCTGACCGCGGCGGGCGTTCCGCAGGCGGACGCCCGCACCATCGTGAACGATCCGACGCTGGTGGAGGTGCACCGGCGCGTGGGCGGCGACCCGAAGCGGGCCGCTCTCTTCGTGGTGGGCGAGCTGGCGCGTGCGGTCAACGAGAGGGAGGCCGACCTCGCCGCGCTCAAGTTCGATCCGGCGCTGGTGCGCGAAGTCTGGAAGCTGCAGGACGCCGGCGCCATCTCCTCCACCGCCGCCAAGGACGTCCTCGCCGAGCTGATCCGCACGGGCGAGGCCCCGGCAGAGATCGTCGAGCGCAAGGGCCTCGCGCAGGTCTCGGACAGCGGCGCGCTGGAGGCGGTGGCCGACGCCGTGATCGCCCGCAACCCGTCCGAGGTCGAGAAGTACAAGGGCGGCAAGGCAAACCTCCTCGGCTTCTTCGTCGGCCAGGCGATGAAGGACCTGAAGGGCAAGGGCAACCCCGGCGCGCTCAACGCGCTCTTCAAGAAGAAGCTCGGCAGCTAGCGGCTCTCCGCCGAAGGCGGAGTATGCCGCTACGTAGTTGCTGCGTGTTGCCGTGGATGCGGCAACGGCCTCCTAGGGAATACTGCTAGCGTGCGGGCGCATGCGCCCTGCGATTGCCCTCGCCCTCCTGCTCGCCGCCTGCAAGTCCGCGCCCCAGCCGCAGCCGCAGCCCCCGCCCCAGGCCGACACCGAAAGCGACATCAAGCTCCATCCCCGCTCCCGCTACGAGGAGGGGCGCGGTTTCGTCGCCGCCCTGCGCGAGGAGCTGGAGGCCGTGCGGCGGATCCAGGCGGTGCTCGGCTGGTACGTGGCGACGCAGGGCGAGACGTCGCTCCGCAAGCTCACTTACATCGGCCACGGCCGGCTCTTCCAGAAGACCGCGCTGGACGCCGTGGCGGCGGAGGAGCAACGGCCGGGGCTGGCCGCCAACGACGCCCTCGCGCTGCGCTTCTTTCGCCGGACCCTGACCCGCGAGATCGTCAGCCTCTCCACCGCCTCCTTCAACGACGAGTACGCGGACGCCGAGGCCGGAGCTACGGTGAGGCTGCCCTGGAAGGACGGTCCCGTCGCCTACCGCGACCTGCAGAACCTGATCGCGCAGGAGGAGGATCCCGCGCGCCGCGCCCAGGTCTTCGCGGCCATGAACAGCGTGCGCACGCAGAAGCTGAACCCGATCCTCGAGCGCAAGGAGCAGTCCGCGCAGAAGGCCGCGCGCGAGACCGGGTTCGCGGACTATGTCGCGCTCTCCGAGGACCTGCGCAACGTCAAGCTCGACCCGCTGCTCCTCTCCGGCGTGGCGTACGTCAAGGCCACCGAGGCGGTGTTCCGTTCCACCCTCGACCGCGTGGCCCGCGACGAGCTGGACGTCCCGCGCGAGAAGCTGCGGGTGGCGGACCTGAACCGGCTGTGGAAGGCCCCGCGCCTCTCGCGTTTCTTCGACAAGGAGCTGGAGCTGCGCGCCCTGCTTTCGTTCCTCTCCGGCATCGGCCTCGATCTGCGGACCGCCGCCGGCACCGAGGTCCGGGTGGACGACGCGCTGCACCCGAAGAAGGTGCCGCGGGCGTTCGTCGATCCGATCGACGCGCCGCTCGACGTGCGGCTCTCGGTCAAGCCCGTCGGCGGGCTGGACGACTACGAGACGCTCTTCCACGAGGCCGGCCACGCCGTCCATTTCGCCAACGCCACCGTCACCCCGAGGGAGCTGGTGACGGAAGGGTACGGAGCCCCGACCGAGGCGTTCGGGGAGTTCTTCCGCCACGCCTTCTCCGATCCGCGCTGGCTCGTACGCTACCGCGCCTTCCTCCAGGCGCAGGGGAGGCGAACGCCGCTGGACGCCGAGCTGGCCGCCATCCAGCGCAGCCTGGCGCTGCGGGAGATGATGTACCTGCGGCGCTACGCGTTCGCGAAGATCGCGTACGAGCTGCGGCTGCACGGCCGGCCCGCCAGCCAGATCGCCCCGGCGCTGGCGATGATCGCCGCGCCCGAGAAGGCGAAGGACGATCCGCGGGAGCTGTACAGGCAGCTCTTCTCCGTCGCCTACGCCTTCGAGCTGAACACCGAGGAAGCGGGGCTCTTCCTCACCGACGTCGACGAGACCTTCTACTCCGCCGACTATGCCCGCGCGTTCGTGCTCGCCGGGATGATGCACGAGGGCGTCCGGCGGCGATTCGGCGAGGACTGGTACGCGAATCCGGCGGTGGGGAAGTTCCTCAAGGAGCAGCTCTTCGCTCCCGGCACGGCCCTCTCCTCGGAGGACGTGGCGGAGCGGCTGGGCTTCCCCCGTGCCGTGGACTTCGCGGCCGCCGCGGCCCGCGCCCAGCGGCTGGTCGCGGAAGCGGACGCGCTGGAGAAGGCGAAGTAGGCTGGCCCCGTGCCGGCGCTGTTCGCCACCTTCCTACTCCTCTCCCTCGCGCTGGCGGGCGCCGTGGCGTTCTCCCCGCCGAAGAACCGCCCGCTGCTGAAATGGCTGCTGCTCCTCTCGCTGCTGGTCGCCTGGATCGCGCTCGCGTTCGCGCTCAAGGACATCGTGGTGCGCACCTCCACCACCTTGGTGACCCCGGGCGGCGCGCGGCAGCCGCGGCTGATCGACCAGGCGGCGCGCGAAGGGCTCACCCTCCTCGTCGCGATGGGCGGTCCGGCGCTCCTGTCCACCGCGCTGGCCTGGCTGGCGCTGAGAGCGACACGTCCGAGGGCGGGATAGGATGCATCCATGCAGCTCGTCCAGGTCGATCGGCCAGGGGAGCACCTCGACGAGGTGCGCGCTCTGCTCGGCGAATACTGGAAGTCGTTCGGGTTCACGCCCTGCTTCCAGGGCTTCGACGACGAACTGGCGGGCCTTCCGGGCGCCTATGGGCCGCCGCGCGGCGCGCTCTTGCTCGCGCCCGCGAAGGGCTGCGTCGCCGTGCGCGCCCTCGACGCGCGGACCGCGGAAATGAAGCGACTGTACGTGCGCCCGCAGGCGCGCGGGACCGGGTTGGGGCGGGCGCTGGCCGCCGCCGCCGTCGCCCGCGCGCGCGAGCTGGGATTCACGCGCCTGGTGCTCGACACCATCCCCGGGCGGATGGAAGAAGCGATCGCGCTGTACCGCTCGTTGGGCTTTCGCCAGACGGCGCCGTACGCAGCTGCGCCAACGCCCGGCGCGGTCTGCCTGGAGCTGCCGCTGCGATGAGCTTCCGCACCCTCTGGTTCGAGGACTCCGCCCTGCACCTGCTCGATCAGCGGCGCCTTCCCGCGCACGCCGAGATCGTCACGGTGCGCTCCGCGCGGGAAACGGCGCAGGCGATCCGCGACATGGTGGTGCGCGGAGCGCCGGCCATCGGCTGCGCCGCCGCTTACGGAATGGCGCTGGCGGCGCGCTCCGGGGAGGATTTCGACGAGGCCCGCCAGCTGTTGCTCGCGTCGCGCCCGACCGCCGTGAACCTGAGCTGGGCGGTCGCGCGGCTCGCGCGCGTGCAGCCCCGCACCTTCGACGCCCTGCGGGCCGAGGCGGACCGCGTGCTGGAGGAGGACCTCGCCTCGTGCAAGGCGATCGGCCGCCACGGCGCGCAGCTCGTGCCCGACGGGAAGGGCATCCTCACCCACTGCAACGCCGGCGGCCTGGCGACGGCGGGCTACGGGACGGCGCTGGGCGTCGTCCGCGCCGCCCTGGAAGCGGGAAAGAAGTGCGCCGTGTTCGCCGGCGAGACCCGCCCCTGGCTGCAGGGAGCGCGGCTCACCGCCTGGGAGCTGCTGCAGGACGGGATTCCCGTGACCCTGCTCCCCGACGTGGCGGCCGCATCGCTCCTGCGCAGCGGCCGCATCGGATGCGTGGTGGTGGGCGCGGACCGGATCGCCCGGAACGGCGACACCGCGAACAAGGTCGGCACCTATCCGCTGGCCCTCGCGGCGCGGGCCGCCGGGGTGCCGTTCTTCGTGGCCGCTCCGACCAGCACCATCGATCTGAAGGCGCGGACCGGCGCCGACATCCCCATCGAGGAGCGCGCTGCGGCCGAAGTCACGCACCTGGGCGGAGCCCGGGTCGCCGCCGAAGGGGTGCAGGTGTTCAACCCCGCCTTCGACGTCACGCCGGCGGACTACGTCGCCGCCATCGTCACCGAGCGGGGCGTGGCCCGCGCGCCGTACCAACAATCACTTCCCGACCTCCTGGAGGCCTGAATGCGTCTGTTGCCGCTGCTCGCCGTCTGTCTCGCCCTCGCCGCCTGCAAGAAGTCGGCGCAGCCCACCTTGCCCCGGATCCCGGATTCGAACATCGCCCCTGGCGGGGGCACCTTCGACAGCGAGCAGGCGGTGATGTTCCACACCGTCTATCGCTACAGCGGCCACAGCGGTCAGGCGCTCGCCTTCTACGCCCCCGAGATGGAGAAGCGCGGAGCGCAGCGGAGCGGCGACGGCTACGCCGACGACAACATCGTGCATACCGGCGGCTTCGGGATGGCCGGGACCGCCAGCCCGAAGGATCCCGCGAGCCCCGGCGTGTTCATGTTCGTGATGGAGACGCCCGAGGCGACGCTGATCGACGTGTGGGAAAACGTGCCCAAACCGCGATAGCTTGACTCCTTGACCCGGACCCGCTAGATCGCCCTTCCTTTCCGCGCCCTGCGGCGGGACTTCCCTGCCTGCCGGGCCGGTTCCAAGCCGGAAAGCCTGGAGATCTTCGATGTACGCAGTGGTGAGGACGGGCGGCAAGCAGTACCGCGTCAAGGAAGGCGACCTCCTGAAGGTGGAGAAGCTCACCCAGGACGTCGGCGCGAAGCTCGACCTGGAAGTGCTGCTGGTCGGCGACGGCGCCGAGGTCCAGCTGGGCGCTCCGGTCGTTTCCGGAGCAAAGGTGCAGGCCGAGGTGGTCTCGCACGGCAAGCACCGCAAGCTCTGGCACTTCCGCACGCAGGAAGAGGGCTGGGACCGGATCCGCGGACACCGGCAGCCGTACACCGAGCTCCGCATCACCGGCATCTCCGCCTGAAGGACGAACCAGCCATGGCGCACAAAAAAGGGCAGGGCTCTTCGCGCAACGGGCGCGACTCCCCCGGGCAGCACCGCGGGATCAAGATCTACGGCGGCGAGGCCGTCGTCCCGGGCAAGATCCTCGTCCGCCAGGTGGGCACCAAGGTGCATCCCGGCCGCGGGGTGGAGATGGGGCGCGACTTCACGCTCTACGCGGTGGTCGAAGGGACCGTGAAGTACCAGAAGGGCCGCGGCGACCGCGTCTACGTGCACGTCGAGGCCAGGCCGCAGGCCCAGGCCTAGGGAGCGCGGCCCTCGGTGATCCGGCAGGTCATCGGGCCGCCGGAGCCATGCAGTTCATCGACGAAGCGGAAATCCTGGTGAAGGCGGGTGACGGGGGCGCCGGCGCCGTCGCCTTCCGCCGGGAGAAGTTCGTTCCCCGCGGCGGCCCTTCCGGCGGCGACGGCGGGAACGGCGGCGACGTCATCCTCGAAACCGACGAGCGGCTGACCACGCTGCTCGACTTCCGCTTCAAGCGCGAATACCGGGCCCGCAACGGCGAGCCGGGGCGCGGGCGCGACCAGAACGGCCACGCCGCGCCGGAGCTGGTCCTGAAAGTCCCGCCGGGAACGCTGGTGCGGGACCTGGCCAGCGCGGAAGTGCTGGCGGATCTGCGCGAGAACGGCCGGCGCTGGGTGCTCGCCAAGGGCGGAAGGGGCGGCCTGGGGAACATGAACTTCGCCACCCCTACACTGCAGGCGCCGCGCTTCGCCCAGCCCGGGACCGAGGGTGAGGAGAAGCGCGTCCGCCTCGAGCTCCGGCTTCTGGCCGACGTCGGCCTGGTCGGGTTTCCGAACGCGGGGAAGAGCACGCTGGTCGCGCGACTCTCGCGGGCGCGGCCGAAGATCGCCGACTACCCGTTCACCACGCTGCAGCCGCACCTCGGGGTGGTCCAGTACAAGGACGGGCGCAGCTTCGTCCTCTCGGATCTTCCCGGGCTGATCGAGGGCGCGCACCGCGGCGCCGGGCTCGGCCACCGGTTCCTCAAGCACATGGCGCGCTGCAGGACGATCATCCACCTGATCGACGCCTCGCAGGACCGCGATCTCCTCGCCGACTTCGACGCCATCAACCGCGAGCTGGAGCTGTTCGATCCGGCGCTCGGGCGCAAGCCGCAGATCGTCGCCGCCAACAAGATCGACATTCCCGAGGCGCAGGCCCGGGCGAAAATCCTGGAGAAGAAGCTCAAGGCGCGCAAGACCGCCGTCCACCTCATCTCCGGCGCCACCGGCGAAGGCGTGCCCGAGCTGCTCGACGCCGTCGTGCGCGCGCTGGACTCCGCGCCGATGCCCGTGCCCCTGGAGCGGGACACCAATCCGCTCGCTCCCGCCGCGAGCGAAGCCGTGGAGCGGGTGGTCGACGAACGCCAGATCGACGCCAGCGCACGCGCCGCCCGGGCCCCGCGTCCGACCGGGCGCCGCAAGGACGGGGTCCCGAAGGCGAAGCTCGCCGCGCAAGGGAAGAAGACCGGGGCCCGCCGCCCGTGAGCCCGCGCCGGCCGCCACGACCGTGGGTGGGCCCGGCGAACCCGGTCGAAGCCGCGGATCTGGCTGGCCCGCGCGGCCTGACCGAAGAGGTGCTGGGGGGCGACGAAGGCGATCCCGCGCTGCCGGACGGTCCGGCGGGATTCTACTGGTCGCTGCTCACTCCGGAGCGGCAGGCGCGCATCCAGTCGGTGGTCGACGCGCGCCTGCAGAGCGTCACGGTGGTGCTCGACTCGCTGGTCGACCCGCACAACACCGCCGCCATCCTCCGCACCGCGGAAGGGCTCGGGCTCTGCCGGGCGCTCGTCGTTCCCCACCGCGAAGGCGACGCCGTGGCACACCGCCGCGTCACGCAGGACGCGCACAAGTGGCTGGAGATCGAAGCGCAACCGAGCGGCGCGGAGGCGGCGGGCAAGCTGCGCCGGGACGGGTACGAGGTCTGGGCGGGGCACCTCGATCCCGCCGCGCGCCTCTACACCGCACTTCCCGCGGACCGGCCCGTCGCGCTGCTGTTCGGCAACGAGCACGAAGGCCCCTCGCCCGCGACGCTGCGCGCGTGCACCGGCGCCTTCCGCATTCCCATGGCGGGCTTCACCCAGAGCTTCAACGTCTCGGTCGCGGCCGCCATCGCCCTCGCCCAGATGGCCGCCGCGCGGCGCCGGCACCTGGGCGCGCCGGGAGATCTTTCCCTGGCCGCGCGCGTTGCCCTCCGGGACCGCTTCACGCTCCTCGCGGCAAAGCTCGCCCGCCGTTTGAAGTCCCCGCGCTGACGCGGAGTCCAACTGCCATGGCCCTCCTGCTCGCACTGCTCATCGCCGCACCCGCCAAGGACCCTGCCCGCGCCATCGCCCGCCGGGTGCAGGCGTTCTACGCGCGGACCAAGGACTTCTCCGCCAGCTTCCGCCAGCGCTACTCGTACGTGGCGATCGGGCGCACCGAGGATTCGGAGGGCGTGGTGCGGGTGAAGAAGCCCGGGCTGGTGCGCTGGGACTACGCGAAGCCCGAGAAGCGCACCCTCTATTTGCAGGGAAAGACGCTCTGGATCTGGCGCCCCGACGACCAGGAGGCGCAGGTGAAGCGCGACTTCGGCGGCGACCAGCTGAGCAGCGCCTTCACCTTCCTCTGGGGCAAGGGAGATCTCCTCAAGGAGTTCTCGCCGAAGGCGGTTCCCGTCCCGCCCGGCCTTCCCGGAGGCGACGGGCTGGAGCTGACGCCGCTCAAGCCGACGCCAGGCGTGCAGAAGCTGCTCTTCGTGGTCGGCAAGGACGGGCAGGTGCTGGCCAGCGTCGTCACCAACCCCCAGTCCGACCTGAACCAGATCGTGTTCAGCGACGCCAAGGTCGACCAGGGCCTTCCGGAGTCGCTGTTCCAGTTCGCGCCGCCCCAAGGCGCGTACGTGCAGGAGTTCTAGGAGGCCGTTGCCGAAAAGGGCAACGGCGACTGTCCCAGGGCGCTGCGCTGGTGCGCGCGCCCGGCAGGGGCTAGGGCCGCGGAACCGGGCGGCGCGTGAGTCCGGAACGCGGTACAAGGCACATCGACCATGAAGAGGATGAAAGCTTTACTGCTGTTCTCGCTCCTCGCCTGCGCCCCTGCGCGCACCGTGACGGTCAACGGCCGCCAGGTGCCCTACGAGGAGGCCGCGTCCGCGGAGTTCCGCACCGCGATGTCCTCGTTCGACCAGGGCAAGTACGACCTGGCCGCGCAGCAGTTCGGCTCCTTCGCCCAGCGTTTCCCGCAGAGCCAGCTGCTCGACGAGGCGCTGGTCCGCCGCGGCCAGGCGCTGGCGAAAGCGGGCAAGCTGCAGGAGGCGCAGGGGGTGCTGAAGGACTTCCTGGACAGGCGCCCGGACTCGCCCTTCAGGAACATCGCCGCCGTGGAGCTCGCGGCGGTGCAGAACAAGCTCGGCACCACCACCCCGCTGCCGCCCGTCGACACCTCGCAGATGAGCGAGAGCGAGAAGAACCAGGCGGCGTCCGCGCTGGCCGAATCGTACGCGCGCAGCGGGCAGCCGGGAGAAGCGATGCGCTGGGCGGCGCGCGCCCTGGAGACGGCGCCTGCCGCGGAGCGGGACATGCGCCTGAAGCTGTACGAGGCGGCGCTGGAGGCCGCGCCGGCGCGGGACGTGGCGAAGCTGGTCTCCGATCTGGACCGCAAGTCGCCCGCCTGGCCCGCCGCGGCGCTCAAGCTCGCGCGCATCCAGCTCCACACCGGCGACCGGGCGCATGCCGAGGACCTGGCGCGCGATCTCCTCTCCGCGGATGCGCAGGGTCCCTACGCTCCGGGGGCGCGCGCGTTGCAGCAGATGACCCAAGGCGGGACGACGGTGAAGCCGAACCTGATCGGCATCGTCCTGCCGCTCACCGGCGACCTGAAGGGGTTCGCCGACCAGGCGCTCAACGGGATCGCGCTCACCCTGGATCTGCAGGGGCGCGGCAGCTTCCAGGTGGAGGTGGTCGATTCCAAGGGCGAGCCGGACGCGGCGGCGGACGCCGTCGAGCAGCTGGCGCAGAAGGGCGCCATCGCCATTCTCGGGCCGCTGGGAATCTCCGAAGGGCTGGCCGCGGCCACCCGCGCGCAGCAGCTGAACATCCCCATCCTCTCGCTCTCCCGCGCCGAAGGGCTGACCGCGCTCGGCGAGTACGTCTTCCGGGACATGCCCACCTCCAGCGCGCAGGCGAAGGCGGTGGCCGACTACGCGCAGAGGAAGCTGAACGCGAAGAGCTTCGGCATCCTCCAGCCGGACTCCGCCTACGGCGACGAGATGGCGCGCTATTTCTGGGACGCGGTCGACGGCGGCGGCGGCGAGGTGCGCGCGTTCGAGCACTACCCGCTGCGCACCACCACCTTCAAGCCGTTCGTCCAGCACATGGTGGGGCGCACCGCCGCCGACCTCGACGAGCGGCAGTTGTTTTCCGACGAGGCGGCGAAGATCACCCGGGAGATCACCGACCCGTACCGGCGGCGGAAGGCGCTCAGCCAGCTGCGCAACCAGCAGGCGCCCATCGTGGACTTCGACGCCATCTTCATCCCCGACTCGGCGCGGACGGTGCGCCTGATCGCCCCGGCCGTTGCCGCAGAGGACGTGATCACCGCCGGCTGCGACACCAAGGAGCTGGAGGTGGTGAAGCGGACCACGAAGAACGAGCAGCTCCGCACCGTCCAGCTCCTCGGCACCAGCCTGTGGGACTCGCCCGACCTGGTGGACGAGCGCTCCGGCGTCGCCCGCTACATGCAGTGCAGCATCTTCGTCGACGTGTTCTTCGCCAACTCGGAGCGCCCGGCGACGAAGAAGTTCGTCGACGACTTCAGCAGCGCCTACCATCGCGCGCCCGGGTTCCTCGAAGCGCACGCGTTCGACGCCGCGGGGATTCTCAAGCGGGTGATCGAGCAGCGGCGGCCGCAGACGCGCGAGGACCTGCGCGCGGCGCTCGCCAGCCTGGGCAAGCCGTTCGAGGGCGCCGCGGGCGACACGGTGTTCGGGAGGGACCGGGAAGCGCAGAAGCCCCTGTTCTGGCTCTGGATCAGCCGGGGGAACATCCTGGAGTTCGACCCGGAAGGTCCGCCGCCGGTGCCGCCCGCGGCGCCTCCCGCGGACGCGACAAAGGGGCCGAAGACCAGGTAGTTCGGCGAACTGTGCAGTGCCGCACGAGCCGGCATTCCGCCCCGGTACTAGTCTGTCGGCGTGGCCAAGCAGATGATGGTGTTCCCGTTCACGGTGCCGCTCGACGGCAGCGGGCGGATGCTGGACGCGGCGCAGGGCGTCTACGCCCGATCGCTGGCGCGCACGCTGGCGGAACGCCTGAC
>JBGQLA010000037.1:0-21257 GCA_041499865.1 Deltaproteobacteria bacterium
GCCATTTGCGGCCACCAGCCCTGCCGCGAGCGGGATCGCTGCGATGTTGTAGCCGGCTGCCCACCACAGGTTCTGGACCATCTTGCGGTACGTGGCGCGGCACAGACCAATGATCCGCGGGACGGGGTCGCTGAGGACGAGCACGATGTCACCAGCCTCGACGGCAATCTCCGACATGGCGGGCTGCCGGGCTTGGACGGCGGTCATATGATCGACGGTGGGACGCACTGAGTCGACGTGCGATGAGTCGACGCCGCCAGCGCCTACGCTCCGGATCACTGCACGACGAGCATGCCGCTCAACATCTTCATCCCGCAGATGTAGGTCAGCTCGCCGGCCTTGCTCCGACATCGGGACCGATCATCACAGTGCGGCGGCGCCCTTGTTGTCTGGTTTGAAGCTCTCCGCAGCGAACGGCGGAGCACGCCTTGCTTCAAGTCGCGACCTCAGAATCCAGGCCAGATAGCCTGCTGCCGCGATGTCATAGGTCAGGCAGAACCCGGGCCACCAGGCCGGTACGCCCGGATTCGGAATCAGGTGCGCATGGACGAAGTCTTGGAGGCCGTGAGCAGCCAAGGCGGCGACGACGAGCCACAGATTGAACTTGAATCCGATGATCGCCATCAGCATGAACGCCGCGATGACGATCGACTCCGTCATCAGCGCCTGGGTCGACCCGCCCATGATGGCAAACAGGCCGTAGTAGGACGCGATGACGATCGTGATGACCGGATAGAACGCGCGCTCGCGGTCGAACCCGACAACCGTGCCCAGAGCGGAGACTGCCAGCGCGAGACCGATGCCGATGGCGTATTCCATCATGCTCCCCTCCCTCTCTGGAGGCCCCGGCGAGGAATCAGCCGCTCGAGCACCAGGACCACCATCAAACCCAACAAGCCTAGCAGAAGGGGACGGTATAGCGTGGCGACCTTCGACCAGCCATGACCGTGCAGATCGAGCGCGGCACGATACTCGAGCCGCTTGGCCGCAAATTCCGCGGTGGGTACGTTCTGCCGCCGAGCGACGTCCTCGAGTGCCGTGTCGAAGGGGAAGCGCTGACCGCCGGCGAATTCGGCCAGCAGCGTCCTGCCAGAGGCCGACCACTCCTGCGAGGCGCGGCGCGCCACCAGCTGCAGCCCGTGTCGCGTGGTGATGATCGCCCCCGGAGATGCAACGCTGAAGAGGTCGGCGGAGAGAGCGTTGGTATCGTAGATGGCCGCGAGCGGCAGTTCCTCCATGCCGTCGTAGAGCGCCACGCCCAGCTTTGCGCGATCCCAGCCGAAGGCGGCGTTCAAGAGAATGATCGCGTCGCGTGGGCCCCGTTGAAACTGGGGCATTGACGGGTCGTCGAGGAACCGGCCAGGTTCGTAGCGAAGCGCACGAGCCACCTGCAGCGCGAGCGCCCTTCCCCGCAGCCGATCGATCATGTGAAGCGAGCCGTCGACTCCGGAGAGGATCCCGGCCGTGCTGACGAACTGGCCATCGTCCACGTAGCGCTGGCCGCGCACCCAGTGCACCCCAGGATGACTGCGCTCGAGCCGTGCAATGTCCCCCCAGTGAGTGGTCGCGGGCCGGCCCTCGATCAGCCCGGTCGCAGCGAGCATCTCCGCTCCCGCGCAGATGCTCATCACCAGGCTTTGCTTGCGCCCGTGCTCCCGCACCCAATTCCGCACCGCCTGGTTGCCGTCCACATCGACGATGTTCGGAACGACGATCAGGTCCGGATCCCGCCCGAGGCGCGCGTCGAGCTCCGCGAAGCTGAAGTGCGGCACCACGTCGAGGCCGCCCGACAAGGCGACGGGAAGCTTCCTCTCGGCTACCGCGACCACGTTGAATGCGCCCGCGGTCCCGAACACCGCGTACGGAACGAGCATGTCCGCCACTTCGGTCACGGTATTTCCAAGCACGATTGCGACGGTGGGCTTGTTCGGATCCAGGGCCGGCGCTGGCGAAGCATCGGCCCCCACTTGTGCCGGCGCCGGGGCCAGGTAAGCGGCGAACGTTGACCGCAGCCCGACAAGGCCAACGCCCAGCGGGAGGGCGGCGAAGGCGGTCAGATAGAGGACGCCTCTCAAGAGCGCGCGCATCAGCGGACGACGACGAATGGAGCGAGGGTTCATGGCATCTCCCGAAGAGAGTCGTCGAACCGCGCTCACAGGCGATACGCGATCAAGCCGCCAACCGTCGGCTGGACGCGCCTCTCGGTCACAGGGCTCGCGGCTGCATCGCCCAGCAGGACCTCCGCACGCACCAAGGTCTGCACTGACCAGCGATCGTCGATTGGCACGATGGCGACGAGCGAGAGCGCGGCGTCGCGCAGTCCTGCACCCGCAGAGAAGGTGGGAAGCCTCACACCCTGCGCGAGCGCTTGCGCGGACTGGTTCCCGTCAACGCCGAAGTAAGCGCGCGCATATCGCCCGTCCGCCCAGCTCACGGTCGCCGTCGCGGAGAGCATGAGATAGCGCGAGTGCACGAGCATGCCCGTGACGCCTCCGTCGATCAGCGTTCCATTGCCTGCCCCCAGTTGGCGGCGCACATCGCCGAGGAGAGCGATGCGGCCGAGGGAGTACATCCCGAAGACCTTGAGGTCTGCACCTGGGCTGACGTCGCCCCAGCCACGCAGGCGATCGGCGGAGGACGCCGTACGTCCGAAGTCGGGCTGCACCGCGACGCCCGCCTGCACCTGCGGGGTGGCAACGGCATTGATGCCAAGACCCGACATGGGGGACAGGAAGAGCAGCTGGCGATACTGCACGTCGAAAAATGGCATCGGCATCACGCGGCTCGACGCCGCGCCGGGATACGACGGAGTCGACAGGACGCCGCCCCCGACCGTGATGGACCAGTCGGAAGGCGAGCGTGCGTCCGCACGCGTACCGAGATCCGCGTCGGAACCAGGCTGGTGAGCGGCGGCGATCAGCATCAGGGCGATGAGAGGTGTCATGCTCACCGCGATTTGCAACGCCGCGGCCAGCAGAAAGGCCCCAGGATCATTGAGGAATCGGGTGTCCGGCGCGGCGGACAGTTGTCATGGCAGACGTCCGGGCGGTCCCGCGGGGAGACGAATCCTGGCCGCGGTGCCGCCGCCCTCTCTCCGCTCCAGGGCGAGGCGCCCGCCGTGGGCTTCGACGATCTCCCGGGAGAGCGCGAGACCCAAGCCCGACCCCGTCTTCTTGGTGGTGAAGAACAGCTGCAGCGCCCGCGAGATCGCTTCATCGGACAGGCCGGAACCGCGATCGAGGACGGCGATGTCGACGCTTCCCGGGGCATTCTCAACACGCAGCTCGATCTCGTCCTGCGCGCTTCCGGACTCGACCGCGTTCTTCAAGAGATTCACCAGGGCCTGCTGGAGCTGCGCGGCGTCGAACCAGCCGGGCTCGCCCGGGAGGCCGCCTGCCAACCTGAACGGGTAGAGCGCATTGAGCGAGGCAACGAATTTCGCCCACTCGACCGGACCGGGTCGCGGTGCCGGCAGGCGCGCGAGCCGCGCATAACCTTCCAGAAAGCGGCGCAAGTGATCGGTCCGCTCGTGGATGACGCCGAGGATCTCGCGAAGACGATGAGTGTGCTCGGGCCGGTCGAGGATGGTCTGCGCCGAGGTCACCAGCGACGAGACCGGTGCGAGCGAGTTGTCGACTTCGTGGCTCACGACGCGGATGGTCCGCTTCCAGACCTCGACTTCCTGGCGCGCCACTTCGCGCGTCATCGACTTGAAGATGTAGAGCGTGTGGCGCTCCGTGTTCAGATCGAACCAGCGTGTCGAGGCGTGCAGGACCTCGGGCCCGCCCGGCCCTTCGATTGTCAGCAACGCGCCGTCGCGCGCGGCGTCGGCCCCGGCTCCAGGCGCCACGCGCTCCAGGATTGGGCGGAACGCCTCGCCGGTGAGCGGCCGGCCACTCGCGAAGAGGTCGCGCGCTGCGCCGTTCGCGTACACCACCGTCCCCGGCTCGTCGCAAAGCACCACCGCGAACGTCGCCGCCTCCAGGAGCGTCTCGAGCAGGAGCTCCTTCTGGTAGAGCGTATTCCGATCCTGCCGCAGTCGCCGGCCGAGCTGATTGAATCGCTCGACGAGATCGCGCAGCGCAGGCACCTCCGCGAGTCGGACGGTGTAATCATCGTCGCGATAGCTCAGCAGCGCGGCGCCGATCGCATCGAATACCCGGTGGAAGGGCCGCACCAGGATCGCGCCGACGCCGGCGCCAGCGCCCAGGGCGCCCAGCAGGGCGGCGGCGGCGATGGTGGAGGCCGTTCCGCCGCCCGAGGCCGCGAGGTACGCGGCAAGGGCCCCCGCCCCGGAAGACGCTGCGACCACGCTCCAGCCGCGGAGGAACAGGTCGCGGCCGCTCGCTTCGGCCATCCGTTTACCTCCTCTGGCGGCGTTCCATCACGATGCCATGCCTCTCCATCCGGCGGTAGAACGCCTGCCGGCTCAACCCGAGCTCGGCCGCCGCGCGCGACACGACGCCCTGGGCCCGTTCGAGAGCCGCTTCGAGGGTGGCCCGGTCATCGGGAACCGATTCCTCGGTGGCGGCGGGCTCTGCGTTCGGCGCACCCGAGGCTTCGTCGAGCCCGAGGTCCGCCGGCTCGATGACGCCACTCCGGCTGACGACGCAGGCGCGCTGGATCCTGTTCTGCAGCTCACGCACGTTCCCTGGCCACTCGTGCGCGAGCAGCGCCGCGCGCGCGGCGGGCGCAAGCGACGGCGGCGACGCGGGGTCCGTAGCGTGCACGGAGAGGAATCGCTCGGCCAGCGGCCGGATGTCGTCGGTCCGATCGCCGAGCGCCGGGATCGCCAGCTCGATCACATTGATTCGGAAGAACAGATCCTCCCGGAACGTGCCGGCGCGGATCATCGCCTTGAGATCGGCGTTCGTCGCGCTGATCAGGCGGAAGTCCGCCTTCCGCGTCTGGCTGCTGCCCAGCCGCTCGAACTCGCCGGTCTGCAGGACGCGCAACAGCTTGGCCTGTCCCGCGGGTGACAGGTTCGCGATCTCGTCGAGGAACAGCGTGCCGCCGTGGGCCGCCTCGAACCGTCCGAGCCGCAGCTTCGCCGAGCCGGTATACGCTCCCGGCTCGGCGCCGAACAGCTCCGCCTCGAGCAGCTCTTCGGGCAGTCCGCCGGCATTGACCTTCAGGAACGGGCCGGCCTTCCGGCGGGAGTTCGCCTGGACGATCTCCGCGATCTTCTCCTTGCCCGAGCCGTTCGGGCCGGTGACCAGCACGGGGGCGTCGGATGCCGCCACCTGCACCGCGAGGGCGAGTATCTGGTGGAGCGACGAGCTCGCATAGACGAGGCCGCGCAAATCGTAACGGTGGGCGAGGTCCTCGCGGGCGCGGCGCGTCTGCGCTCGCAATCGGAGGTTCTCGTCGTGCAGACTCCGCAGCTGGAGCAGGTTCTGCACGGTCCGGACCAGCTTCCCGTCGTCCCACGGCTTGGTGAAGTAATCGGCGGCACCTTCCTTCACCAGCGCAACGGCGCTCTCCAAAGACGCCCATGCGGTCATGAGCAGCACCGGCAGGTCCGGATCGAGCTTGCGGATGGCACGAAACAGCTCCGCCCCTTCCCTGCCCGAA
The DNA here is from genome assembly GCA_041499865.1 of Deltaproteobacteria bacterium. Taxonomy (GTDB): domain Bacteria; phylum Myxococcota; class Myxococcia; order Myxococcales; family 40CM-4-68-19; genus 40CM-4-68-19. The sequence continues at coordinate 5,575 of JBGQLA010000037.1, forward strand.
GTCTGGTCCTGCGAGAAGTTCATGTCCTGCACGACCACGCCCACGTCCTCGGTGCGGATGAGCGCGAGCGCCTCGTCGGGCGTTACCGCGGTCAGGACGCCGAAGTCGTTGAGCTCGAGAAGAACCTTGAGCGCCATCCGGACGGCTTCCTGATCGTCAATCACGAGCACCTTCGACATCGTCGCGCCTCCTTGTGCCATTCACCGGCTCGCGACCGACGGGGGCACGCTCGCGGCCCGCAACGCGGGTACGGCCGATGCCAGCCAACCGGTCACCAGGAACAGAGCCGCCTGCCCCGCGACCATCGTTTCGTGGATGGTGAAGAAAGGAATGGCGCGCGAGAAGACGCCGCGAAGCGCCAGCACAAGGACCCCACCCAGAGCCAGACCGATGGCGGTGACCGCGGTGCTCTCTGCGAGGACCGTGTTCACGACGTCCCGGCGGGTGGCGCCAAGCGCACGCAAGACGGCGATCTCACGGCGGCGCTCCACGGCACGGGAGGCGGCGGCCGCCGCAAGGCCGAGCAGCAGAGTGCCCACCACGACCGCCTCGAGCGTCAGCAGAACGGTGCGCGCGCGAAAGATCGGCTGCTTCGTCGCCAACAGCATCTCCGACGTCTTCTCCACGTTCACGAATCGGCCGGGCCGGGCCAGCGCCGCGCGGGCGCGGTCGACGACCGTGTCCACCTCGTCGTCCGAAGCCCTGATCAGGTAGGTGCGGAGGGGAACGTCGCGCTGCTGGAGGGGCCAGAGGATGGTGCTGCGGCTCGTCTTCATCATCCCGTGCGAGAGAAAGTCCTCCACGATGCCGACGACCTCGGCATCCTGCGCGCGCTCCACCGAGCGCAGGCGGGTGCCCGGTCCGGCGGCGGGGCCGAGCTCGCGCAGGAATGAACGCGACACGACCAAGGGCACGACCGCAGCCGAGGCGTCCTCTGCCATAGGCCCTCGGCCGGCGACGATTCGGAGCGCGAGGGTATCGACGGCGGTCGCATCGGCCGTCACCACCCAGCCCACGAACCGGCCGGCGGGCCCGTCGAACAGTTCGGGCCGCCACCAGGTTGTGCGGAGCGGCGCTTCCACCCAGGAAGCGCTGCGGATCCCGGAAAGCGCACGCAACGCGGACAGGTCGTCCGCGGCCGGATACTCGCGCGCGCCGCGCGCGGACACCGTCGCTTGCACGGTTGCCGCCGGAGGCAGCGCCGCCATTTCATGCGCATGCTGGGCCAGGCGCCGCCCAAGCGCGGTCGAGAGCACCGCCACGGCAAAGCCGAAGCCGATGGCGAACACGAGCGGCCGGTATCCGCCACGGTGACGGAGAACCTGGCGCGAGACCGAGAGCCAGGCGGTGCTCACGCCGCTCCCCTCAGCGCGCGGGCCGGCGGCTGCGCGCACGCGCGCCACGCCGGCAGCACCGCCGCGACGATTCCAGCGGCCACGCCGATCGCGCCTCCCGCCACGGCGCTCCAGCCGGACAGCGCAATCGAATCGTTCTGGCCGGGCATCGTGAGGTCGAGAAGATCCAGCGCGCCGGCCGCCAGGACCACACCGCCCAGCGCCGCGACACCCACGATGACACCTGCCTCGACCAACGCCTCGCCCAGGAGCGACCGCCGCGAGGCCCCGACCGCCCTTCGCAAGGCGATGTCGCGCTCGTGCAGCCGGTTCCGCGTGTGGAACAGCCGCACGAGGGTGAGGCAGCACGCAGCGAGCGTCGCCGCGCCAAACAGCTCCACCGCCCGGTACGCCGGCGGCGTTCCAAGCACGCCACTCCACTCCTGGTAGCGCCGTATTCGCGGAGCGCCCGCGCCCGGGTGTGCCGCTGACCATCGTGCCAGCCATCCGCGGAACCGCTCGACGGCCGCAGCATCGGGAAGCTCGACCCAGAGCGAAGCGAAGTAGAAATCGCCGTTCGCCGTCTTCGTGGTGCGCGGCGCGGGATGGCGCTGGAACGGCAGAACGCCCAACCGCACCGCGTCCCCGAAGGGCATCCAGAGCGCGTCCTCGCCTGCGTCGTCTGTCAGGTGCATGCGCCGGCCGACCCCCGCGTCAGCGGCGACGACCCCGGCGATGGCCCATTCCTCGCCGCAAACGCGCAACTTCCTCCCGACGGCGGCCGCCGATCCGCCGAACCATCGCTGCGCGCCCTGCTCGGAGACGAGCAGCTCCCTCTTGCCGTCGTCGAAGACGCGACCGGCGGCAAGCCGGACCGAGAACAGCGCCAACGCGTCGCGCCCGGCGAACCGCACCCAGGAAGTCCGGGGGCCGCCGCCTGGCTCCTCGAACGGCACCTCGGCCGTCGTCACGGCCGCGCTGCGCACCGGGTCCGGCGGGCGCGACAGGTCCTCCACTTCGGCTGGCGAGAGCACGAGGGAGGGCAGCTCCGAGACGAATTGCATGTCGGTTCCGGCCAGGATCTCACGGATCTGCGGGTACCGCACGAGCTCCACCCTCCAGAGGCCGGCGGTGCCGCGGGATGGATCGCGCTCGAACGACGCCGCCAACGCGTGTGTCGTCAGCCATACCGCCAGCCCGAAGGCCAGGGTCGCGACGATCAGCGCGTTCAGCCCCGGAGATCTTCGCAGGGCACGCACGGGCGCCAGCCGGAGGAAGGAGGCCCTCACGCGTCCTTCTTCCACGGACCGGGCGGTGCCACCGGTGCGGGGCGCCGTTCCAGCGGATCGATGGCGCGGCCGTCCAGGATGTGGAGCTTGCGGTGCGCCCGTGCGGCGAGCTCGGGCGCATGCGTGACCATGACCACGGTGACTCCCGTCCGGTTGACCTGTTCCAGGAGCTCGAGGATGCGCCGCGCCATCTGCGAATCCAGGTTGCCGGTAGGCTCGTCCGCGAGAAGCACCCTGGGCTCGCCGACCAGCGCACGGGCAATCGCGACGCGCTGCTGCTGCCCGCCGCTCAGCTCGTCGGGCAATGCGTGCATGCGCGCTCCCAGACCCACCTCGTCGATCACGCGGTCGACGCGGCGGCGTCGCTCGCCGGCGGTGAGCTTGCGGTATCGCAGTGGCAGCCCGACCTTGTCGCTGACGTCCAGATCAGGGATGAGATTGAAGCTCTGGAAGATGAAGCCGAGCTTCTGGTTCCGCAGCGCCGACCTCTGCCAGTCCGTGAGCGCCACCACGTCATGGCCATCGAGGCAGTAGGTGCCCCGGTCGAAGTCGTCGAGCAGGCCGGCCACGTTCAGGAACGTGGTCTTGCCCGATCCGGACGGCCCCATGATTGCGACGAACTCGCCGGGAGCGATCCGGAGCGAAAGGCCGCTCAGCGCCTCGGTGGAGAGTCCCCCGTTGCGGTAGCTCTTCTGGATGTCCTCCATGGCCAGCATCGCGGTCATTCAACCCTTCCAGTCAGTGCTGTATCAAGCGAAGGCGCTCAGCAGGAGGGCGAAGTTCAAGCTCCGTGCCGAATCCCTCCCCGAGGGGCGTGACCGGGTGTGTCCGCGGCGGCCCCGCGCGGACAGGTGTCCGGACAGGACCGTCCGCGGACGGCGCAGCGAACCCCGGGCGTCGAGAGGCGGGTTCAAGAGCAGAAGTGCGTGGCACGGCCGGTGCAAATGGGTGCGCCAACTCGTTCCACTGGGAGATCGATTATGAAGAACCTCGTCGCGGCGCTTCTCTCTTCCATCCTCCTCGCGGCCTGCATGCACGGTCGCGCTCACCCCGACGCGAACACGGCGACCAAACGCATCTCGAACGCCGGAAGGTACGCGGTCGCGTACGAGCCGGCGGTCCAGCCCATTCCCAAGCGGCAACTGCATGCGTGGACGATCGAGCTGCGCGACCGGGATGGGCATCCCGTCGACGGCGCCCAGCTGCGCATCGCAGGCGGAATGCCCGACCATGGCCACGGCCTGCCGACGAAGCCGTACGTACGAGAGGCGCTCGGCAACGGCCGCTACGTGATCGAGGGCATGAAGTTCAACATGGGCGGCTATTGGGTCGTCGACCTGGGCATCGAGTCCCGCGAAGGCGCCGACGCGGTCCGGTTCGAGCTGAATCTCTAGGCGCTGTCGCTTCGCAAGCGCGACCCTGCGCCCATTCACGCGGAGCGGGCCCCCCGGCCGTCTCCATGAGGGCGGAGACGGCCTCCCAACCGCGGACATCGTGGCACGGCCGCTGCAATGGATGAGATCCAAGCGCCACCCCTCATGCACGTGGAGGCTTACCGTGAACCGCATCGCCAAGATCATCGCGCTGGTCGGAGGAGGCATTCTCCTCGCCGGATTCGCTTTCTCCTCTCCGGAGTGGTCCGACGAGGAGAAGGCGACGCTGCAGGACCTCCGCCTCGCCGAGGGTCCCGGCGCCCCGGATCGAAGCAACAAGTACGCGGCGAGCGAGGACGCGGCCCGGCTTGGCCACCGCTTCTTCTTCGACGCCCGCTTCAGCTCGAACGGCAAGGTGTCCTGCGCGACCTGCCACGTTCCCGAGAAGAACTTCCAGGACGGCACGCCGCTCGGCGCCGGCGTCGGGACGACGGGCCGCCGGACGATGCCCATCGCGGGCACGGATCGCTCGCCCTGGTTCTTCTGGGACGGGCGGAAGGACAGCCTCTGGTCGCAGGCATTGGGTCCGCTCGAAAGCGCCGTCGAGCATGGCGGCGATCGCGTCCAGTACGTGCGCCTCGTCTCGGCGGCGTATCGGATGCAATACGAGCAGCTCTTCGGTCGCCTGCCGGACCTCTCCGGCATTCCCGCGCATGCGAGCCCGAACGGATCGCCCTCGACGCGCGAGGCGTGGAGCCGGATGACTCCAGCGCAGCAGGACTCGGTGAACCGCGTCTTCGCCGACATCGGAAAGGCGATCGCCGCGTACGAACGGAAGCTCCAGCCCGGAGTGTCACGCTTCGATCGATACGTGGACGCCGTCGTTGCCGGGAACCGTGCCGGCGCGCATGCCGCCCTGAACCAGGACGAGATCGCCGGGTTGCGGCTCTTCATCGGGAAGGCGAGCTGCACGCAGTGCCACAACGGTCCACAGCTGACGAACAACGGCTTCTCGAATATTGGCGTGCCCGATGCTCCCGCCACCCCCGGAGATCAGGGTCGCCTCGCCGGAGCGCGCCAGGTCGCGGCTGACGAATTCAACTGCCTGGGTCCGTACAGCGACGCGAAGCCAGCAGATTGCGGAGAGCTCAAGTCGCTGAGCGCCGACGCGCATGCGAAGGGTCAGATGAAGGTGCCTTCGCTGCGGAACGTCGGCGACCGCGCGCCGTACGGGCACGCCGGCCAGTTCACCACGCTCGAGCAGGTGATCGAGCATTACGATCGCGCCCCCAAGGCGAACCTGGGAGAGACCGAGCTCCGGCCGCTGCGACTCTCGGCGAGCGAAAAGAGGCAGCTCGTCGACTTCCTGCGCTCGGTCTCCGCGCCGCTCGCCGCCGAACGGAAGTGGCTGGCGGCTCCGGAGAACCCGGCGGCGACGTCGCAGCCCGTCTCCGATTCGGCAATCGACGCAGGACAGCGCCTGGCACGTTCCCAGCAATGAAAGACACCGCTCGTGATTCCATCGACGCAGCACAGAGGTCACTCACATGAGTCCTGAACTGAAGAAGTCCTTCCAGGCTGAGCTCGCGATGGCACAGGCGGCCCAGATGCGTGGCGACGTTCGACTGGCGTGGCGTTCGCTGGAGCGCGCCCACGTGCTGAGCCAGGCCTTCGCCGGGCCGCACCTCCGGGTGCACTGGGCGATGGCAGCATTCGCGTGGCGGCGATGGGACATCCGGGAGCTGTTGGGCCAGCTTCCCCGCCTCCTTCTCGCCGCCCCCGGATCGTGGTCGGGTCGAGCGCCGAGAGGCAACACTGGAGGATCGGACGTCGGCATCTTCAAGCCGATGGAGATCCCGAGAGACCTCCAGTTATTGCTCGACGGCCGCGTAGTCTGACACCGGACCCTTGTGACAACCGCATTCTTCACGGCGAGGGAGATCATGGAATCGATCCTGCGTTCTTATGAGCAAGGTGAACAGCGAGTCGTCGGGTGGATGGCCGCAAGAGGCATCCTGCTGTTGCGCGTGAGCCTCGGGATCGTCTTCCTTTGGTTCGGCGCGCTGAAGTTCCTGCCGGCATACAGCCCCGCAGAAGAGCTGGCGGGTGTGACGATCGCCAAGCTGACCTTCGGGCTGGTCGAGCCGAAGGCCGCTGTCGGGCTGCTCGCGGTGTGGGAGACGGCCATCGGCCTCGCGCTGGTCCTCGGTGTTCATCTCCGCCTCGCGCTCGGTTTGCTCTTCCTTCAGATGGCCGGGACGTTGACGCCACTCGCTCTCTTTCCGGCACTGACGTTCACCAGGTTCCCGTTCGCACCGACCATGGAAGGTCAGTACATCTTGAAGAATCTCGTGCTGATCAGCGCCGCGATCGTCATCGGTGCGACGATGCGTGGCGGCAAGCTCGTCGCGCAGCCTTCCAGGACGGCGTGCTGCAGCGGCGGAGCACCCTGCCAGTGCAAACCGGCCACGGTGTAGCAGCACACACGGTGGCAGAACTTCGTCGTGTCCACGGTGAACGTGCGACCCCGATCAGCGCGGTCGGGCGTCGACGGCCATGCTGCCGTCAACCCGTCTCCAGAATGTCTCCAAGACTGCGGCGGAATTGAGAGCTCGTGCGAGGAACAGTGATGAACTCGGTTCGCGTCTCAACCTGCTGGACCCTCGCCCGAATCGACGATTTGGCGTGCGTCGCCGCCCTGTTAGCAATTTTGCGTTTCGATAATTCGAGTCCCGTACACCCCGCCATTCTCCTCAAGAATCTCAGCAGATTGGCTGGAGCCCTTCTTGCGTCTCCAGAATGTCTCCAATTCGGCGATGAACTTCGGAGCCTCTTCGAGAGGGAACGTCAGGGAGCTGCGCACGCCTGATCCCGTGCACCGGAAGGTACGAGCGAGCCAAGCACGAGCGCACGGGGAGACGTTGCAGGGTCACAGGGCCGAGGGTGTATCAGCTCGTTCGACAGCCGGGATCCGTGGCTGATCGGCGGATCGAGGTCGAGTTCCTGATCCTGTAGTGAAGGTGTTCTCCTTCACGTTCAGGCCGCCACCCGAATCCAGCGGTGCTCTCGGCACGCGATTCCCATCACGGGCTACCGCGTCATTGACGGCGCGGCCGAGTTCCGTAGTCATGTCCGGCCCTCGAGGTGCTCTCCTTCGGACGGGTAGCGCACCCGCCACCCGGTCGTCCATGATCCCTTGGTATTGGTGCGCGCCGTCTCTTCCTTCCAATCACGGACGACTTCGCCTGAGCTCCCGGCCGGGGACGCGATCCGCGGCAACCCGTGCGAACGGTGCGCAATTCGCCCCGGCGGAGCGCTAGTCTGTCAGGCGCATGGCCGGACTCGAGCTGATCCTGATTCTCCTCGCCGTCTCCGTCGGCCTCCGCCTCGTCGCCGAACGCCTGACGATTCCGTACTCGTCCTTGCTCGTGGTTGGGGGCTTGATGCTGGCGTTCAGCCCCGGCCTGCCTCGGGTCGTGCTAGCGCCGGACGTTCTCTTCCTCGTCTTCGTTCCGCCTCTCCTGTACTGGGGTGCGGCGTCCCTCCCGCTGCGCGATTTCTGGCACGAGATCGGGCCGATTCTCCGCCTCGCCCTCCTCATGGTGCTCGTGTCGACCGCTGCGGTCGCGGTCACCGCGCACGCGATCGACCCTTCGTTCACCTGGGCCGCCGCCTTCACGCTGGGCGCCATCGTGTCGCCGCCCGACCCGGTCTCGGTCGTGTCGATCATGCGCAGCCTGAAGGCGCCGCGCGCGATTGAGTCCATCCTCGAAGGCGAGGGGCTGCTCAACGACGCCACCGCGTTGATCGCGTATCGCATCGCAGTTGCCGCGGCCGTCACCGGCACATTCGAACCGTGGCGAGCTGCCGGCCACTTCGTGGTTGCTGCCGGCGGCGGGCTGCTCGTCGGCGTCACCGTCGCGGCAGTCGTCCTCGGAGGCCATCGCCTGACGCGGACGATGCCCGTCGTGGAGAACACGGTCTCGCTCTTGACGCCTTACGCCGCCTGGTTCCGGATCCAGGGCCGCGCGGGCCAAGCCGTATACGACCCGCGCTGAAGGTGTGGCACCGGTTCGCAGGCCAACGTATCGCCGGCCGAAAGGACCTTCGTGATCGGGGCGTGTGGTTGCCGGCCCGCGATCACGTGCGGCCGGTACCCCAGAGCGCAAGCCAGTACGCGAGACCGTTCAGATCACTGACGGAAAGCGCCACGACCGCGTCCTGATGCCCGGAGGCGACCGAGCGGATGCCGAAAGTGACCGCCAGCCTTTCCTGGAGCAGGCCGATCCGGCCGATCACGCCGGGAGGGAGCACCTGGTCGCCGTTCCAGGGCCCGCGCCCAGCGCCAAGCCGCGGACCCGCACCGTGGGGATGAGCCCGACGGTCAGGCGACCCGAGCCTTCGATCGTCAGGACGTCCGCGATCGACTCGATCGAGAACCACGAGGCGGCACGAAACGCCGGCTCGATCCAGGAGAACGCCGCTCCGCCGCGAACGACCTCGAGCGACACCCGATAGGGGAGCGCGTGCGCGGCGACGAGCCAGGCGCGATCGGCCCCTTCGGAAGACCTCGCCGGAATCGTCGACGGATCGAAGTCGAAAGCCGGCGCGTCGGAAAGGGTCCGTGCGCGGCGGGCCCAGAGCTGTCCCAAGCCGACGCCGGTGAGGAGGACGTTCGAATGGCGATCGGTCTGCATGTCGTCGCCGTGAAAACCCGCTGACTTCTCTCGCTGACGACGTGGCCGCAGACCCAGCTCGTGATCGACGCCCAGCCCGGGCCCGTCATCCTGGTCGGTCATTCCTGGGAGGCACCGTCATCACGGAGGCGGGCGCGAACGACAAGGTGGAGGCCCTCGTCTTCGCGGGTGCCTTCGCCCAGGACGCGGGCGAATCGACGGGTGACCTGGGAAAGCCCGGTCCACCACTCCTCGATGCGATGATCGCCCTCGGGGCATGCAACCGCTGCGCCACGAGCCGGAACTCGGCGGGCGCCCGCCAGCCGCACGAGGCGGTGATCAAAGATACAGCCGCTTGCGGGAAACCGATCACCTTCGCCAGCTGAATCGGGCCACCTTCCCTCGACGCGAAGCTGGCACGGCGTTCGCTGTACCGGCGCTCACCGGAGGTCCGGAGCTTGGCACAGGAGTTTGACGTCGTCTGTCTCGGCGGTGGCGTCGCCGGAGAAGCGATCGCGGTCGGCCTTCGGGACAGCGGGCTGACGCTCGCGGTCGTCGAGCGAGAGCTGGTCGGGGGCGAGTGCCCGTACTGGGGCTGCGTGCCTTCCAAGACCCTGCTTCGCTCGAGCGAAACCTTGACCGAGGCCGATCGCGCTCGCCTCCTCGCCGCCTCACGCGTGGAATGGACCGTCGACTTCCCCAAGGTCTCCAAACGCGTGCTGTGGATGGCACGAAACCTCGACGACAGCCGCCCTGCCGCCGCGATGGAGGCGACCGGGGCCAGGCTCGTTCGAGGTGAAGGGAAACTGACGGACCTGCGCACCGTAGAGGTTCAAGGAGAGCGGCTCGTCGCGCGTCGCTCGGTGGTCATCGCCAACGGCAGCACCGCGGCGATTCCGCCCATCCCTGGCCTGGACACGGTCGAGTTCTGGACCAACCGCCAGGCGGCAATCCCGAGTGAGCTGCCGGCCTCACTGGCGATCCTCGGCGGGGGCGCCATTGGAGTCGAGCTGGGGCAGGCCTTCGCGCGTCTCGGCTCGAACGTGACCGTGATCGAAGCTGGAGCGACGTTCCTTGGCCTCGAGGAACCGGAGGCCGGAGCAGCGCTGCGGCCGCACCTGGAGGCGGACGGCATCACGCTGATGATCGGGGACCCATGTGTCGCCGTCGAAAAGGCCGCATCTTCTCGCCAACGTTCTGCCGTCGTCGTCCACTTGAAGTCGGGAGACATGGTGTCGGCCGATCGATTGCTCGTTGCCACGGGCCGCCGCCCCAACTACGAGGCGTGGCGCGCAACCGGGATCACACAGACGGAGCGCGGCTGGTTGAAGGTGGACCCGGCGACGCTCGAAGCGCGGCCTGGCATCTTCGGAGCAGGTGACGTCACGGGACTCGGTGGTTTCACCCACCTCGCCTACTACCACGGGCAGGTGGTGGCACGCCGATTGCGGGGCATCGACGCGAGGGCCGATCACACGGCGGTCCCCCGCGTGACGTTCACCGATCCTGAAATCGCTTCGGTCGGGCTGTCGGAGGCTGCAGCGCGTGCGCGAGGCATCGATGTCGTCGTCGCCAGAGCCGACCCGGCCGAGACCGCGCGAGGCTACATCCATGACTTTCACGGCGGCGCGCTCAAGCTGGTCGGCGACCGCGAGCGCGGGGTGCTGGTCGGCGCGACTCTGGTCACTCCGCGCGCCGGCGAGATCCTGGGCGAGCTCGTGCTGGCCATCAAGCTGGGCACTCCGCTGAAGACGCTCGCCGACGTCATCCACCCTTTCCCGGCCTTCAACCGGGTGCTGGGGGAAAGCCTGGGCGAGCTCGCCGCGAAGGCGCGACAATGATGCCACTCACCACCAACCCACGGAGGCCATGATGGGCAGCACGCAGATGGGCAGTGAACGCGCAAAGCAGCTCCCGACCGCTGGAAGAATCGAGATGAAGCTCGAGGTCGTCGTTCTCCCCGTCGCCGACGTCGATCGCTCGAAGCGCTTCTACGGGAACCTCGGGTGGCGGCTGGACGCCGACTTCACGACCGGCGATTTCCGGGTGGTGCAGCTGACACCTCCCGGCTCGCAATGCTCCATCCACTTCGGCAAGGGAATCACGCCGGCAGCGCCGGGATCCGTCCAGAATCTGTATCTCGTGGTGGACGACATCGAGGCGGCACGCGCCGAGCTCATCGGCCGCGGCGTCGACGTGAGCGAGGAATTCCATTACGCCGGCATCCGGGGACCACGCGTGCCGGGGCGCGACCCCGAACATCGGTCCTACTTCACCTACGCCTCGTTCAGCGATCCGGACGGCAACGGCTGGCTGCTCCAGGAGATCAGGGAGCGGCTTCCCGGACGGGTGTGACGATCATGGACGTCGCGACGCTGACGGAGCTCCTCCGGGAGGCAGAGAAGCGGCATGGCCAATATGAACCGACCGCTCCGAAGCACCACTGGTCGGGGTGGTACGCCGCCTACATCGTCGCGCGCGAGCGCGGGAGGAATTCCGACGAGGCAGCCAAGGATGCCACCCTGCACATCGAAGGTGCCCGCGATCGCGCGCAGGGGTAGAGGCAGGCATGCGACCCGACATCGTTCCCGGCGCAGTCTTTCCCGACTACGAGCTTCCTGACCATCACGGCAAGCACCGCAGCCTCTCGGAGTTGCAGGGGGGCGATCCGCTCGTGCTGGTGCTCGCCCGCGGAGGTTTCTGTCCAAGAGACAGGCGGCAGCACGAAGGGCTCCTGCAACTCCACCGTGAGATGCAGGTGGGCTACTGCCGCCTCGTGACGATCTCGACCGACAACCTGCTCGAGACGAACGAGTTCCGCTCCGGCGTCGGCGCCCGCTGGACGTTTCTCTCGGACCCCGCGCGCAAAGTGCAGAAGGATCTCGACATCGCGGAATACACCGACCCGCAGCACAATCCGATGATCCCTCACACGCTGGTGCTCGAGCCTGGCCTGCGTGTCTACAAGATCTACAACGGATACTGGTTCTTCGGGCGGCCGACGGTGGAGGAGCTGCGCCTCGACCTGCGCGCCGTGCTGCAGCGCTGCCGTCCCGATTGGGACATCAGCAGCGCGGCGCAGCGAGCAGCCTGGGCGAAGGGAGAGAAGGCGAATTTCCATCCCTACGGAAGGACGCAGGCGCAGGTGTTGGCCGAACAGGACTGATCCGCCGGCGGACCGTTGAAGACTTTGCGTAGCCCGCCTGTTGCGGGCTTGGGAGAGCACCATGAAGAGCCTTGGATGGCTGACGGGCTGTGCGCTCGCGCTCGCGTGCGCACATGAGGGCAAAGGCGGCGCGGGCGAGAGCGACACCATGAAGAGCGCTGCAGCGGAGGCGTCCCAGCCGCCGGCGGACGGCGCGACAGGTGTAGTCCGACCCTTCAACGTCAGGGTTCCGGAAAGCGCTCTCGCCGACCTCCGCCAACGCATCGCGGCTACCCGGTGGCCCGACCGCGAAACGGTTCCCGATCCATCGCAAGGCATCCAGCTGGAAAAGCTGCAGGCGCTCGTTCGCTACTGGGGGACGGGCTACGACTGGCGGAAGGTGGAGGCGAAGCTGAATGCCTTGCCGCAATTCATGACCACGATCGATGGGGTCGACATTCACTTCATCCACGTCCGCTCTCGTCATCCGAATGCGTTGCCGGTCATCGTCACCCATGGCTGGCCGGGATCCGTCATCGAACAGCTCAAGATCATCGGTCCGCTCACGGATCCCACCGCTCATGGTGGACGTGCGGAAGATGCCTTTGATGTCGTCGTCCCCTCGATCCCCGGATACGGCTTCTCCGGCAAGCCAACGAGCACGGGCTGGAACCCCGACCGCATCGCGAAGGCCTGGGCGGAGCTGATGAAGCGCCTGGGCTACACCCGCTACGTCGCCCAGGGCGGCGACTGGGGCACTCCCATTTCCAGCGCGATGGCGCGCCAGGCGCCTCCGGGCCTCCTGGGCATCCACATCAACCTGCCGGCGACGGTACCGCCCGAGGTGGCCGCGGTGCTCGCCGGCGGCGCGCCCGCGCCGGCGGGACTCTCCGAGAAGGAACGGGCGGTGTTGGACGCGCTCATGACGTACGCGAAGAAGGGGAACTCGGCGTACTTCGTGATGATGACCGCGCGGCCGCAGACGGTCGGCTACGCCGCGAACGACTCACCGGCGGGCCTCGCGGCGTGGATCCTCGTGCATCCGGGCTTCGCGCAGTGGACGTACGGCGCCGATCCGGAAAAGTCGCCGACGAAAGACGACGTGTTGGACAACATCACGCTGTACTGGCTGACGAACAGCGCGGCCTCGGCAGGGCGGCTGTACTGGGAGAACGGCCCGCGAGGCAGCGTCATCGTTGCGGCCGCGCAGAAGACCGCCGAGATCTCGCTGCCGGTAGCCATCACGGTATTCCCGGAGGACGTCTACCGACCCCCGGAGACCTGGGCCCGGCGCGCCTATCGCAACCTGATCTACTTCCACGAGGTCGACAAGGGCGGGCACTTCGCGGCCTGGGAGCAGCCGGAGCTCTTTGCGGCCGAGCTCCGTGCCGCGTTCAGATCACTTCGGGAGGCAATGGTTGCCAGGCGCAACTGACAGCGGAGGGGACAGCATGAGCGCCAAACCGGAGCTCGCCGGGCAGACCGTCGTCGTGATCGGCGGCAGCTCGGGCATCGGCCTGGAGACGGCCCGGCGCGCCCGTGCCGAGGGAGCCAACCTGATCCTCACCGCGCGCGACCCGGATCGCCTGCGCCGCGCCGGCCTCGAGCTCGGGGCCAGCACCGCCACCTTCGACGCCACCGACTTCGAACGGCTGGGGAGGTTCTTCGACGAGCTGCCCACCCCGATCGACCACGTGCTGCTCACCGGCCCCGGCCCCTACTACGCGCCGCTGGCGAAGCTCGACTTCGACAAGGCACGCCGCGGCGTCGACGCCCGTCTCCTGCTGCCGGTTCAGGTCGCCCGGCATGCCGGGGGCAAGGTTCGCCCGGGAGGGACCCTGCTCTTCATGGGCGGTACCGGCGGCCGTCGCCCGGACGCGGGCGCGCTCATCACCGCTCTCACGGTCGCGCTTCCCGCCCTGACGAAGAACCTCGCGCTCGAGCTCGCGCCCGTCCGCGTGAACCTGATCGCGGCCGGGTTCGTCGACACGCCGCTGTCGGCGGCGATCCTCGGCGACCAACTGGACAAGCGCCGCGAGCAGCTCCGCACGACCCTGCCGATCCGACGCCTGGTCGGCCCGGCCGACATCGCCGCACTGGCCGTCCACCTCATGACGAACACGGCGGTCACCGGCGCGACCTTCGACATCGACGGCGGCCAGCAGCTCGTCGAGAGGTGAGCCCCAAGGAGATCCGTCATGGCCGACGAATACGAGCAGCTCTCCATCCATCGCGCGACACCTGCGTTCTGGCGGGTCACCTTCGACCATCCGCCGATCAACCTGGTCGATCCGGAGACGCTGCGGGACCTCCAGGAGCTCATGTCCGTGCTCGAGGCGTCGCAAGAGGTGAAATGGTCGTCTTCGACAGTGCAGACCCCGATTTCTTCCTTGCCCACTGGGACACCTCACCGGCCGGTTCGGGGACACAGGCACCGAACTGGATCGACATCAGCCTGCGCCTCGCGCAAGCGCCCGTGGTCAGCATGGCGCTGATCCGTGGTCGAGCGCGCGGCATCGGGAGCGAAATCGCCCTCGGCTGCGACATGCGCTTCGCCAGCATCGAGCGGGCGATTCTCGGGCAGCCGGAAGTGGGCGTCGGCCTGGTCCCCGGTGGCGGCGCCATGGAACGACTCCCCTTGCTGGTCGGGCGCGCCCGAGCCCTCGAGATCGTGTTGGGCGGTGGTGACTTCGACGCAATGACCGCCGAGCGCTACGGCTGGATCAACCGCGCGCTGCCGGATGCGCAGCTGGACTCCTTCGTGACGGGGCTGGCGCAGCGCCTGGCTTCCTTCGACAAGCCGGCACTGGCCGAAGCAAAACGGATCCTCAACCGCGGCGCACTCCCCAACGCCGACGACCTGAACGGGTCGAAGGCAACGTTCTACCAGGCCTTCGCCTGGCCAGGAACGCAGGCCAGGGCAAGGAAGCTGAGGGAACTCGGAATCGGCACGCGCAGCGACCTGGAGATGCGCTTCGGGGATCACTTGCCCATGCTGGCGCAGGAGCGGACGGCGCCAGGCGCGTGAAGTCATCGCCGCCATGGTGCGGCATGAGCGGGGAGGCCCGGGATGGCCCGATTGCTCTCGGTCAACATCGGGCTGCCGCGCGACATCGAGTGGCGTGGAAAGACGGTGCACACGGGCATCTGGAAGCAGGCGGTGCAGGGGCGGCGGCGCGTCAGGCGGCTCAATGTCGAAGGTGACGGGCAGGGCGATCTCGGCGGCCACGGTGGAGAGCAGCGGGCAGTCTTCGTCTATCAAATTGAATCGTATCGATACTGGGAGGAGCGGCTGGGCCGCCGCGACTTCAGCCATGGGCAATTCGGCGAGAACTTCACCATCGACGGATTGCCGGATGACGAGGTCTGCATTGGCGACCGCTACCGCATCGGGAGTGCGCTCTTCGAGGTGACCCAGCCGCGGACGACCTGCTACCGCGTCGGGATTCGAATGGACGAGCCGCAAATGGCGGCGCTCCTGACCTCCAGCGGGCGGCCGGGCTTCTATCTGCGCGTCCTCGAGGAAGGCGAGGTCGGCGCGGGTGATCCGATCCTCCCCATTGCCCGAGGAGCTGAGCGCATGACCGTCGCCGAAGTCAGTGCGCTGCTCTATCTCTCTCACCATCCTCGCGAGCAGCTCGAGCGGGTGCTTCGAATTCCTGCGCTCTCCCCTGGGTGGCGGTGGTCGTTCGAGGAGTTGCTCCAAAGCCAGAAGGCGCATCCGGGGGCCACGGGCAACGCGGGTCTCATGCCCGCGGCGGCCGGGCAGACCGCGGCGCCCGGATTCCGGCCGCTGAGGATCTCGCGGATCGATCGCGAATGCATCGACGTGATCTCATTGTCGCTGCAGCCGACGGATGGAAGGC
>JBGQLA010000038.1:0-21120 GCA_041499865.1 Deltaproteobacteria bacterium
CCGCTGGGCCGCAGCGGGGAACTTCTCGCGGAAGAAGATGAATGCGTCCATCCAGGCGATCGCGCGGTGGGCGCGGAGCCGGAAGTGCTCGACGGCGCCGCGCGGCTGCCGCAGGAAGCCGTCCGGATCGAGCACCGCCTGTTCGCTGCGGAGGATGGTGGGCACCGGCAGAAGCGTCGTCGCGGCGTGCTCGACGTGGACCATGAACGCGAGCGCGGAGGCGGTCGCTTCCTTGGCGGCAGCAGGTGTTTCCAGCGCCCAGCGGGCGAGCGCCTCGGACGGAACCCGGATTTCACGAATGTCGTCTTCGAGCCTGCGCATCGGTGGATCGTACCCCGGCGCAAGTGGTTCGCAAGTGGATAACCGGTTACGCACCGGGGCCTTTTTTCCACCGCAGGCGTCCGGCGACGCACCGTGCTAGTTTCCCTACATGCTGCTCACACGCGAGGAGATGACCTACGACTTCGGTGGCGCCCGCCTCGAGGCCGAGCGGGACCGCAAGCTGCTCGCCTGGGTGATGAACCAGTTCCTGTATGGCGAGGTGAGCGGCATCCAGTGTGGGCGCTGGTTGTACGACGCGCCGGACCTGGAGGCGGCGCGCTTCTTCTCCCGGCAGGCGGTCGAGGAGTTCCAGCACGTCGACAATTTCCTCAAGATCCTGGAACTGCTCGGCGAACGCCCCGCTCCGGCGCACCGGCTGGTGCGCTTCCTCAGCACCGGGATGATGCCCGGCTCGTTCGAGGAGCACGTCTGCCTGGAGATGGCCCTCGGCGAAGGCTTCGTCCTCATGGCGCTGTACGCGGTGATCGACACCCTCGACCACGAGGAGATCCGCGCCATCCTCTCCCGCGCGGTGAAGCAGGAGGAGCGCCACGTCGAATTCGGCGAGGAGCGCACCTGCCTCGCCATCCGCCACCGCCCGGCTCTCCGCAGGCGCCTGCTCGGCCTCTCGATCGTGTCGATGTGGGCGGTGCGTCGCCTCGCCAGCTTCATGCGGACCCGGCTCCCTCCGCACGAGGTCCTCTCCCAGCTACCGCGCTTTTTGGAATCCTCGCTCGCCTGCGCCGAACAGCGGCTGCTGCGAATAGGCGTCCTCACCAGGCCTCTGATCGACTTGAGCGCGCTGGAGAAGTCGCTCGCGGTCGCCGAGGCCTACGGCACCTCGCTGGTCCAGACCCCGCTCCGCCTCCTGCCGAAAAAACGGCTCACGGACACCTACCTGAAGGATCCCGCCGTCCTCCGCGACCTCCGCGAATCCCGCCGCCTCCACGCCGTCCGCTAAGCACCACCCCGAGCGTGAATTTCGGGGACACAATACTAAATTCCGTAATTCGTATTGTGTCCCCGAAATTCGCCCGTCTCGGTGCCAGGATCAACCGAGCGCGCGCAGCACGGTGCGGCGGACCAGCACCGGGAGGATGTCGCGGCGCCACTCCGGGTCGACCCCGATGTTCGTCAGCGGCTTGCACTGCTTGTGGGCGCGGCGGCCCAGCTCTTCGGCGAGGCGGGTGTCGGCGGGGCGGCCGTGGAGATCCTCGAGGCCCTTGATCAGCGCGGGCCGGGCGGCCAGCGCGCTCACCGCCAGCGACACGCTCTTCAGCGCGTTGCCGTCGAGCTCCAGCGCGACCGCCAGGTTCATGGCGGGGAAGTCGATTGCCGCCCTGGTGCGCAGCTTCGCGAAGGCCTGCTTGCGGCGCGTGGCAGCGGCGGGGATCCGCACCTCGGTGAGCAGCTCGTCCGGCTCGAGCACGGTGTTGTGGATCCCGTCCGCGACGTAGAACTCGCGCAGAGGCATCCACCGCTCCCCGCGCGGCGACACCGTCCGCACGGTCGCGTCGAGCGTGAGCAGCACCGGCGCGGTGTCGTTCGAGGCCGCGGCGACGCAGCGCTGCCCGCCGGCCACCACGTGGCAGACCGTCCCGTCCTTCTTCAGGCAGAACCCGAGCGCGCTGCGCCAGAAGTAGCTCTGGTTGATGTACACGCAGCGGGTATCCAGGCAGAGGTTCCCGCCCAGGGTCCCCATCCGGCGCAGCTGCGGCCCGGCGATCAGCCCGCACGCCTCCGCCAGCGCCGGCAGCCGCGCCTGCACCACGGCGCTGCCGGCCAGCTCGTCGATGCTGCAGAGCGCACCGAGCCGCAGGTCCCCGGACGCGTCCTCCCGCAGGTAGCGCAGCTCGCCGGAGAGCCCGCGCAGCGCCACCAGCTGGCGCGTCTCGTACATCCCGTACTTGAGGTTGGGAACGATGTCCGTCCCGCCCGCCAGAAGGCGCGCCCCGGGATTCGCGCGCAGCGCCTCCACCGCCTCCGCCACCGAGGCCGGATGGAGCACGGAGAGATCGGGCAGCGTCATCATGAGGCGGCGCGCTCCTCTGTCCGGCCGTCGCGCTCGCGCAGGAGCTTGAGGATCCGCTGCGGATAGAAGGGCAGCTCGCGGATGCGGATGCCGCAGGCGTCGTGCAGCGCATTGGCGATCGCCGGGATCGCCGGGTGCAGCGGGCCTTCGCCGGCCTCCTTCGCTCCATAGGGGCCGCCGGGATCGTTGCTCTCCACGATGTACGAGTCGAGATCCGGCGTGTCGAGCGAGGTGGGAATCCGGTAATCGAGCAGCGACGGGCCGAAGAGCAGCCCCTTCTCGTTGTAGACCATCTCCTCCATCTGCGCTTCCGCCGCGCCCATGTAGACGCTGCCCTCGATCTGCCCCTCGACCAGCGTCGGGTTCAGCGCCTTGCCGCAATCGTGCGCCGCCCAGATCCGCTCCACCTTCCAGATCCCGGTCTCCTCGTCGACGGAGACCTCCGCCACGTGCGCGGTGAACGAGTACGCCGGCGACGCCCCGATGGTGCCGCCGCGGTAGTCGCCGCCGAGCTTCTGCGTGCGGTACCCGCCGGTCGCCGCCAGCGGCGCTCCCTCCGCGGCCTCCGCGCGCTGGCAAGCCTCCGCGAACGTCTCGCCGCCGGCCGCGCGCAGCTTCGCGGAGAGCTTCTGGCACGCCTCGCGCGCCGCCAGGCCCACCATGAACGTGACCCGGCTCGAGTACGCGCCCATGTCCACCGGCGTGAGGTCCGTGTCCGCCGCCACCACCGTCACCTCGCGCGGGTCGCAGTGCATCTCCTCCGCGGCGATCTGGCAGAGCAGCGTGTTCACGCCCTGACCGATGTCGGAAGCGCCGCTGTAGATCACCACCCGCCCCGAGCGGTCCAGCTTCACCAGCACCCCGCTCTGCGGCATCTCGTTCGGGTAGACCGGATAGGCGGTGCCGCTGATGTACATCGATCCGGCGACCCCGAGCCCCCGCCCGCGGCCCAGCTTCCCGTGCCGCTCCTTCCACCCCGACGCCTTCTCCACCAGCTCCAGGCACTTGAGGAACCCGTTGGAGGTGATCTTCTGCCCGTTCACCGTCTCCACGAACTCGCCGATGAAGTTCCGCCGGCGCACTTCCACCGGATCGATGCCCAGCTTTTCGGCGGCCTCGTCGAGCGCCACCTCGAAGGCGAAGCGGGGCTGCACCGAGCCATGCCCCCGCTTCGGCCCGCAGGGCGGCTTGTTCGTGTACATCCGGTAGCTGTCGAACCGGTACGTCCCGAACCGGTACGGCCCGGTGAGGAGCTGCCCGGCGTAGTACGCGGTGACCAGCCCGAACGAGGCGTACGCGCCGCCGTCGATGAGGATCTTGTTGTCCACCGCGGAGATCCGGCCGTCGCCGTCCAGCGCGACGGTCACGTCCATCTTCATCGGATGCCGCCCGCGGTGCGCGTAGAAGACCTCCTCGCGCGTGTAGAGGATCTTCACCGGCCGCCCGGTCTTCATCGAAAGCTTCGCCACGCAGAACTCGAGGGCGAACGGGTCGCTCTTGCCCCCGAACGCGCCGCCGAGGAGCGGCTGGATCACCCGCACCTTGCTCTGCGGCACCCCGAGCACGCGCGAGAGCTCGCGCTGCACGTAGTGCGGGATCTGCGTCGAGCTCCACACCGTCAGGTTCCCGTCGGGATCCATCCGCCCGACCGCGCAGTGCGGCTCGATGGGCACGTGCGTGGAGCCGGCATACCGGTACGTTTCGTGCGCCACCGCGGCCGCCTCCGCCACCGCCGCGTCCACGTCTCCGAACTGGAGGTTCACGTGCTTGGTGATGTTGCCGACCTTCGCCTTCTCGTTGACCTTGATCTCCGGGTGCTCGAGCGCGTCCTCCGGCGTGAGCACCGCCGGAAGCACCTCGTAGTCGACCCGGATCAGCCGGAGCGCGTCCTCGGCGGTCCGCTCGTCCAGCGCCGCGACGCAGGCGACGGCGTCGCCGACGTGGCGGACTTTCTCCACCGCCAGCGCGTTCTCGTCCTGCGTCCAGGGGATCACGCCGTACTTCGCCGGCAGCTCCGCGCCGACCAGCGTCGCCACCACGCCCGGAAAGGCCTCGGCGGCGCTGACGTCGATTGCGCGGACCCTCGCGTGCGCGTGCGGCGAGCGGAGGATCTTGGCGTGCAGCATGCGCGGCAGCGCGATGTCGTCCGCGTACACGCCGGAGCCGTCGGCCTTCGCCGCCCCGTCGGACTTGGGAAATCGCGCCCCGATGCTCATGGCACGATCTCCTTCACCACCTGCGCCTTGGAGTCGCTGGCTGCCGCGCGCTCCGACTGCACCGGCGCGCGCTGCGCCGGAGCGCGGAGTCCCGCCGCCACCTGCACCGCCTCGTAGATCTTGGTGTACCCGGTGCAGCGGCAGAGGTTTCCGCTCAGCGCGTCCTGGATCTGCGGCAGCGTGGGCGAAGGGTTCTTGTCGAGCAGCGCGCGGGCGGAGAGCATCATCCCCGGCTGGCAGAACCCGCACTGCAGCGCGCCGCAGTCGGCGAACGCGCGCTGCACCGGATCCAGCCCTTCGGGCCCGGACAGGCCCTCGATGGTGGTGATCTCCAGGTCCTGCGCGTCGTGCGCGAGGGTGATGCAGGAGAGGATCGCCTCGCCGCGCCCCGTGGTTCCGCGCGCCCGCGCCAGCACGGTGCAGGCGCCGCAGTCTCCCTTGTCGCAGCCCTGTTTCGACCCGGTCAGCCCCAGGTCGTACCGCAGCGCCTCGAGCAGGGTGCGCTGCGCCGGCACGGCCAGCGCGTGCTGCTCGCCATTGACGAAGAGGTGGATGAGACCCGAAGGCCGCACGTCCGGGGTTTATACAACACCGCGTCGCGCGGAGGCGCGACGCGGGGTCGTGTATGTCCGGAGGCAGTCGAACGGCCGGCAGGCGAGCGCCAGGACCGCCGTCGCTTGTGCCCCCCGCCGCCGCGGACAACGTTCCCGAAGGAGGACCACATGCCGAAGAACAAAGGCCTCGACCGCGCCGGCATCCTCGGCCAGGAAGGGGAGCTGACCCAGGACCCCATCCCCGAGAGAAGCCGCGGCGCCGCGCGCCCGAAGGGCAGCATCAGGGACCGGCTCGACTGGCGCGACCAGCAAAAGCAGCGCGGCATCGGCCGGGAGCCCAGCCTGGAGGACAAGAAAAAGATCCAGCCCACGCACCAGGTCGACTGATCCGGAATTTCGGGGACACATTCCGACAACCGTCGGAATGTGTCCCTGAAACTCTAGACCCAGTATCGGCAGATCGGCTTCAGCGGACAGCCCGCGCAACGGCGGGCATCCTTCCGGGCCGCGCAAGTCCCGCTGATGCCAAGATGGCTGAGGGCGAAGTCGTAGCGCACCGGATCGCACGGATCGAGCAGCCGCAGCCGCCGGGTGACGTCCTCGGCGGTCTTCCACGACAGGTCCTTGCGCCGCGTCAGCCCGATGAACCTGCCGATGCGGTGCACGTGCGTATCCAGGGGCACCACCAGCTCGGCCGCGGGCACGTCGCGCCAGAGCCCGAAGTCCACTCCGTCGGGGCCGCGCACCATCCAGCGCAGGAAGAGGTTGAGCCGCTTGCAGGCGCTGCCGCGATCCGGGTGCGGCAGGAGGTGCTTGAGCCTGCGCGTCGGCCCCGGCTGGCCGGTGATGGCGGTGAAGTCCGCCGAGCACAGCTCGCCGACGAAGGCGCCCAGCGCCGCGCGCACCGTTCCGGTCCGCCGGTAGTGCGCGGAAAAGCAGGCCCCCAGCGTGCCGTGCTCGCGCAGGATCGTCCCCGCGCCCTGGAGCAGGCAGGCGACGTCGCGCGCGTCGGTCATCCGGTACGAGAAGCCCTTCGCGCGGCGCAGCAGCTCGAGCGGCGTCGACTTCATCGCCACCGCCGCCGGCGCCGGACCGAGGGCATCGAGCAGCGCGACGAGGCGCGGCTTGAAGAGATCGACGCGCCCGTACGCCAGCGCCGCGCAAAGGAGCGCCGTCACCTCCACGTCGCGCGGATCGGAGTAGCGGTGGGGCAGCTCCACTGGATCGCCCCGCATCCGCGCCGGAGCGTCGGTGGCCGCCAGCAGCGCGTCGAGCGCCGGGCGCAGCAGCGCCGCGCGGGGCCAGGCCCTCACCGGCCCAGCTCTTCCAGCAAGTGGCCCAGCTCGGGGAGGATCAGCCGCTCGCAGGCGAGCTTCACCGCCGCCGGGCTTCCCGGCATGGCGAAGAGGATCAGTCCGTCCCGGGCGATCCCGGCGACCGCCCGCGAGAGCATCGCCGCGCTGCCGATCTCCTGGAACGACAGCATGCGGAACAGCTCGCCGAATCCGGGCAGCGGCCGCGCGATGGCGGCGGTCACAGCCTCGAAGGTGGCGTCGCGCGAGGTGATGCCGGTGCCGCCGGTGATCAGCGCCACCTGCGCGCCACCGGCCGACGCCCGCAACAGCTCCGCCGCGATCCGCGACTTCTCGTCGGGAATGATGGCGGAGCCGGTGATCACGTGACCCGCGTCGGCGAGGGCGGACTTGAGGATCCGGCCGCCCTCGTCGCTTTCGGCGGTGCGCGAGTCCGAGCAGGTGATCACGTAGACCTTGGCGTACGCCGGAGCGCGCGCCTTGTGCTGGCGCGGCACGTCGGCGTGGTGGTGGTGCTTGCCGTGCCCGTGATCGGGATCATCTGGATCGTCGTGCGCCATGGCTCACTCCGCGGGGAGGTGGATCATCACCCGGCCCTCCACGATCCGCACCTCGAACGCGCGCTGATCGTCGCAGAGCTTGGGAAAGGTGACGTTGCGCCCGGTGCCCAGCTCGAAGGCGTACTCGTGGCAGGGACAGACCACCGCGCCTTTCTTCTCCTGCACCCAGCCGCCCGAGAGCAGGCACCCGGCATGGTTGCAGGAATCGTCCATGGCGGTGATGCGGCCGCCGTGACGCGCCAACAGCACCAGCCGCTCTCCCACCTCGAGTCCGCGCAGCTCGCCTTCGGTCAGATCGGCGGCGCCGACGTCGATCCACCCTTCCACGCGTTCTCGCTACCACCGATCCGGATTTTGTGCCTACATCCTTCACCCATGAGATCTGCGTTGCTCGCCTGCCTGCTCGCGGCCGCCTGCTCCCATGCGACGATCCCGGGGACCAGCATCCGCGACAATCCGGAAAGCCGCGGGGTGCTCGAGGTCTTCGGCCGCTACAAGCAGGCGCTGGAGGCGCGGGACGCCAACGCGATCATCGCCCTCACCGCGCCCGGATACGCCGACGCCGGCGACCCCGCGCGCGGCATCAGTCCGAGCGATCGCGAGGGGCTGCAGCAGAAGCTGAAGGGGGACCTCGCCAAGGTCACCGGCCTGCGGCTCGAGGCGACCATCAAGGACCTGGTGGTCAAGAACGACACGGCGCAGCTGGATTACTTCCAGGTGCTGCGCTACGCGGTGGCGGCGGACACCGGCGAGAAGTGGAAGAGCGAGAGCGACGACGCGCGGATGCGCTTCGTGCGGGTCAACGGCGAGTGGAAGATCGCCTCGGGGCTCTGAGCCGCATCCGTTTCGTTCTCTGCCGCCCGCGCGACCCGGAGCAGCCGAGCTGGAACCTGGCGCAGGCGGTGGCGATCTTCGCCTGCGAGCTTCGGATGGAGGCGCTCGGCACGACCGACCGCTCCGCTCCGGACCGGAAGGCGGGAGACCCGGCCGCGCTGGCCGCCGTGGATCGCGCGCTGGCCGAAGCGACTGCGGCCACCCGCAAGGACCGCGCCCGCCGGCGCCTGTTTCGCACGCTGGACCGGGCAAACCTCAGCGGCCACGAGGCGACCCTCTGGACCGCCTTCCTCCGCTCCTTCCCTCCCCGCTGAAACCCGGCGGGACTGTTTTTAGTTTCGGGGACACAATACCAAACTCGTCTCGACTGCGACGCACCGGCCCCAGTTCGCAGGGCGAGTTTCGTTTTGTGTCCCCGAAACTCAGCGTCCCGGATCTCAGCCCGCGGCGGCGCGGATTTCGGCCTGGCCGATGGAGTCGACGGCGTGGAGGGGGGCGAGGGGATCGGAGCGGCCGGTGGCCATGCGGCGGGCGCCTTCGCGGGCTGCCGCGAGCCGGAGCACGAGGTAGAAGGAGTCGCGCTCCTCCGGAGAGAGACGCCGCAAGGCCTGGTAGCCGGAGGTGATGGCGCGAAGGGCCGCGGCCGGACGCGGCGACCGTTCCAGCCAGGCCACCGCCGTCTCGGCGAGGTCGAGGGCGAGCGGGCCCGAACCGGCGAGGCCCGAGGGAAGCACGGCGCTGCAGCGATCGCCGATGAACAGCGCGCACCTCGGAGAGAGCCCGCCGTGTCCCGCTCCACTCGGCAGCGCCTGGATCGGCGCCCGCACCGCCGCTTCCAGCGCGTCGCGATCGGAATCCGGTGGCGAGCGCGCCAGCAGGGCGCCGGCGTCGCAAGGATCGGCGACCGAGGCCGGGTGCGTCTCCCCCAGCTGGTGCAGCCGCGCGAGGAGCCGGCCCACTTCCATCAGCTGCGGAACGCTCGCCGCTGCCGGCTCGATCTGCTCTCCGGGAGGCCACGCGTAGCAGGACGCGGCGCTGCGCGGCCCGAGCGGCGCGATGAACGATCCGCCCCGCGCGCGCCGGGGCGGGGGCGCCGGATAGCGCGCCTCCGCGAGCAGGTCGAACAGCGTCGCCTCGAACGCCAGCGAAAGCGTCGTGGACCCGCAGAGCAGCAGGAACCGCCCGGCCGGCGCGTACACCCGGCAGCAGTCCGCGTCCGGAGCGCCGGGAGGGAAATCGTCGATCCGCTGCGGCGCCGCGGGCAGGTCGAATTCCTGCAGCGCCTGGCTGCGCACCGACATCCTGCCTCTGTACCACCCGGCATCGGCGCCGCGAAGGCCACCGGCATCTGGCGGATGTGCGCGGCTTTCCGCCTCCGACATGCTGGTTTTGTCCTTCTCGCCGGGTGCCGCCATGTCTCCTTTCCGCGCCTCCGCCCTAGCGCTCTGCCTGATCCTTCTCGCATGCGCCGAGGACGCGGGGAGTCCGACCCCGGACGGAGGTGCCAACCCGTACACACTAGCCCGTGCCGGGAGTGAAAGCCTGACCCTGCACCCCGGGGAGGAGCGCACGCTCGAGGTGCTGCTCACCCGGCTGGAGGAGGGGCCGGTCCCGCAAGCGCGGATTCACTTCGAATTCTCCGGAGACGGGGCCTCCGGGAGCCGCATCGACGCGACGGATGCGCTGACCGACGCCGACGGCGTCGCCTCGGTCCACTTCATCGCCGGCCCGCCGGCGTCGCTGCGGCTGGTCGCCAGCGCCGGATCGCTCGCGGCCCAGCCGGTCACGTTCGCGCTGGCCGTCGTCCCGCTGCGCCGCGCGCTCCAGGCCGTCGCCACCGCCTCCACCCGCGTCGCGCCCGGCGGCGCCAGCGCCTCGACGCTGGCCGGCGTCTCCGGGAGCGTGGCCTTGAAGGTGCGCGAGTTCGACGCCGACACCGGCAGCGCCATCGCCGGCGACACCATCGCCTTCACGCTCCCCACCGTCGCCAACGCGCACTGGAGCACCGGCGTCTCCGGGACGGCGCTGGCGCAGACCGGCGCCGGCGGGCAGGCGCGCGCGTTCCTGGTCACGACGCCCAACGCCGAAGGCCCCTGGCAGGTGACCGCGCAGTCCGCCGCCGGCGGGCCCATCGTCAGGTTCAGCGTCACCGTCCAGGGCGGCGGCGCCTGCGCCACCAACGCGCAGTGCCCGCCAGGCCAGGTGTGCGCGGGAGATCCGCCGCGCTGCCAGGAAGGCGGCGGCGATCCCTGCGCGAGCTGCCCGCCCGGCGACACCTGCGTGGACGGCGTCTGCCAGCCCCCCGGCGGCGCGAGCTGCGATCCGGAAGCCCCGAGCTGCGCGCCGGGCCAGTGCTGCGACGCCGGCGCGCTCGCGTGCAGGGACGCGTGCCCGGTCAGCTGCGCCCCGGGCTCACACTGCCAGCCGGGCGACAGGTGCGGCGAGGGCGTCTGCGTCCCGGACGAGACCATCCCCGATCTCACCGGCTACTGGCTCACCCAGCACGACTTCAGCATCCGCGAGGCGCTTCCCTTGAGCGTCCGCGAGATCTTCAAGGGCCTGCGCCTGATCGATCAGACGCTGCTCGGCAGCCTGACCATCCCGGGCCTGCCGAGGTGGTTGCAGGAGATCCTCAACTCCTTCGTCTCCCGCCTGCTGCAGCAGTACCTGCCGGAGTGGCTGCAGCAGCTCATCCATGTCTCGGACGACCTGGTCACCATCCTCGGCAACCTCCGCAGCGAGGGGTCCATGCGGCTGACCCGCAACGGCGACCTCGGCCACCTCAAGGGAGAGGAAGTCTGGACCAGCCTGGTGTTCTACTGGCTGCCGCTCTGCAACGGCGACATCGAGGGCGATCCCGGCGCTCCTCCCGAATGCGCGCGCATCGACGTGCTCACCAGCGACTCGGGGTCTGCGGACGAGAGCGCGCAGTGCAAAGGCGAGGTGCTGCCGTCCATCGCGGTGCAGGCGGCGCCGTTCACCGCCACGGTGGTGCGGCAGGGCACCGGATACGCGCTCCAGGTCGATCCGCGGCAGGTGAAGCTGAAGATGGGAAAGATCATCCTCATCCTCGTCGACCAGCTGATCGCGCTGGTCACCTCCGGCGAGTACCGCTGCATCGACGAGGCCACCCAGTGCAGGGTCGGCGGTTCATGCCTCGTCGCCTGTGAGGACCTCGGGCGCGACATCGACAGCGCCACGGATGGAATCGTGGATTCCGGCACCGTCGAGCTGCTCTGCGGCGGCGCGGTGCGCGCCTGGGGAGAGATCTGGGTGGAGGCGCTGTCGCAGGTCTGGCCGGTGACCGCGGACACTCTCGACTTCAGCGGGCGCGCGACCATCGCCGGACATGCGGACGACGACTTCTGCGACGAGGGCGGCGCCGCGGGAACCTGCGCCGCGCGGCTGGGGAACAGCGCCTGGGATCGGGACTTGAACAGCCCCGACCCGGAGCGCAGGGAGGCGCGAGACGGCCGCTGGACCGGCGACTTCTTCTTCAAGCTGGTGCACCGGCTCCCCGGCGCCTGGCATGCCACGCGGCCCTGGTGACATCAGGCCTGGGGACACCGTTCACCGGCTCTCGCTTCTAAGGACCGGAATGACTGTATTGGGGCACGGTGTCCCCGTAGGTACACCGCTCCCCATCCAAAGCTACTTGCGCACTACTCCGGCGCCCCGAACAGCTCGTCTTCGCGCTGGAGCAGCCCCTCTGCCTGCGCCGCGACCGCCGCATCGGGGGACTTCGCCGCTGCCTCCACGTGTTCGCGAAACAGCGCGCGATCCTGCGCCTTCACCGCCACCGTCCGGGCCAGCACCAGGTGGTTGCGCGCATCCTGCGGCGCCCGCTCCAGCGCCGCGAGCAGGTGCTTGCGGGCCTCGTCCAGATCGCCCCCGGCGTGCGCCGGCAGCGCCGCGTACAGGGCCCCCAGCTCGCGCTCCACGCCCCCGCCGTCGAGGTCGGGAGCGAGCTGCGCCACCCGGAGCAGCGTTTCCGCCAGCTCCGCGCGCTTCTCGATCAGCGGAGTAAACCCCTGCATGCGCGCCGCGATCGCGGTGCAGACCGCCTCGAGATACAGCGCCTCGGCTCCCGCAGGCCCGATCCGCTGCATGGGATTCGCCGCGGCCGCCGCCTCGGGAAATTGCGCCGCCCAGGAGCGGTGCGCTTCCGCCGCGCAGGCCAAGGCATCCGCCGCGAGGGCGGCAGTGTCCGCGGCGGGCTGCAGCTCCTCGCGCCCGATCCGCACCCGTCTCTCCCGCGCTGCAGCGAGCAGCGCGCGCGGCAAATCGGGCGGCGAGCCGGCGTCTTGCAGGGCATCCGGCGCGCCCGCCCGCTCCACCGGCGCCCGGTTCCCCGCCGGCAGCGACGCTGGCCCCCCCGCGGCTGGCGCCGCAGGCGTCTGGCACCCCGCGGCCGCGCAAAGTACCGCGGCGGCGAGGGACCGGATCACTTCTTCTTCGGCGGCTTCGACGGAGGCGAAGAGGACGGCTTGCGCGGCGACAGCGCCGGCAGCGTCGGTCCGCCGGTCTGCAGGGCGAAGAGCAGCCCGCCGCCGTCGCTGCCGCCGTTCTGCGGCGACTCGTACAGCTCGCAGGTGGCCTGGCCGCGCAGCACCAGCTCGCCCTTCTGGTTCTCCGCCCACAGCTCCAGGTCCGCGTAGCAGGCGCCCGCGTCCCTCCGCAGCTCCGCGATCCGCCCGCGGCAGGTCAGCTCGTCGCCGGGCCAGACGATCTTGATGAACCGCGCCCCGAGCTTGCGCACGTGCCCGCGCCGGAGCCAGGCGGTGAGGAGCTGGCCGACGAACGCCATCGCCAGCATGCCCGGCGCGAAGAGGCCGGGGAACCCCACCGCGTGCGTGTATGGCTCGTCGAGGTGCAGCCGGTTGAAGTCGCCCGAGGAGGCCGCGTACCGAGCGATCTGCACCCGATCGATGGCCGGCTTGGTGAGCGGCGGCAGATCGTCGCCCACGCGCAGCTCGCTCCAGTAGAAGCTGCGCGCCAGGCTCTGCTTCGGCTCCTGCACCTGCTTGGGCGGCGTCAGCGCCGGCATCCCCCGCGGAGGCGGCTCGGACTTCCGCGCCGGATGCGCCGCGGGAGGAGGCGAGGACTTCTTCGCGGCCGGGAGCGGCTTCTTCATGCTGGCGGTCGGGAACTTGGTCACTTTGGCCAATTTTGCCTTCGGCTTCTTCGGAGCGGACTTCGACACGGGCTTGCTCGCGGGCCGCACCATCCTCTTGGCTGTGCTGCGGCTAGTCATGGAGTTCTCCCGGGGAGTGCTTCGGCGCCATCCGCACCACCCAGAGCTGGCGGGACCGGTAGACGAGCTCGCCGGAATCGTCCCGGCCCTCGTCCTCGATGATCACCACGTCGGTGGGGCCGCTCGGCGTGGGCCGGCTCTCGATGCCGGACACCTTGCTCCGCACCGTCAGCTTGTCGCCGGCCACGATGGGCCGCGCGTACTCGAAGCTCTGCTCCGCCTGGAGCAGGTGCTTGCCGGCGGAGAGCGCCAGCCCCTCGCGCAGGTCGTTCGCCGCGCGCAGGCTGGTGGGGAACGTCGGGGGAGCGACCACGCTGCGGTATCCGGCCGCGCGCGCCGCTGCTTCCTCGAAGTAGATGGGGTTGGTCTCCCCGATGGCCTCGGCGAAGCGCCGGATCGCGCCCTTCTCCACTTCGTTGACGGCGGCTTTTGCTTCCCGCCCGGCTGCGCTGCGATCGACCACGGTAGTTTTCCTTCCCCTATCTGCCTGCGGGCAGATCCAGAACGCTGATCAAACCGGGCTCCGACCCCTGCACGAGAGGCGCGGCGTGGACCACCGTCCAGCAGGTGGCCTTGTCGCCTGGCGTCCCGCCCGGGATGAGCACGCGGATGCCGGGCTCCCCTTCCAGCTCGATCTCGTCGCGCGGCTGGGGAGCGCCCAAAGCGATGGTGAGGTCCAGGTTCGCCACTTCCTTGCCGTCGTGGAAAGCGCGCGCCACCTGCTGGATGCCCACGATGCCGCCCTTGGGCACCGTGAACCCCTCGCCCTGCATGTCCTCGTCGGCCTCGACCGGGTCGATGGACTCGTCCACCTCGTCGACCTCCAGGCCCACGCCCAGGGCGGCGAGCGCTGCCGACTCCATCAGCCCGACGTGCCCGAGGGTGCCTTCGTCGACGCCGCGGTCGAACTCTTCCTCGTTCAGCCCCGCGCCGGTCTTGATCTGCAGCTGCTTGCGGCGCGTGCGCGAATCCACCACCCGGATGACGCGGACCCGATCGACGCGGCCACAGACCGCGCCGAGCGTCGCCGGCAGGCGGTCCATCACGAAGCCGGGGTTCACTCCCGTCCCCAGCACAGCCAACTTGCGCTTCTGCGCCAGCCGATCGAGCCGCTCGGCGATCTCGGGGTGCCTCAGCCAGGGATACGAGAGCTCCTCGCAGGTGGAGACCACGCAGAGCCCGGCGGTGAGCGCCTGCGCCAGCTCGCCTTCCACGCTCTCCAGCCGGCTGCCGGTGGCGTGGAGCAGCACCCCGCCCTGCGCCTTGCGCATCTCCGCGTTGGCGTCCGATCCGATGATCACGTCCGGGGTGGGAGCGTCCACCACGTCGGACAGCTTCCTCCCCACACGGCTAGGGTCGAGATCGATCGCGGCGACGATCTCCAGATCCGGCTTCTGCAACGCGCAGCGGGCGATGGCGCGGCCGATGGCCCCGAGGCCCATCAGTGCGACTCTGATCGCCACTCCCGCGCCTCCGTCCCGGCTTTGCGAAATTGTAAAAATGCCGGTGTCGAGAGCCTTATAGCCCGCCGATCTCCGTCGAAACAAGCGAAAGCCGGAGCCGACAATGCCAGGAAATTGTTGACTCAACCATATGGCTTACCGCGTCAGGCAGGCGGTAACCGACGGGGATGTCAGGTGCTATTCATGACCGCGCCACCCGCCCGATCGGCATGTGTGTGCAAGTCTTACCGGGGGTCGGGAAATTTGATAACGGCTATCCGTGGGGCCAGGCGGGCGCCTGGACCTACCCCTACCCGGCCGCCTACCCCTTGCGCCGCGCGCCGTACTGCTCGAGCAGGATGGCGACGTTCGGGTCCATCCAGTTCCGCGGCCCGACGAACTTCAGGCGCACCTTGCCGTCGCGGTCGAGCAGATAGCTCTCCGGCAACTTGGTGGTCCCGTAGGTGCGGGAGATCCTCGCATCCTTGTCGAGCGCCACCCGGTACGGCGTCTTCGGGCCGGGGAGGAACCTGTCGACCGGCTCCCATCCCTCGTCGACGCTGACCGTCACCACCTCGAAGCTCTGCGCATCGAACGACTGCGCCAGCCGCGCGAGGCTGGGCATCTCCTCGCGGCAGGGCGGGCACCAGGTGGCCCAGAAGTTCACCAGCACCGCCTTGCCGCGGAAGGCCGAGAGATCGATCTCCCCGCCGCCGCGCGCCGGCAGCCTGAACCCCGTCGCCGGCGCGCCGTCCAGCTCGTCCGCCTCCACCGCGCTGCGCGCCCGCTCGCCGGCCACTCCGAAGTGCTGCACGGCCTTCGAGATCCCCACCGCCAGCACCGAGACCACCGCGAAGGCGACGAACGCCTCCTTCAGCCAGCCCGGCACCACCCAGGTGCGTTTCTCGTCGAGGGGAATTCCCGAGTACGGCTTGCTCATGACGACAGCCTTTCCTTCAGCGCGGCAGGATCGAGCCGATGCTTGAACGCGCGCTTCCCGTCGATCTCGATCACCGGGATGTCGTGCTTGTGGTCCTCGTAGAGCTCGCCCGCCCAGCCGATGTCGATCTCGCGGAACTCGAACGCGATCTCCTCGCGCGCGGCAAGGATGATCGCTTTCGCCTTCTCGCACAAGGAGCAGCCCTCGCGCGTATACAACACCACCTCGCGCATCAGTGGCGCTTCTTGCGCCGCTTGTAGTGCTTTACCCGCGCGAAAGGCGGCTGGCCGAGCGGCCCCCCGACCAGGTAAGCGTGGAGCGCTTCGCGGGCGACGTACGGCGCATGCACCCGCCACTTGAGCCCGTTCACCACCACCACGGCCACGGCGATCTTCGGGTCGTCGGCGGGAGCGAACCCGACGAACCAGGAGTAGTCCTTGAACTGCCCCTTGCGGACGCTCAGCGATCCCGTCTTCCCCGCCACCTCGATGTCGCCCATCACGTTGCGGTGCCGCTCGCGGAAGCTGGAGGTGGCGGTGCCTTGCGAGACCGTCAGCTTCATCATGTCGCGGAGCGAGCCGGCGGTCTCCGGGTTGAGCAGGCGCATCGAGCCGGTGGGATCGACGATCTCGTCGTCGATGGATTCGACGATCGACGGCTCCATCGCGATCCCGCCGTTCCCCACGGCCGCGGCGATCAGCGCGGCGTGCATGGGGGAGAGCTTCACCTCGCCGAACCCGGCGGCGCTCTTCGCGAAGTCGAGCCCGTCGTCGGGGATCTGCGCGCGCGACTGCTCGACCGGCTGATCGAAGATCGGCCGGTTGAAGAGGAACTTCTCGGCGGACTTGCGCAGGTCCTCGGCGTCGAGGTGCTTCGCCGCCATCTTCGCGAACACCACGTTGGCGCTCTTCGCCAGCGCCATGCTCAAAGACAGGCAGCGGCGGTCGAGGCGCGGCTTGTCCTCCAGCAGCTTGCCCACCAGGCGGTGCACGCCGCCGTGGTAGCAGGTCTCGCTCTCGGGGCTGACGCCCTTCTCCAACAGCGCGGCGCCGGTGATGATCTTGAACACCGAGGCCGCCGGATACAGCGGCTTGGTCGCCGTTCCTTCGCCGTACTCGGCGAGCGCGAGCACCTTCCCCGTCCTGGGATCGAGCGCGACCACCGCGGCGCCCACCGGCTTGTACATGCGGAGCAGCTTCTCCATCGATTGCTGCAGATGGGGCGCGAGCGTGAGCCGCGCCTCCTTGCCCAGCGCGGTCCTGGCCACGTAGCCGTCGGCTGTGAGTTTCGCCTTTCTCCACAGCGCCAGCGTCTGCGGATGGTCGACGTGCTGGACCACCGCGTTGGTCGCCGCCGCGGGCACTTGCTGGATCTCGGCGGGCGGGCCGGCCACGCCGCCGTCCAGCTCGGCTTCCGCCTCTCCCACCGCCTCCGCGATGTCCGCCGCGCTCAGCTCGTCGGGCTCGCCCGAGAGCTCGCCGGAAGTGGGCACTTCTCCGCCGATGGCGGGAGGAGTCTCACCCGGTCGCGGCGCGGGAGCCTGGGCCTGCGGCTGCGCGCGGGCGGCGGAGCAGAGGCCCGTGGCCGCGCAAGCGGCGATGATCAGGGCAGGCTTCGAGAAGAAGCGGCGCGGTTTGTCGTTCACGGTGGCTCTCATCGTACCGGCGCGAGCGCGCGCCGCCAACTTCGCGGTTGACGGATCAATGCGACGGATCAACCTTGCCGCGCCGTGCTTTCTTCCCCGGATCCCGCCTCTGCGAAGCCCTCGTTGTGGGCGACCCTGACCACCGACCTGCGCCCGCGTCACCTGATCACGGCGGTGGTGCTGGTCGTGCTCGCGACCGTGCTCTCGCGCTTCATCAACGTCGCCTTCAAGCGGGCGCTGCAGCGGCACCATGCGCGCGGCA
This sequence comes from Deltaproteobacteria bacterium, assembly GCA_041499865.1. Classification (GTDB taxonomy): domain Bacteria; phylum Myxococcota; class Myxococcia; order Myxococcales; family 40CM-4-68-19; genus 40CM-4-68-19. The sequence continues at coordinate 17,374 of JBGQLA010000038.1, forward strand.
CGCTGCAGCCGGAGACCGCGACGCAGTTCGCGCTCACCCGGCGGCTCTTGAACGTCGGGATCTGGCTGACCGCGCTGGCCATCGCGCTCTCGCAGTTTCCCGACCTGCGGGTGCTCTCCACCGGCCTGCTCGCCTCGGCGGGTCTCTCCGGGCTGGTGGTCGGCTTCGCCGCGCGCGGGACGCTGGGGAACGCGATCGCCGGACTGACCATCTCCATCACCCAGCCCATCCGCATCGGCGACGACGTGGAGCTGCGCGGCGAGCGCGGCATCGTCGAGGACATCCACTTCACGTACACCGTGCTCCGCCTGGGAGACGGGCGCCGGCTGATCATCCCCAACGACGCGTTGGCGAGCGAGGTGATCAAGAACGCCACCATGGGCGGGGTGACGCGGGTGACCCGGGCGGAAGTGCTGGTGCCGCCCGCCGGATCACCGGAGGCGGTGCGCACGGCGCTGCTGGAGGTCGCCCGCGCGTACGAGAACCTGGACCCGGCCGCGGCGCCACCCGAGGTCTACTTCACGCGGGTGGACGAGCGGGGAACGGCGCTGCTGCTGGTCGCCACCTGCACCGATCAGCCCGCGGCAAACCGGCTGGCCCAGAAGGCGCTCGCCCGCGCCTCGCAGATTGTCTTCCGCCGCTCTCTTTGAGAGGGAATTTCGCGCGGTTTCCCGATGTTCCATGTTAGTTTTTCGCGGCCTGCCGTCGGGCAGTGAACGAAGGGGATTCACGTGAAGAGCAACTGGAACGTGTTCATCGCCGTCTGCGCCGGCGCGGTCGCGGGCTTTGCGGTCGGGCAGCGCATGGGAAACAAGGGCGCAACGCTGGGTACGCCGCCGCGCAACCCGCCGCAGGCCGCGAATGCCGCGGCGCCCGCGGCCGCTCCTCCGGGCTCGGATCAGATCTACAGGGTCGCGCTCGGGGACGCGCCGCAGAAGGGCAGCGCCGAGGCGAAGGTGACCATCGTCGAATGGTCCGACTTCCAGTGCCCGTTCTGCGGGCGGGTGATGGACACGCTGCACCAGATCGAGAAGACGTACGGAACCGACGTCCGCTTCCTCTTCAAGCAGAACCCGCTGCCCATGCACCCCGACGCGCCGTACGCGGCGAAGGCGAGCATCGCCGCCGGCAAGCAGGGCAAGTTCTGGCAGATGCACGACAAGCTCTTCGAGGCGAACAACTCCCGCCAGCAGGACGCGCTCAAGCAGGACAAGGTCGACCAGATGGCGCGCGATCTCGGGCTGGACATGGAGCGCTACCAGCGCGACGTGAACGCGCCCGAGACGGCGCAGGCGATCCGCGACGACCAGGCGCAGGCGGCGAAGCTCGGCGCCAACGGCACGCCGCACTTCTTCATCAACGGCGCGCGGGTGTCGGGCGCGATGCCGTTCGACTCCTTCAAGGTGGTGATCGACACCCAGCTCAAGCGGGCGAACGCGGAGCTGGCGAGCGGCGTGCAGCGCAAGGACCTCTATGACTCGCTGATCAAGGACGGCCAGAGCGGTCCCCCTGCTCCGCCGCCCGCCGCCGCTCCGCAGCCGCAGGCGCGCAACGTCGACCCGGGCGACGGTCCGGCCGCCGGCGCGAAGAAGCCCAAGGTGACCATCGTCGAGTGGTCCGATTTCCAGTGCCCGTTCTGCGCGCGGGTGGAGCCGACGCTGCAGCAGATCCTCACCACCTACAAGGACGAGGTCCGCATCGTCTGGCGCAACGAGCCGCTCTCCTTCCACCCGAACGCGATGCCGGCGGCGAAGGCAGCGATGGCCGCGTTCCGGCAAGGGAACGACAAGTTCTGGAAGATGCACGGCCTGATGTTCGCGAGTCAGACCCAGCTCTCGGAGGCGAAGTACGAAGAATGGGCGCAGCAGATCGGGCTCGATGTCGATCGCTGGAAGAAGGACAAGGAGTCGCCCGAGGTCGCTTCGCTGATCGTCAAGGACAGCTCGTACGGCCAGCAGATGGGCGCGGACGGGACGCCGTCGTTCTTCGTCAACGGCAAGTTCATCTCCGGGGCGATGCCGTTCGACACCTTCAAGTCGGTGATCGACGAGCAGATCAAGAAGGCCGACGAGCTGCTGAAGAAGGGCGTGAAGCAGGAGAAGCTCTACACGGCGCTGGTGGAGGAGAACGTCAAGGCCGCGGGAGGCGCCGGGCAGGCGCAGGCCGCCGCCGCGCCCGCCGCCGAGCAGAAGTTCGAGGTGCAGGCGGGGAACGCCCCGGCGAAGGGGCCGAAGAACGCGCCGGTCACCATCGTCGAGTGGTCGGACTTCCAGTGCCCCTACTGCGGGCGCGCGCAGCCGGCGCTGAAGCAGATCCTCGAGCAGTACGCCGGCAAGGTGCGCCTGGTGTGGAAGAACCAGCCGCTCTCCTTCCACCCGAACGCGATGCCCGCCGCGGAGGCGGCCATGGCCGCCTACGAGCAGGGCGGCAGCGACAAGTTCTGGAAAATGCACGATAAATTCTTCGAGAACCAGACCGGGCTCTCCCCTTCCTACTACGAGCAGGTGGCGAAGGAGATCGGGCTGGACGTCCCGAGGTGGAAGGCGGCTGTGGAGTCGCGCAGCGGCCTGGCCGCGATCCAGGCGGACATGAGCGCCGGGAGCGCCGTTGGGGCGAACGGGACCCCGACATTCTTCATCAACGGGAAGCGGCTGGTCGGCGCCATGCCCTTCGAGTCGTTCAAGGCGATCATCGACGCCGAGTTGTCCAACAAGGTCGCGAAGAAGTAGCCTGCGACCGTGGGCAGCTTCCCGACGCCGCGCTCGACGTTTCCACCGCCGCGAACCATCAGCACGCCCGCCGCCGCGCTGGGCAAGGACTGGCGGATCCGTCCGCTGAAACGCGGCGACCGCGAGGCGGCGTTCAGGCTGCTGGCCGCGGCGGGATGGGTGGTCGCGGGCCACGAGCAGGAGGCGGTGCTCTCCTGGGTGGTGCAGCATCCCGAGCTGGAGAGCTTCGTCGCGCACGACGCGGCTTCGTACGGAAGGCTGTACGCGATGATCACCATGTCGCACCGGCCGCAGCTGCGGCTCGGCGGGCGGGTGGCGTCGATCGATCTCTTCGTGGTCGCGGAGGAGCAGCGGCACAAGGGCATCGGGCACGACTTGCTCTCGCAGGCGCTGCGGCGGAGCGAGGCGCTGGCGTGCAAGCGGGTGGAGATGCTGCTGCCGGAGAAGCGGGACCAGCGGCACGACTTCTTCGAGGGCTACGGGTTCGTGAACAACGGGAACGACCTGTACGTGCGCAAGGTGCCGCCGCTCGGCTCCGCGAAGTAGCTCCCGCTACGGGAGCGCGCGAACCAGGCGGGCGGTCTCGCCGGCGACGATCTGCACCTGCTCCTCCAGCTTGCGGCCGTCGGCGCTCACCATCAGGAGTGTGTGCGGCCCCGCGGGCAAGGCGATCGGATTCGCGGGCGGAACCGGAGTCCAGCGGCCGAGGTCGCGGCCGTCGAGGGTCAGCCGGGCGGCGGGCGTCGTCTTCACCACCAGGTAGCCGACGGCCGGGGTCGCCGGCGTGACGGGTTCCGGGATCGGCGCCACCGCGGTTGCGGCCGCGATCGGCTTCGGCGCGGGAGGCGGACGCGCGGCGGCGATTTTCCTTCGCGCCGGCGGCGGCGGTTCCGGCCGTGGGCTCTCCGCGGGCTCGACCAGCACCACGCCGTCGAGGCGCATCGGGGGGTCGGCCTCGAGATTGGCGCGGAGCTTCAGCGGCTCTTCGCCCGGCTTCACGTCCACGGTCGCGGAGAAG
>JBGQLA010000039.1:0-20695 GCA_041499865.1 Deltaproteobacteria bacterium
GCGGATCCCCAGCCCGGTGGCCGCCCGCGCGAGCGGCAGGCCGAGCTTCCAGAACGTCCAGTTGAAGTAGAGCAGGTGGAGCAGCGAGCTGGAGCGCAGCACGTACACCAGCGTTCCTTCGCGGGCCAGCTTCTCCAGCCGGGGCAGCGCGTCGGCGGGAAACGGGACCCCGTCGAAGAGCTTGTGCAGCAGCCAGCGCGCGAAGGGGCCGTACCGGGCAGTCTGCACCGCTGGCAGCGCCTGCGCCGTGCGGACCAGCTGCGTGCCGGGCGCGGAATGGGCCATGCCGGCACTCTACCCGAGTCGAACGCGGTCGGCGGCAAACAGGCGTCATCCGTCACACGCCGGGTCGAATTCTCATCGCGTCGAGCACCCGGGCGACCCTCCGAGCGCCCGCAGCTCCGCGACCCTCTTTCCCGGGTCCGCCGCGAGCGCGTGCGCGAGCTGCCCCAGCCGCGCCGCCGCGCCGTGCGTCGCGCGGAGCCAGGCGATGCAGGTCGCGCCCGACGACCGCTCCAGCCGCTCGCTGGCGCCGCGCGCCTCCCGGACCTCGCTCAGCCAGAAATCGCCTGCCGCCCGCTCCAGCGCGTCGAGGAGCCCGCGGCGCTCGGCAAGCTGGCCGGCCACGTCCAGCTCCGCCTCCTCCTCGCCGAGGCCGTCTTCCTGGGCGCGGGCGCAGAGCGCGTCGAAGAGCGGGGCATCCGACTCGAGCTCGGCGCGCACCCACGCGACGAGGAACGCCGGATCGAGCTGCGCGGACATCAGCGTGGACTGTACTGGACGTCGTGGGTCGCCGTCTGGCCCGCCTCGACGGTAATCTCCGCGTCCCGCTCCCCAAGCCGCTCGTGCCAGATCTTCAGCTTGTGCTTGCCCGGCGGGATCCCCTCGATCTTGTACGCGCCGTCCTCGCCGGAGAGCGCATACGCCGCGGTGGGCAGCACCAGCAGCCAGGCGCGCATCCAGGGGTGGACGTCGCAGCTCACCTTGAAGATGCCCTCCTGCTTCAGTTTGGTGGGCACCACGTGGCCGGGGATGGGCATGGCGTAGTTCATCAGCTTCACGTCGCCAGCCTGCGCGCGCACGTTGTGTAGCGCCTTGTCGCTGTTCACCACGTCGACCGTGGCCCCCGCCGGCGCCGCGAGCGCATGCGGCACGAACGAGCACTGCTGCTGATCGAGCTTCTCTTTCGGAGCCTTGAAGTCCGCCGGCAGCTGGACGTCCGGAAGCCAGATGACGGCGTTCTTCACCCCCCCTCCCTTCGAGACCAGGAGAGATTCGTCCGGCTTGTTGTTCCCGCAGACCTTCATGTCGCGGGTGACCGGCAGGTCGGCGAGCTTGGGAGCGAGCCCGCTGAGCGACACCTTGCCCGTGAGCGTTCCGGCGTCCGCGGCGAGAAGAAGCGCGATGAGGAGCATGGGCGCCGTTCAGTAGTCGAACCCCCCGCTCCTGACAAGCTCCCCTTGACAGTGGCCCGCGCCTGTCTACATTCGCGCCCCGTTTCCAACCGGAGGCTCATCGATGGCAGCGAAGGAGATCACGTTTCACCAGGCGGCCCGCGAGCAGATCCTGCGCGGAGTGAAGATCCTCTCCGACGCCGTGGCCGTCACTCTCGGGCCAAAGGGCCGCAACGTGGTCCTGGAGAAGTCGTTCGGCGCCCCCACGGTCACCAAGGACGGCGTCACCGTCGCCAAGGAGATCGAGCTCGGCGACCGCTTCCAGAACATGGGCGCGCAAATGGTGCGCGAGGTGGCCACCAAGACCAGCGACATCGCCGGCGACGGCACCACCACCGCCACCGTGCTGGCCGCGTCGATCTACGGCGAGGGCATGCGCCTGGTCGCGGCGGGACACAATCCGATGGCCATCAAGCGCGGAATCGATCAGGCCGTCACCGCCATCGTCGAAGAGCTGAAGAAGCTGAGCACGAAGACGCAGGGCAAGACCGAGATCGCGCAGGTGGGCGCCATCTCCGCCAACGGCGACGAGACCATCGGCAACATCATCGCCGACGCGATGGAGAAGGTGGGCAAGGAAGGCGTCATCACCGTCGAGGAGGCGAAGGGCCTGGAAACCACGCTCAAGGTGGTCGAGGGCATGCAGTTCGACCGCGGCTATATCTCGCCGTACTTCGTCACCGATCCGGCCCGGATGGTGGTCGAGCTGGAGGAGCCCTACATCCTCCTTAGCGAGAAGAAGGTCAGCGCGATGGCCGACCTGATCCCGCTGCTCGAGCAGGTGGTCCGCACCGGAAAGCCGATCCTGATCATCGCCGAGGAGATCGAGGGCGAGGCGCTCGCCACGCTGGTGGTGAACAAGCTTCGCGGCACGCTGAAGGTGGCGGCGGTGAAGGCGCCCGGCTTCGGCGACCGGCGCAAGGAGATGCTCAAGGACATCGCCGTGCTCACCGGCGGCCAGGTGATCGCAGAGGAGCTGGGCAAGAAGATGGAGCAGGTGGGCCTCACGGATCTCGGCCGCTGCAAGCGGATCAGCATCGACAAGGACAACACCACGCTGGTCGACGGCGCCGGGCAGAAGAAGGAGATCGAGGGGCGCATCAAGCAGATCCGCGCCCAGGTGGAGGAGACCACCTCCGACTACGAAAAGGAGAAGCTGCAGGAGAGGCTCGCCAAGCTCGCCGGCGGCGTAGCCGTGGTGCAGGTGGGCGCCGCCACCGAGACCGAGATGAAGGAGAAGAAGGCGCGGGTGGAAGACGCGCTGCATGCGACGCGCGCCGCGGTCGAGGAAGGGATCGTGCCCGGCGGCGGGGTGGCGCTGATCCGCGCCCGCAAGGCGCTCGACCGGCTCAAGGCTTCCGGCGACGAGGCGGTCGGCGTGCAGATCGTCCGGCGCGCGGTGGAAGAGCCGCTGCGCCGCATCGTCGGCAACGCCGGGCTGGAGGGCAGCATCGTCCTGCAGAAGGTCGAAGAGGGCAAGGGCGGGTTCGGCCTCAACGCGCGCACCGACAAGTACGAGGACCTGGTCAAAGCGGGCGTGATCGATCCCACCAAGGTGACGCGCACCGCGCTGCAGAACGCGGCCTCCGTCGCCGGCCTCCTCCTCACCACAGAGGCGATGATCGCCGAGGCGCCCAGGAAGAAGTCCAGGTCCGCGGGCGGCGGCGCCGGTGCCGGGATGGGCGGCATGGGTGGGATGGGCGGAATGGGTGGCATGGGAGGAATGGGCGGAATGGATTACGGCGGCGGCGACGATCTCGATTACTGACCGGCGCGGGGTCCAGCACCGTTGAAAACGTTGCCTCCACCCCTGTAACCTTGTACTGCTTGGGCATTCGCGGTGGAGGCCGCGCGCATGCCCAAGACCCTGCTCCTCGCCGACGACTCCAGGACAATCCAGCAGGCGGTCAGCATGACGTTCGCGGGCGAGGACGTGAAGCTCACCACGGTCGCGGACGGCGAGGCGGCGCTCCAGTCGGCGAAGCAGTCGAAACCTGACCTGATTCTCGCCGACGTCAGCATGCCGAAGCTGGGCGGCTACGAGCTTTGCCAGCGGGTGCGCGCCGACGCCGCCCTCAAGGACGTGCCGGTGCTGCTGCTCGGCGGCGGGATTCCCATCGATCCCGCCAAAGCCATCGCGGTGGGCGCCAACGGGCACATGCCGAAGCCGTTCGACAGCGGGAAGCTGATCGAGCAGGTGAAGACCATCCTGGCGAATCCGAAGGCGAAAGCGGTCATTGCCGCCGCCCCGGCCACCACCCCTCCGAGGCCCGCCGCCCCGGTTGCCCGACCCTCGATGCCGCCCGCGTCCAAACCGGCTGTCTCCCCCGGGGGTGTGGGCGCAGGTAGCACGATGGTGATGGCGCGCCCGCCGGTCCCCGCAGCGGCATCGCGGCCCCCGGCGCCAGTTCCGCCGCGCCCCTCCGCGCCTCCTCCGGCTCGCCCTGCGATGTCGGCGCCGCCTCCTCCCGTGGCAAAGCCAGCGGTCCCGCCGTCCAGGCCGCCGACCACCGCACCGCCGATGGCATCGCGCCCTCCTGCTCCACAAGCGTCGAAGCCCGCGCCTCCCGCGAGGCCGTCCGCTCCGCCGCTGAAGAAGCCGACGCCGCCGCCTCCGCCCGCCGCGCTCGACGACGACATTCCGATGGACGACGAGATCGTCGACGCCGAGGAAGCGGCAAGCCCGGCGCCTACTCCGCTGCGTCCCGTGCCGTCGTCGGTGCACAAGCCCGCCTTGAGCGTGGTCCCGCCGCCCGGCGACGGCGGCGAGGCCGTCCTCCGCGAAGCGCTCTCCCGGGCGAGCCGCGAGGTGATCGAGAAGATCGCCTGGGAAGTGGTGCCGGAGCTCGCGGAGACCATCATCCGCGAAGAGCTCGAGCGGTTGATCAAAGAGCGCGGCGCCTAGGCCCTGCCGCCGAAGGCGGCTCGGGGCCTCTGCACGTTCTGGCTGTTTCCGCGCAGGCGGAAACAGCCTTGAAGCGCTGCTGCCGCGAAGGGAACCGATATGGTATCTACCGCGCGCGATGAGCGAGCGGCGGGTGGAGAGCGATCTCGACAAGGGGTACGAGCCCGCGAAAGTCGAGGCGCACTGGGCGCGGTGGTGGGAAGAGCAGGGCTTCTTCCGCTCCGCGGACGTGAGCGACAAGCCGCCGTTTTCCATGGTCCAGCCGCCGCCCAACGTCACGGGCTCGCTGCACCTCGGCCACGCGCTCACCGCCACCATGGAGGACGTGCTCGCGCGCTGGAAGCGCATGAGCGGCTTCAACGTCTGCTGGCTGCCGGGCATCGACCATGCGGGCATCGCCACCCAGATGGTGGTCGAGCGCGAGCTGCAGAAGAGCGAGCGCAAGTCCCGCCACGACTTCGGCCGCGAGGAGTTCCTCCGCCGCGTCTGGGCGTGGAAGGAAGCGCAGGGCGACCGGATCGCGGTCCAGCATCGCGCGCTCGGCGCATCCCTCGACTGGGACCGGCTCCGCTTCACCATGGACGAGCAGTCCTCGCGCGCGGTGCGCGAGGCGTTCGTGCGCCTGTACGAGGACGGGCTGCTCTACCGCGCCGAGCGGCTGATCAACTGGTGCGTGAAGGACGGCACCGCGCTGAGCGATCTGGAAGTCGACCACGAGGAGGGCGTGAAGAGCGAGCTGTACCGGTTCGCGTACCCGCTCGCCGACGGCACGGGCGAGATCGTGGTCGCCACCACCCGGCCGGAGACGATGCTCGGCGACACCGCGGTGGCGGTGCACCCGGACGACGAGCGGTACAAGGCGATGATCGGCAAGAACGTCAGGCATCCGATCATCGGGCGCGAGTTCCCCATCATCGCCGACCCCGAGCTGGTCGACCCGAAGTTCGGCACCGGCGCGGTGAAGGTGACGCCGGGGCACAGCTTCGAGGACTTCGAGTCCGGCAAGCGGCACCACCTCCAGCTGATCAACATCCTCAACCCCGACGGGACGCTGAACGAGAACGCCGGCCCGTTCCAGGGGCTGGACCGGATCAAGGCGCGCGGGCCGTTGAAGGAGAGGCTCCTCGAGCTGGGCCTCGACCGGGGCAGCGAAACCCACACCCTGGCGCTCGGCCGCTGCCAGCGCTGCGGCAACATCGTCGAGCCGCTATTGTCGAAGCAGTGGTTCGTGAAGACGCGCCCGCTCGCCGGCGCGGTGGTCGCGAAAGTCGACGACATGCGTTTTGTCCCGGAGAACTGGCGCGCCGAGTTCCTCCGCTGGATGGAGAACATCCACGACTGGTGCGTCTCGCGCCAGCTCTGGTGGGGGCACCAGATCCCCGCCTGGTACTGCGAGTACGGACACGTCACCGTGGCGCGGGTGAAGCCCGCCGATTGCGAGACGTGCCATTCGGGCCGGCTGACGCAGGACCCGGACGTGCTCGACACCTGGTTCTCGTCGGGGCTGTGGCCCTTCTCCACCTTAGGCTGGCCGGACCGGACCCAGGCGCTGAAGACCTTCTATCCGAACTCGGTGCTGGAGACGGGGTTCGACATCCTCTTCTTCTGGGTCGCCCGGATGGCGATGCTGGGCGTGCACTTCATGGGCGAGGTGCCCTTCCGCACCGTCTTCCTGCACGCCATGGTGCGCGACGAGAAGGGCGAGAAGATGTCGAAGACGCGGGGGAACGTGATCGACCCGCTCGACCTCACCGCGAAGTACGGCGCGGACGCGCTCCGCTTCACCCTCGCCTCGATGGCCGGGCAGGGCCGGGACATCAAGCTCTCCACCGAGCGCATCGCGGGCTACCGCGCGTTCGCGAACAAGATCTGGAACGCGGCGCGCTTCGTCCTGATGAACGCGGAGGGCTTCGACTCGCGCGCGCCCCTCGCCTCCGTCTACGACCGCTGGATCCTCAGCCGGTTCTACCGCTGCGCGGAGGAGACGCGCGCCGCGCTGGAGCAGTTCCAGCTCAGCGACGCCGCGAACGGCATCTACCGGTTCGTCTGGAACGAGCTCTGCGACTGGGCCATCGAGCTGAGCAAGCCCGCGCTCTACGGGGAGAAGTCCGCGGCCGAGCGCGCCAGCGCGCAGAATGCGCTGCTCACCGCGCTGGAGGGCGCGCTGCGGCTCTTGCACCCCTTCATGCCCTTTGTCACCGAGGAGATCTGGCAGCGCCTGCCGAACCGGTCGGGGCGGAGCATCATGGTGGCGCCGTTCCCGGCGGGCGGAGCGCGCGACGAGGCGGCCGAGCGCGAGATGGACGTGATCTTCCGCGCCATCGACGGAGCGCGCTCGGTGCGCGGCGAGGTGAACCTGCCGCCGAGCCAGAAGATCCCGCTGATCCTCTTCGTCAAGGACCGGGCGCTCTTCCAGCGCCACGAGCGCGCGTTCCAGCACCTCGCCAACGCCAGCGAGGTGACGCTCCGGGGGTTCGACGGGCCGCGGCCGCGGCAGGCCGCCGTTCACGTCGAGCCGGAAGTGGAAGTGCACTTGCCTCTCGCCGGGCTGATCGACTTCGCGGCGGAGAGCGCGCGCGTGGAAAAGGAGATCGCCCGGACGGAGGCCGAGTTGCAGGGCTTGCGCAAGCGCCTGGACAATGCCGGGTTCGTGGAGAGGGCGCCCAGGGAAGTGGTGGAGAAGGACCGCGCCCGGGCCGCTGAGCTCGCCGGAAAGCGGGAGAAGCTCGCGCGCCACCTGGCGCGCGTCACCAGCGTGGAGGAAGCGATGGAAGAGAAGAATCCGCAGCAGGGAAATGGCGCCTCCGGTGAGCAGGGAAGCCGCGGTCTGGATCAACTCGGGACGCACGGAGGTCCGGCCTCGGGGAGCCCGGGCGGGCAGCCCCGGCCCGCGCAGTCCGGCGCCCGCGAGGAAACGGCCGCGGGCGAGGAGGTGATGGGCGGGCGGGCGGGCGCCGAGGCGCCAGTGCAGGCCGGCGACGAGGACGAGCAGCAGGGCATCGCCGCGCGCGCCGTGGCGCGCGTCAAGTCCATCGCGCGCGGGCTGATGGAGAAGAAGCTCGAGGACGAGAGCGGGCCCGTGTCGGAGGAGGAGGAGAACAAAGAGAGGTTCGACATCGCCCAGGCGGAGGAGTTCGCGCTGGCGCGGCCTCCGCAGCGGACGAAGACGCACATGGCGAAGCCCGGGACGAAGAGCGTGCGCGGCTCGGGGAACAAGGCGGGCAAGGTCGGGAAGGGCGCAAAGGAGGGCCGCGTAGCGGCGGCACGGGGCGCGAAGAAGGGCACGCGGGGAGCGGGCGGCAAGCTGAAGAGGCAGGCGAAGCGGCCCCTGCAGACGCAGTCCCGCTCCAACGTCCGCGGCCGGCCAGGACGGACGGCGGCGAGCATCGGGCGCACCGGCGGCGGCAAGGGCGGGGGACGCGGGGCGCAGAAGGGCGCGCGCGGGAAGAGCGGCGCCAAGCGCCGCCCCTCGCCGCGCAAGGGCACGAAGTAGGATGGGGCGTTCCGGCCCGCACCGGCAGACGCGCGGGCCGGCGCTCGACCCCGGCCGTCCCGACGACGCCGTCGGACGGTTGATCCGCCTGGCGCTCGACGAGGACGTGGGCCCGGGCGACCTCACCGCCGAGGCGTGCGTCGCGGCCGATGCGCAGGGAAGCGGCCTGATCGTGGCCAAACAGACGCTGGTGGTCTCGGGCGTCTCGGCCGCGGCACGCGTGTTCCGCGCGCTCGACCCGGCCTGCGAGCTCGAGCCGCTGAAGGACGAGGGCGATTCCGCCGATCCGGGGGACGGTGTCCTGCGGGTGCGCGGATCGCTTCGCGCCATCCTCACGGGGGAGCGCACGGCGCTGAACCTCCTCCAGAGGCTCTGCGGCATCGCCACCCTCACGCAGCAGTACGCGCAGGCGCTGGCGGGAACGAAGACGAAGCTGCTCGACACCCGCAAGACGTCCCCGGGGATGCGCGCGCTGGAGAAGGCCGCGGTGCGCGCGGGCGGCGGGCTCAACCACCGCGGCGCGCTCTTCGACGGCATCCTGGTGAAGGACAACCACGCCGCCTGCGCCTCCGGAGTGGGAGAGGCGGTGCGCCGTGCCCGCGCCGCGGCACACCCCCTGCTCAAGGTGGAGGCGGAGGTGAGCACCCCGGAGCAGATCGAGGAAGCCCTGAAGGCGGGCGCCGACATGCTCCTCCTCGACAACCTCGGCGACGAGGAGCTGCGCAGGGCCGTGCAGCAGGTCAAAGGGCGCGTTCCCCTGGAGGCCAGCGGGGGGATGACCCTGGACCGGCTCCCCCGCGTGGCCGCGGCCGGGTTAGACTACGTCTCAGTGGGTGCCCTGACACATTCCGCTCCCGCGGCCGATCTGAGCCTGCTGGTGGAGGCCGCCTGATGCCGATGTCCGTGCCCGCCTCCCCGGGAGAGGGGCACTGGACGGACATCAAGCAGGACGCGATCGTCCTCGGGCTCCTGCTGGAGTGCGCCGACGACTTCGTGCCCGGCGGCGTGCTCTGCGACAAGCTCGACGTCCCCCGCGCCGAGCTGCTCAAGCGCATCGACTCGCTGCGCTCGCGCGGGTACGTGATCGACACCCGCGGCGGGCTCGGGTACCGGCTGGTGGAGGTGCCGGACCGGCTCGGCGAGGCGCAGATTGCGCCGCTGCTCGCCACCGGCGAGCTGGGCCGCAAAATCCACCACTTCGATGAGGTGGAGTCCACCAACGACGAGGCGCACCGGCTGGCGGACGCGGGCGCGCTGCACGGCGAGGTGGTGGTCGCCGACTTCCAGACGCAGGGACGCGGGCGCAGGGGGCGCAGCTGGGTTGCGCCCCGCGGAACGGCGCTCACCTTTTCCGTGATCCTCCGGCCCGCGCTCCCGGCGACGCGGGCTCCGGAGATCACGCTGGTCGCCGCCGTGGCGGTCGCCGAGGCGGCGCGCGAGATGGGCGCGCCGGCCGCCCGGATCAAGTGGCCAAACGACGTCGAGTGCAAGGGGCGGAAGATCGCGGGCCTGCTCACCGAGCTGCGCGCGGAGCCGGACCGCGTGCGCCACGCCGTGCTCGGCGTCGGGTTCAACGTCTCGCTGCAGATGCACGACTTCCCCGAGGAGCTGCGGCAGATTGCCACCAGCCTGCTGCTGGAGAGCGGCGAGCGCCTGGCGCGGCCGGTGGTCTGCGCCGCCCTGCTGGAGCACCTCGAGGAGTGGCTGAGCCTGCACGAGACGGAGGGGTTCCCGCCGGTGGCGGACCGCTGGCGCGAGCTCTCCAGCACTCTGGGGCGCCGCGTGCGCATCGTGGGCGGCGGGGAAACCGTCGAGGGCGACGCGGTCGATCTGGCGGACGACGGCGCGCTGCTGGTCCGCATCGCGGAGGGCACGCTTGTGCGCGTGGTGGCAGGGGACGTGGAGCACTGCGCGATCCTGTAGGTGCGCGTCGTGAAAAGGGCGATTGACGCGGGCTTGCCGCACTCCCGATACTGCGAGCGATGCTGCTTGCGATCGACGTCGGAAACACCAATACGGTGCTTGGCGTTTTCGACGCGGGCAAGCTTCGCGATTCGTTTCGCGTGCAGACCGAAAAGGATCGCACCGGCGACGAGTACGGTTTGCAGATCAAGGCGCTCTTCGACTTCGCCTCGCTGCGCATGGCCGACGTGCACGACGTGATCGTCTCCAGCGTCGTTCCACCGATGGCCTTTCCCCTCGAGCAGATGTCGAAGCGGTTCTTCGGCCGCAAGCCTCTCTTCGTCGGCCCCGGAGTGAAGACGGGGATGCCGGTGCTCTACGACAATCCGCGCGAGGTGGGCGCGGACCGGATCGTCAACGCGGTGGCCGCGTACGACAAGTGGCCGCAGGGGCTGGTGATCGTCGACTTCGGCACGGCCACGACCTTCGACGCCGTCACGCCCAAGGGCGAGTACCTGGGCGGCGCCATCGCCCCGGGCATCGCCATCTCCATGGAGGCGCTGTTCCACCACGCCTCCAAGCTGCCGCGGGTCGCCTTCGAGAAGCCCGAGCACGTGGTCGGGCGCAACACCGTGGCCTCGATGCAGAGCGGACTGGTCTACGGGTACGTGGGCCTGGTCGACGGGATCTGCGTGCGGATGAAGGAAGAGCTGGGGTTCGTGGCAAAGGTGATCGCCACCGGGGGGCTGGCGCCGCTGATCGGCAGCGTTTCGAAGCAGATCGACGTGGTGGACGACCAGCTGACGCTGGACGGCCTGAGGATCATCTACCAACGCAACCTGGGCGAGCGATAATGCCGGAGAATGACGACGACGGCCCCGAGCTGCCGCGGGGAGCAACCCCCTCGGAGCTCGATGCCCTGCGCGCCACGGTGCGCGCGACCCCGCGCGCGCAGACCGCGGTGAACGCGCTTGCGCCGAGGGCCAGCGCGCCAGCGCCGCGCCCGCCACCGACTCTGGTGCCCCGCGGCGAGCTGGACCGGATCCTCGACGAGGGCCGCTCGATGCTTGACCTCGACCCGCGCGCGGCGCACGAGGTGTTCGAGAAGGCCTGGCGGCGCAACCTGAACGACGCCCGGGTGCTCTCCAACTACGGGCTGACGCTGGTGCTGGTGGAAGGCGACCGGCAGCGGGGCATCCGCTTCTGCGAGGAAGCGCTGCGCCGCGGCCTGCAGACCACCGAGACCCTGGTGAACCTGGCCCGCGCGCTGGTGGTCACCCGCAACAAGGAGCAGGCCGTCCGGGCGCTGCGCAAGGCGATGGAGCTGGCGCCCGACGATCCGCGGGTGACGGCGGAGTTCGTCGCCCTCGGGCTTCGCCGCCCTCCGCCGATCCCCTGGCTGCCGCGCAACTTCTTCCTCAACAAGTGGATCGGCAAGCTGACCTGGAAGTGGTCGAAGCGGGTGCGACTCGACCCCATGTCGCGGCCCGACTGAGCTAGGATCGCGCAATGAGCGAAGCACAGGCCCCTGCAGCGCCGGCGCCGTCCTGCCCGGTTCCGCTGTCGGCGCTGCCGTCCAACTTCCAGAAGCACGTCGACCCGAAAGCGCCCCCCCCGCTGCGGATGATGGGGGCCAAGGCCCTGGTCCCGATGGGGCCGAAGGAGATGGCTACCGCGCTGTTCATGCTCACCTTCGACCCCGACGCGGCGGTGCGGGAGACGGCGGAGAAGAGCGCCTCGGCGCTGCCCGACCGGATCCTCTCGGTGGCGCTGCGCGACGAGACGGCGGAGCCGGCGGTGCTGGGGTACTACGCCTCGATCTTCGCGAACCAGCACGTCTACGTCGAGATGCTGGTGCTCAACGCCAGCACGCCGGACGCGGCATTCCAGGCAATCGCCGCGGTCGCCGACGAGAAGATCGTCGAGATCGTCGCCCAGAACCAGCTGCGCATGCTCCGGTATCCGGACATCGTCCGGGCGCTGGTCGGCAACGCCGCGACCCGGCCCGCCACCGTCGACAACGTCTGCGACTTCTGCGTGCGTTCCGGGCTCGCGCTGGAGGACCTGCCCGCCTTCCGCGCCGCGCGCCGCCGCATCCATGGCGGCACGGAGCAGGACGAGGAGCTGGCGAAGAAGGTCGCCGCGGAGCAGAAGAGGGCCGAGGCGCACGCGGAAGCCGCCCTGGAGCAGATGGGCGCCACCGGGCCGGACGGGGAGGAGAGGCCGCTCGCTCCGGGCAGCGCGGAGGAGCAGCAGGAGGAGCAGAAGAAGCTCTCGATCACCCAGCAGATCATGCAGCTGAGCGTGGCGAAGAAGGTGGAGTGGGCGAACAAGAAGGGAAACCGCGAGGTGCGCAACATCCTGCTCCGGGATCCCAACAAGCTGGTGCAGCTCGCGGTGCTGCAGTCAGCCCGCATCACCGACGGCGAGATCGCCAAGCTGGCGCTCTCGCGCACCGCGCCGCAGGAAGTCCTGCAGCACATCTACAACAGCCGCCAGTTGATGAAGAATTATCAAATCAAGGTCAATCTCATCAACAACCCGAAGACCCCGGTGGGCGTCTCCATGCGCTTCCTCTCCTCGCTGCGCATGGCGGAAGTGAAGTCGGTGGCGAAGAACCGCAACGTTCCCCAGGGCCTCGCCACGGCGGCGAAGAAGATGGTCGAGAAAAAGGGCGGAATCGACTAGGCGCTGCCGCCGAAGGCGGCTTTGCGCCTACGCACTTTCTGGCTGTTTCCGCGGAAGCGGAAACAGCCTTGAAAATGGTCAGGCGAACTTCTTCGCCGACTCGTCCGCGTCCTCGTCGTCGGCGCCGTTCTTCTCCAGGAGCTGCAGGGCGATCTCCAGCGCCTTGCGCGCCTTCTCCCGCAGCTTCTCCTCGTTCTTGATCTTCGCGTAGGCCTTCACCGCGCGATCCTCGTTCTTCTCGGCGCTGGCCTGCGCTTCCGCCAGCTGCTTTCGCAGGTCGTCGCGCTCCTCGGAGAGCAGATCCTTCTCGCCGGTGAGGGCGGCGATCTCGGTCTTCGCCGCTTCCAGCTCCTTGTCGAGCGCCGCCACCTTCGCCTTCAGCTCCGTCGCGGCGCCGCCCTTCTTCGCCTCTTCCCGCGCCGCCGTCAGCTCGCGCTCGAACTTCTTGGCCGCCGCGGCCAGCGCATCGGCGCGCTGCTGCAGCGACTTGGCCGCGGCCTCGCGCTTCACCGCGTCGTCCTTGAGCTGCTGCGCCTGCGACTCCAGCGCGGTCTGCTGCTCCTGGAGATCCACCAGCTCCTTGTCCTTGGAGTTCAGCTCCCCGCGAAGGCGGAGGATCTCCTTCTCCGCCTTGTTCTTCGACTCCTTGATCCGGATCACCTCGGTGCTCGAGGCGGCGCCCTTGCGCGCGTGGTCCAGCTCCGCGTCGCGCTCGGCCAGCTTCTGCTCCAGCTCGGCGATCCGGGCGTCGAAGTCCGATTCGGGGTCGTTGACCGCCACCGGCTCCTCGCCCTGCACCAGCGAGCGAAGCACGGCATCGTCCGCCGGCGCTTCCACCTCGATGGCGATGGCGGCCTTCGGGGCCGGAGGGGCCGGCTGTGCGGCGGGCGCGTCGGCGAATCGGCTGGTGGCGCTGGAGGGCGGCTGGGCGCCGTTCGTGCCCAGCGAGTCGAAGGCCTTGTCGAACATCTCCAGGTCCTTGTCGCCGCCTTCTTCGGGGAGCTCGATCACCTCCTCGACCTCTTCCACCACCAGCGGCTCCTCCGTCAGCGCGCTGCGCGCCTCGGCGACGTCGGCGGCGGAGAGCGAGATGGGCTCGTCCTCGCCGTCCACCAGGTCGCCCAGCCCGAGCGGCTCGTCCTCCACACCGACGATCTCCTCCTCCCCCTGCTCCGGGGGAAGCTGCACGCCGAGGAGCTGCGAGGCCTTCTCCAGCATGATCTGCGGCGCGAACGGCTTGATCAGGTACTCCTCGGCCCGCGTCTTCAGCTTCTTGTGCTTCTCGAAGCTGTCCGGCGTCGCGTTCGCGCTGGTGAGGATGATGGGGATTGCCTTGAGCTGGTCGTCCTTCTTCAGCCGCGTGCAGAGCATGTAGCCGTTGGTGGGCTGCGCCTCCACACAGACGACGATCAGATCGGGATTTTCCTGCTTGGCGAGCGACATTCCCTGCTCGCTGTTGGTCGCCAGCGTCGCCGCGAATCCGCGCGCCTTGATCGCGCTGGAGAGCCCCTGCGCGAAACCTTCGTCGGAATCGATGAGGAGGATTCTCTTGGACACGCGGGACCCACAAATATAGGCTGATTGGAAGCTTACGGGTGCGCGCCGAGGGGTGTCAATGAAACACCACGGGATTCCCGTGGGGTAGGAATCGATGTGGGATTTCAGCGCATCTCGGCCGCTTGCACCAGCGCGAGCACGTCCTGCTCGTCGAGATCGGAGATCAGCGAGTACACGATCTCGTCGTTTCGCCAGGAAGCGACGTTGAAGCCGCGCGCCCGCGACAGCCAGACCTCGCGGTTCGCGATCCGCCGCGCCGCCCCGGGAAGCTGCGGCTCGGGATCGTCGACGATCAGCAGCGAGACCCGCCGCCCGTCGCCCTGCGGGAGGTAGTACGTGACCACCGCGGCCTGGCGCTGGTGGACGCTTCCGAGGCGCACTCCCTGCAGCCGCGGGCCTTGGGCGAAGCGGGGCAGGCGGACGCCGAAATCGAGCTTGCCTTCCAGCCACTGCTGCGCGGAGCGCGGGTCGCTGGCGGTGAAGTCGAGCGGCAGCGCGCGCGCGTGCAACGCCACCCCGTCCTCGATCATCGAGTGCGCCGGAAACACCGGATGCGAAAGCCCTCCGGCGAGGAACCAGACCGCCGCGCCGACCACTCCGGCTGCGACGGCGACGGCGCTGGGCTTCTGGAAGGCGCGCGCCCAGCGGCCGTTCGCGGATTCCTCCGCCAGCCGCTCGCGGACGCCCTCGTACAGCGGATGCTGCGCGTTGGTGTTGGCGCGGAGCATCGCCGCCTTGTAGCTCTGGTGCAGGTGGACGGCGTGCGTGCAGGCGGGGCACCCGGCGAGGTGGCCCTTCACCTCCGCGTTCTCCTCGGCGGAGAACTCGCCGTCCACGAAGGCGTGGAGGAACGTCTCCTCGAGCTTGCGGCACTCGTGGGTCACGCGCGCCTCTTCAGCTCCAGCACTTCCGCCTCTTCCACTTCCGTCTCGACGCTCAGCTCCATCGCCTGCGCGGCGTGCACGACGCCGGACTCCACGGCGTACCCGAGCAGGTTCTTCTGCAAGAGCTTGCGCCCGCGGTAGAGCCGGCTCATCACCGTGCCCACCGGGCAGTCCAGGATCTCCGCGATCTCCTTGTAGGAAAACTCCTGCAAGTCGGCGAGGATCACCACCAGGCGGAAGTCGATCGGGAGCTGGTCGATGCTGCGGATCACGTCGTCGGAGAGCAGCTTGTCGAAGAAGTACTGCTCCGGGTCGGCGGAGCTTTCGGTGGGCTCGCGGGTGACGAATCGCTCGTTGCCGGCCTCGCGCGCCGCGCCCTCGACGACGGTGCGCTCCTTCACCCGGCGCCGGTATTTGTTGATGAAGGTGTTGGTGAGGATCTTGAAGAGCCACGCCTTCATGTTCGTGCCGCGCTCGAACTTGTCGAAGAAGCGGAAGGCGCGCAGGAAGGTGTCCTGCACCAGGTCTTCCGCGTCCCGCTCGTTCTTGGTCAGGCGCAGGCCCGCGGAGTAGAGCGCGTCGAGGTGATCGAGAGAGAGGCTTTCGAAGTCCCGCCGCGTCCTGTCGGTGTGCTTGAAGTCCAGCATCCCTCTCCCGCGTGCGTGCTGCTACCGACCCTGAATCTAACTGGCCTGGCCGAGAGTGGAAACCGTGGGAAGTTCCTGGGCATTCCAACCCGGCGACCGCTCGCCTGCAGCCCGTTCACGCCTAAGCGAAAATGCAGCTGAAATCATGATCTTCGGAAGAACTTACCGGCGGCCCGGGAGGGCCTTCTCGAGCGGGGTGTACGGCAGATCATGGGCTTCCGCCACCGCCTTGTAGGTGCAGTGTCCGTCGAAGGTGTTGACGCCCAGCGAGAGCGCCCGGTCGCGCTTCACCGCCTCGACGAGCCCGAGGTCGGCAAGCCGCAGGCCGAAGCCGATGGTGGCGTTGGTCAGGGCGAACGTGCTGGTCTGGGCGACGGCGCCGGGCATGTTGGCGACGCAGTAATGCACCACGCCGTGGACGGTGTACGTCGGGTTGTCGTGGGTCGTGGGATGGCAGGTCTCGATGCAGCCGCCCTGGTCGACGGCCACGTCCACCACCACGCTGCCCTCCTGCATCTCGCTGATCAGCTTCTCGCTGACGAGCCTGGGCGCCTTCGCGCCCGGGATCAGCACGCCGCCGATCACCAGGTCGGCTTCGCGGACATACTTCGCGATCTGCGCCGGGTCCGAGTAGACGGGCGTGATCCGGGAGCCGAAGATGTCGTCGAGGTACGCAAGGCGGGTGTTGCTCACGTCGAGGACGACCGTGTCCGCGCCCATCCCGGAGGCGAGCTTGGCGCTGTTCGTCCCCACCGTCCCGCCGCCGAGGATCACCACCTTGCCCCGCCGCACGCCGGGAACGCCGGAGAGCAGGACGCCCTTGCCGCCGTGCTCCTTCTCCAGCTGCACCGCTCCGACCTGCACGGCCATGCGCCCGGCGACCTCGCTCATGGGCTTGAGCAGCGGCAGCTGGCCGTCCTCGGTCTGGATGGTCTCGTACGCGACCGCCGACACCTTGCGCTCCAGCAGGGCCTTGGTCAGGGGCTTGTCGGCGGCGAGGTGGAAGTAGGTGTAGACCGTCTGCCCTTCGCGCATCAGGCCGTACTCGCCAGGCACGGGCTCCTTCACCTTGATGATCATTTCGGCGCGCGCCCACACGTCGGCGGCCTTCTCGACGATCTTCGCCCCCGCGGCCTCGTACGCCGTATCCGGCAGCCCGCTGCCCACGCCGGCTCCCTTTTCCACGAGCACCTGGTGCCCGCGCGAAGCGAGCGCCGCGGCGGCGCCGGGAACGAGCCCCACCCGGTACTCGCGGGTTTTGATCTCTTTCGGGCAGCCGATGATCATTCGTCGCTCCGGGCGGTTATGCTT
Organism: Deltaproteobacteria bacterium; assembly: GCA_041499865.1. GTDB lineage: Bacteria > Myxococcota > Myxococcia > Myxococcales > 40CM-4-68-19 > 40CM-4-68-19. Next base: position 16,842 of record JBGQLA010000039.1, read on the forward strand.
GGCCCATCTCTCAAAAGGGCGCGGAAGATAGCAGGCGAGGGCGCCCGGTCAAGCTGCGACGTGTCGAAATGCTGAAGCTTCTTTTTGCCGATGAGACTGGCCGTGTCTACGAGCACCCGGAGCTGCTCGCGCTCGCGCGCGGCGGCGTTCCCCTCGAGGCGCCGATGCCGCTTCCCCCGCATGCCACGCTGGCGGCGTTGCCCGGGCGCAGGCCCCTCGGGCTCGACCCGGCGAGCGGCGCCCTCGTGGAGCTTTCGCAGATGCGCATCGGCAGGCGCACGGTGCGACCCAGCGCCGTGGCGGCGGTGCTCCCGCCGGGCTGGACTCGCAGCGAGCTGCCGGCGTTCCGCAAGAGCGCGATCGCGCCCGTCCTGCCGCAGTGGGCGTACACCGCCGCCGCCTGGGACGAGGAGCAGGGGCAGCACGTGGCCTGGGCGCTGCACACGGACGCGCGGCGCCATTGGGATCCGGCGACGCATTCCACGCCCGATCTTCCGGGCCGCGTGCAGGCGCGTCTCGCCGCCGACGACAATCCGCTGCTGCGGCAGCTGGCGAAATGCGCGCTCGAGTACCGCTGCTTCACCGCGCAGAACACGTTCTACGAGCGCGACGAGGGCGCGATCCCCGCCAGCTCCGGCTGCAACGCGCGCTGCGTGGGTTGCATCTCCGAGCAGCCGGAGGAGGGCCCCGAGGCTTCGCACCAGCGCATCGATCGCGCACCGGGCGCCGTGGAGATGGCTCGCATCGGGATCGCGCACCTCTCGCGCGCCCCGGGCCGCACGATGGTCTCTTTCGGCCAGGGCTGCGAGGGCGAGCCGCTCACCCGGGCCCGCGAGATCGCGGAAGCGATCCGCGCGATGCGCGCCGCAACCCCGCGCGGCTCGATCAACATCAACACCAACGGGTCCCTGCGCGAAAATCTCGCGCTCCTGATCGACGCCGGGCTCGACGCCTGCCGGATCAGCCTGAACAGCGCGCACGCGCCGCTCTACGAGGCCTACTACCAACCCGTCGGGTACGGCTGGGACGAGGTCCTGGAATCGATCAAGCTGGCCCGCCGGCGCGGCGTGTACACCGCGCTCAATCTCCTCACCTTCCCCGGCGTGACCGATCAGGAAGGGGAGGCGGAGAAGCTCTGCGCGCTGGTCTCGCGGGCACGCGTCGACCAGGTGCAGGCGCGCAGCCTCGCCATCGATCCCGATCAGTACCTCGCCCTGTCGGAGCGGCACGCGGCAGGCGGGCCGCGCATCGGGATCGCCGGATTGCTCCGGCGGCTCAAGCGCGCGCGCAAAGGGCTGGTGATCGGCAACTTCGCGCGCGGGCTCCAGGAAAGGCGCCCGGCCTGACATCGGCGCCGTGATCGGGCGCACCACCCTCTGCGCAAGTCCATGAAATTCCGGCGGGCGGGCGCGCGGCACGTCGGTTGCTGCGGAGATCGTCATGACCCGCGCAATCCTCCGGCGCCTCCTCTCCGTCCGCATCGCGCTCTTCCTCGCCGCGGCTCCCGTGTTCGCGCAGGAGCGGGCCGACGCGGTGCTGGTGCTCGCGGACGACGGCGCCCTCGAGGCGCCCGCCGTCCGCGCCATCCGCAACGTCGCGGCCAGCGAGCTGCGCAAGCGCGGGATCGTCCTCGCCGAGGAGCGGAAGAGCGCGGGCGTCCAGCCGATCGACGATTCGCTGCTCGATCTCGCCGCGGACGCCGGGGCGCGCCGCGTGTTCGCGCTGCGTGTCGGCGGCCGGCTCGGCCAGAAGGTCCCGCTCAGCCTCGACGAGCTCTCGGCCGACACGCTCGAGCCCGTGTACTCCGCCTCCCTCACCGCCACCGGGCTCGAGGAGTGCGACGTGGTGACGGCGCGGCTGGTCGATGCGGTGCTCGGCCGGCGCAGCGCGGAGACGACGGCGCAGATGACCACGGTGACCGCGACCGAGTCGAAGCCGTTCGCCAAGAAGCCTGGAGAGCGCTTCTGGTTCGTCGGTCTGCCGGTCGGGCTTTACAACTCCGGGCAGACCCCCGCGGGGTTCTCGCTGGGTTACGGGTACGAGGCGGAGAACTTCCGCATGTCGGTCAGCGGGGCGGCCTACGCGCGCGGGAGCGACGGCATCGGGTATGTGGTGATGGAGGGCGCCTGGATCCCCTTTGCGACGGAGTTCTCGCCGTTCATCGGGGCAGGCCTCGGATACATGGACGCCGGCGGCCACGGCGGGCTCGGCGGGCTGGTCGAGGGCGGGATCGAGGCCTTCCGGCTGCACGGGGTGCGCGCGCTGGCGGGGGTGCAGGTCACGATTCCGTTCTTCGATACGACGGAGAACTCCGCGCCGCTCGTGGCACAGCGGACGGTGTATCCGGCTGCGTTCGTGCGGCTGGCGTTCTAGCCAACTCTCTCGATTTCGGAGCTGGGGACACGGTCGCCAGAAACATCGTCAGGAGCTACGGGGACACCATCATTGGTGTCCCCAGCTCCGAAATCGAGATCTACGCTAGATCACCGGAACGATGCGCCGAGGTCGACGGTGGCGCTCCAGAAGTCGGAGTTGCCGCCCTTGTTCACCGAGACGTTGCTGTTGCCGGTGTTGATGCTGTCGAACAGGTAGTTGTACTGGAAGCGCCCGCCCAGCTTGAACGCCCCGATGTTCGCCTCCACTCCCCCGCCGAACGGCAGCGTGCTCGTGGAGCTGTTGGGGATGCCGGATGCCGCGGCTCCGTTGACCCAGGTGAGGCCGTAGCCGCCGAAGATGTACGGGGTGACGGCGCCGGGGAGGATGTTCAGCCGCACGTCGGCGTAGCCCTCGTTCGTCCTCAGCGTGCTCGACTGGAGGCCACTGCTCAGGCTCTGGTTGATGTTGTTCTGCGTCCCGAGATAGCCGAGCTCGAGGCCGAGCATCGGCGTGGGCAAGAAGCCCAGCCTGGCGCCGTAAGCGGCGCCGACGTCCGAGCCGCTGAGCGACTGGTTGTACTTCGCGGCGCCGCCCTGGACGACGATGCTGAACTCGCTGTCGGCGAATGCAGCCCCGGGCGCCACCAGGGCCAGGGCGGCGAGAGCGACGAGATGGTTCTTCATGACCTTCCTCCTGAGCGTGAACAGCAAGGGAAATTCCGCGCGATGCCGCGCGGTGGTAGACACGGTGGCGATGTGCAGGAAAAGCGGCCTGCCTGGCCCACCGCACGGGGAGCGGTCGTGGGGCCGGTGAAGCTCGAGCTGCAGAAGGACCTTGCCCGGCACCTGCGCGGCGGCCACCCCTGGGTCTACAAGCGCGCGATCGAGCGCCCTCCGGCCGGCCTCCAGGCGGGCGCCGTCGTCGACGTGGTCGCGGGCGGAAAGTTCGTGGCCCGTGGCTACTACGATCCGGAAGGCGCGGTGCGCGTCCGCGTGCTCACCCGCGATCCGGCGGAGGCGATCGGGCCGCTTTTCTGGCGCCGGCGCATCGCCAAAGCGGTGGCGCTGCGCCGCGCGTACGTCCTCACCGAGGCGACGGATTGCGCCCGCCTGGTGCACGGCGAAGGCGACGGGCTTCCCGGGGTGGTGGTCGATCTCTACGGGAAGTTCGCGGTGCTCAAGCTCTACAGCGCCGGCCTCGCCCCGCACCGCGAGGCGATCCTCGAGGCGCTGCGCGGCGAGGTGGCCCTGGAGGGCATCTACGGGCGCGACGAGGAGATCGCTGCCGCCGACGAGGAGGACGAGCTGAGCGACCGGGACTCGCCGCCCGCCAAGGGAAAGAGGCTCTGGGGCGCGGAGCCGCCTCAGGAGCTGATCGTCCGCGAGCACGGAATGCAGATCGCGGTGGACGTGCGCTCCGGACAGAAGACCGGGTACTTCCTCGATCAGCGCGAGAACCGGTTCGCGCTGCGGCGATAC
>JBGQLA010000040.1:0-20385 GCA_041499865.1 Deltaproteobacteria bacterium
ACGAGTTCAGGCCGTCGAAGCTGGGTTGGTCGAGGCTGTCCAGCGCATCGTCGAGCCGCCTGACGAAGTGCTGCTCGCTGAGCACCACCTCGCGGTGTTCGGTGCCGATCGCCTCGGCGATGCGCCGTGCCTCCGGCCCTTCGGTGTACTCGCGCTCCTCGAACGCGAGCGTGAAGGTGTGGATGGGGCCGCGGTTGGCCTTCTGCGCGAGGTTGGCGACGGCGGACGAGTCGACGCCCGAGGAGAGGAACACGCCGAGGGGAACGTCGCTGATCAGGTGCAGCCGCAGGCACTCCTCGAGGATCCCGGAGAGGCGTTCCTCGTCCATCGGACCGTCCGGCTCCTCCGCCGGAACGGTCCAGAAGTCCTGCGAGACCTCCTCCGTCCCGTCGGCGCCGTGGACGCGGAGTTGGCCGGGCAAGAGGGATTCGATGCCTTGCACCACCGTGTCCGGGCCCATGACGAAGCCGTTCCAGACCACCGACGCGGCGGCATCCGGGTGCAGCCGCGGTTTGCCCAGCAGCCCCGAGGCGAGCAGGGCGCGGACCTCGGAGGCGAAGGCGAGCGACCACTCGCCGTCGGGATCGGGGGAGCGCGCCACATAGAGCGGCTTGATCCCCAGCGGATCGCGCGCCAGCAGCAGCTTGCGGCGCTTCGGGTCCCAGGTGGCGAAGGCGAACATTCCCCGGAAGGAGGCGACCGCGGCGTTCCCCTCGATGCCCAACGCGCGCAGCATCACCTGGGTGTCGCCGGTGGACTCGAAGCGCTCGCCCTTGGCAACGAGGCGCTCGCGCAGTGACTGGAAGTTGTAGATCTCGCCGTTGAAGACGAGCACCTGCCCGCTGACCGGATCGACCATCGGCTGCGCGCCGGCGGGCGAGAGATCGAGGATCGCGAGGCGGCGGTGGGCGAGCAGGGCGCCCCGGCCGCGCTCATCGGCCGGCGATTCCCACGTGCCATGCCCGTCCGGGCCGCGATGGGACATCGCCTGGCTCATGCGCTGAAGGGCAGTACGATTGCGGTCGCCGAGGCGACCGATGATTCCGGCGATGCCGCACATGTCTTGGGAAGGGTCCGGTGTGGAAATATACAACTACATGCTCCCGCAGTCACGCGCTCGACTCACCCTTTCGACGCATGCAATAAGTGGCCTGCTCACCGAACGATGGACCGCGATCGCCTGGACCTCCTCTTCCTCTCGCCGTTTCCCCCCAGCCCGCCCACCTTCGGCGCCCAGCGGCGCGTCCAGGGGCTGATGAGCGCGCTGGCGCGCCGCCACGAGATCACCGCGGTCGCGGTGGTGACGACGGACTACGACGCGCAGGTCGCCGACCGCGCCATGCGCGAGTACTGCGACCAGGTCGTGCTCGTCCCCGCGCGGGCGTGGGACGGACCGGTCAAGCGGCTGATGCAGCTCCGCTCGCTGTTCGCACCAGAGAGCTTCGTGCGCAGCCTCTACGACCTCCCCGCGCTGCGGAAAGCCGTCGACGGGCTGCTCTCGGGGCGGCGGTACGATGTCGTCACCGTGGAGCTGCCCTTTCTCGCTCGCGCGCGGCTGGCGCGGGCCCCGCGGGGAGAGCGGCCGCCGCGGCTGGTCCTCGACGAGCACAACCTCGAGTTCGATCTCGCCCGGCAGCAGGCGCGGAACGAGATGGGCCCGGCGCGCAGGGTCTACAACGCCATCAACTGGCGCAAGATCCGCCGGGAAGAGACGGAGATCTGGTCGCGCTTCGACGGCGTGGCGTTCTGTTCCGAGGCCGACCGGTCGCGGGCCCACGCGCTGGTCCCGTCAATGCGATCGGCGCTGGTGCCGAACGCCGTCGACGTGGAGTACTTCAGGCGGCGCCCGTCGGATCCGCCCGGCGACGGCCGCACCGTGATGTTCTTCGGCGCCCTCAACTATTTCCCCAACGAGGACGGAGTGCTCTACTTCCTCCGGGAGGTGTGGCCGCTGATCGAGGCGAGCCACCCGGAGGCGCGGCTGAAGATCGTCGGCCAGCAGCCGACGCCGGAGATCGCGGCGCGCCGGAGTCCGCGCATCGAGGTGGCCGGCACGGTGGAGGACCTCCGGCCGCACCTCGCCGCGGCCGCGGTGTCGATCGTTCCCCTGCGCATTGGCGGGGGGACCCGGTTCAAGATCCTCGAGTCGATGGCGATGGAGAGGCCGGTCGTTTCCACCACGCTCGGCGCGGAAGGGATCGAAGCTGAGCCGGGGCGGCATCTGCTCCTGGGCGACGACGCGAAGGCATTCGCCGCGGCGGTCGGACGGATTCTCGACGATCCGCAGCTCGGCGCCCGGCTGGGGAAGGAAGGGCGCGCGCTGGTCGAGCAGAGCTACTCCTGGGACGCCGCCGCGCAGGCGCTGGAGGCCTTCTACCGGGAGATTCTCGCCCCGGCGCGTTGATCCTCCGGCGGGGCGGCCGGCGCATCCCGCAACGGCATGCCGAAGTCCGGCTTGTCCCGCTGGCCGAGCACCCAGCGGTAGATCTCGACGATCTGGCCGGCTTTCACGTCCCAGGTGAAGAGGTCGAAGACGCGGCGGCGCGCCCGCTCGCCGATCTGCTGCGCGCGGTCGGGCGAGGCGGCGAGGGAGCCGAGCACCTCGCGGAAAGCGGCCACGATCGACGCGCGCGAGCCGATGGGAATCCGGACCCCTGTCTCGTCGGTGACGAGCTCGCCGGGGCCGCCGTGGTTTACCACCACTGGGGCGACCCCGAGCGCCATCGCCTCCAGGATGACGCCTCCGCCAAACTCGCGGATGCTGGGGAACGCGAACACCTGCGACTGCGCCAGCCGCTTGAGGACGTCGCGGTGGTCGATCCACCCGCCCGGAAGCGCGACGCCGTCCGCGATCTGCGCCTCCGCGGCCTGCCTGCGCAGGGCGGGCATCTCCGGTCCGTCACCGATGATGTCGATGACCACCTGCCCCGAGCGCACCAGCGGGGCGGCGGCCTCGAGGAGCATGTCCACGCCCTTGAGCGGGACCAGGCGGCCGGCGAACGACACGCGCAGCGGCCCCTCGCGCTTCGACGGCTCCAGTCCCTCGAAGCGGCGCGGCTCGATCGCATTCTCCGGAAGATAGACGCAGCGGTCGTGATGCCCCTTCAGCTCCGCCCAGGCGTACGACGATCCGGTGATCAGTGCCGAGGCGGCCTTCCTCGTCGCGGCGTAGCCGGGAAGGAACCGGTGGGCGCCGCGGACGTACGACAGCCACTCGCCCTCGCGCCGCAGGGCGCTGCGAAACTCCTTCGGCCAGGGAACGCCGCCGTTGATCGGCCCCCAGACGAACGGCACGCCGGCCTTCCGGCAGCGCACGGCGAGCGGGCTCGGGGTCGCGGGGCTCACCGGCGTGATGCGATGAACGAGGTCGAACCCGCCGCTGCGGATCGCCTCGCCGAGCCGGCGCCAGGCGAGGTGCTCGAAGTGATAGTAGGCGGGGATCGAGAGCGCCGTGGTCCAGGTCCAGCCGAGCCGGGCCACCTTCCGCACCGCCTCCCCGAAGCGGTTGATGGGATTTTCCACCCGTCCGGGATCGATGGCGGTGTACTCCCGGCCGTCCCTCCATCCTGCCTTCTCCAGCGCTTCGCGGTTCCGGACGTGGGTGACGACGTGCGCGTCCACCTGCTCCCGCAGAGCCAGGCTCAGGCTCCAGCCGATCAGGGAGACGCTGGACCACTCCGGATTCGCCGACTCGGCGATGATGAGGACCTTGGGCCGCCTCTGCTGCATTTTCAAGTGCTCCCGCGTGGAGTTGCTGCGCGCGATCAGGGCGCGTTCGGCGTGCCGGCGTCGAACCGCATCCGCGCCGGCAGCACGCCCGGCAGCGGGTTCGATGCGCTGCTGCCGTCGACCCAGGGCCAGGGATTGGAACCGAAGAAAGCCGGCTTGCTCGCGAGATAGAGCGAGCTGGGCAGCGTGGCGTCGGACGGAGGAGTGAGGCCGCTGTCCTGTCCGGTCCCCCCGACTCCGTGCCAGTGCACCTGGTTGGTGAAGTAGTCGTAGTTCCCGTCGCGCTGAACGGTGGCCTGCGAGGTGGGTTCCTGCGTGGTGAACCAGTTGGAGCCGTCGTAGCCGATCTGCCAGATCGGCGCGTACGTGGGGCTCGTGTCGCGGCCGAAGGGGCCGCCCAGCCACTCGTACTTGAACACCGCGCCCTGCGGGCCCGGGCTGAACGTGGCCGGATATGCGAAGCCGATGGCCGGCGACTGGAGATATCCGTTCGGATACCCGATCACGTTGCCGATGAAGCTGTACCACTTCTGGTAGACGGTGAGCCCGATCCCGCGCTTGTTGCTCGAGTCCACCAGATTCGCCTTCACGCCGTTGCCCAGGGCCGCCACGCCGCTGATGTTCCTCCGCCGCATGGTGAGGTGGTTGCGGAAGGCGGTGATATACATCTGGCTGCCCCAGTACGAATCGCTGTCGAAGTTCGGGCCCTGGTTGCCCTCGAACAGCTCGTGGTGCGAGCCGGCCATGTGCGAGGCGTTGATGCCCACCTCGACGATGGTGGGATAGCCCTGGCCGTACATGTCCTCGCAGTAGTTGTAGCCGAACACGTTGCCGCCGCCCGAGCTGCGGAAGGCGGAGACCTTGTTGAAGTTCCAGGAGATGTTGTTCTCGGCCAGCGAGTCGGCGGTGTACGTGTCGAAGACGATGCTGTAGCCGGCGCCGCCGGGATTGGGGTCCTGCGCGCTGTGCAGGTACGAGTCGCGCAGCTCGCACTGGAACGCCCCGTCGAAGGCGAATGCCGCGCCGGCGGCCTGGTTGCGGCTCTCGATGTTCTTCGCCCAGCAGTGCGAGGTGGCGAACATCCGCACGTTGCCGCCGCCGTCGCCGCCGTCGCCGTTCTCCACCGTCAGGCTCTCGACGCCCGACCCCTTCGTGGTGGGAACGACCCTGGTTCCGTCCGAGATCTGGACCAGGTGCGCCGCGTGGTTGACGCGGAAGGTGACGTGGAAGCGCGTGGTGAAGGTGACGGTGTTCCCGCTGATCGAGGCGATCTCCATCGCCTGCCCGAGCGGGCGTGAAGACGCCTGCGGGCCCTTTCGCCCCTCGCCCCAGCCCTGGTAGTCGCCGTTCTGCTGCGTCGGGTTGTAGTAGATGAAAGACGAGTCGTACGTCTCGTTGACGTGGACCAGCTGGCCCACGGTCAGGCCGGTGGTGTTCGCCAGGGTGACGCTGTTCGTCTCCTTGACGGCGTCGGTGGTGAAGACCTTGGGGCTCATCCACTCGTACCACCGGGTGCCCATGGCGATGACGCCGTACTTGGCGGGGGAGCGCTGCGAGAGGATGGTCACGCCGGGCCCGGAGCCGCGCAGCGTGATGTTCGAGGTGGTGAAGTCGAGCCCCGGGTCGCTGATGATGAAGGTGCCGGCGTTCAGCTTCACAACCTGGTTTGCCGGGCAGGAATCGAGCGCGGCCTGGATGGCCGCGGTGTCGTCCAGAATGCCGCCGCGGGGAGAGAGCGTCTTGTAGATCGTCGTCCGGTTGGGGATGCCGCCCAGGGAGTTGAGCCCGGGGTTCCACATCGTCAGGCGGTCGGCCGCGAGCAGGGTGGTGACGTAGACGGAGACCGTCGCGGTGTCGCTCTTCGCGGGGTCCGCGACGCTGGTCGCCACCACGTGGTACGTGCCGTCCGCCGCCGGCGCGACGTACTTGCCCGACGCGTCGACGGTTCCGCCGGCGGCCTCTTGCACGGACCAGGTCACCAAGTCGGACTGCCCGGAGGCGGCTCCATCCACCGCGGCGGAGAAGGCGATGGCCCCGCCCGGGGTGACGGTCGCGGCGCGTGGGGTGAGCAGGACGGTGAGGCCGGCGTTCTTGCTGCAACCGCTGCAACCGATCCCGACCGCAGACCAGAAGAGCGTGAGGAAAGCGACGTTGCGAGCCCGCATCCAGGGACCTCCATCACCAGGTCTCAAACCCGGATCGACTGTCCGAGCATAGCATTGCCCCGCTCGCGGACCGCGCAAAGAAACCGCGCGGAGCGGCCGCAGACCACGGGCGCATCCGACAAAGCAGCCTGCTCACCTACCAGCGTGCTCAAGGGCGCGGCGACTCCAGGATCAGCACCCAGTCGTTCGCTCCCGCCGCGTTCCCGCCTGGCGTTTCGAACGCCGCTCCGGTGGCGGCGGCCAGCCTCGTGTCCAGCGGGAGCCAGGCGCCCGAGCCTGGGTCGTACCAGCGCGCCCGTGCGCCGCCGCGCATCCGGGAGAGGTCGAGCTCGAACTTCCGCGATCCATCGCCGGTGGGCGGGATGTACGCCACCAGCAGATCGCCCTCCGGCGTCGCGGCGGCGGCGATGTGCTTGAGGCCTCCCCAGCCCTGCCCGGACGTGACCAGCGGCCGGGGCCAGCCCGACGCGGGACCGGACGGAACGAGGCGCTGCCAGGGCAGCGTTTCGAAGAGCGCGTGCAGGTGCACCATCTCCATCGTTCCGGGCGAGTCCAGCTCTGCGCTCCAGGAAGAGACCGCGTGGTCCGTCTCGCCGTACTCCGCCGGATAGGTGGCGCGCGCGCTCTCGGCCATCCAGAGGAAGGTGTCGCCCCAGAGGGTGCCCGTCCCGCCGGAGAGCATGGTCCACCACCACGCCTTGCGGAACGGCTGCGTGTTGTCCGCGGGGTGCTCGTGCTCGTAGGTGCTCTCGAGGAGAAAGACCGGCCGCGGGGGCACCACGTCGTAGGCGCGCGCCGCATCCCGGTACGGCATCGCGTACTGGTAGACGCCGTTCAGGGCCATCGCCTCCTGGAACGCCGCTGCGTCGGTGGAGATCCCGCCGAGATGATCGAGGTTCCAGTGGCCCGTCCAGGGCTGCGGCGCTCCCGCCGCCCGGATCCCGCGGAGGATCTCGAGGTGGCGCGCCTCGCCCTCCGAGCCCGGGGCGGGAGCGTAGTCCCCTCCCGCCAGCCAGAGGAGGTTCTTTTTCCCCTTGAAGCGCGCGCCGAGGTACCGGCCGAACGCGGCGCAGACCTCCCGGGTGTTGACGGAGGAGGTGATCTCCTGCCACCAGCCTTCACGTCCGCCGTCGAACCCGAGATAGCTCGGCGCGATCAGGACGACGATGCCATGCGCCGCGGCGCGATCGACGAAGGCGACCGCCCGATCGAAGTACGCGTCGTTCGGCGTGGCGAAGTCGCCGGGCCTGAGGAAAGGCTGCTCGCCGGAGCGATCGGCGGGCGGCGCGGGGTTCGGCGCCATCGTGTAGCCGTGGTTCATGAGCATCACCTCGACCAGGTTGAAGCCCTTCGAGCCCCGGTCCGCGAGGTAGCGGTCCTGCTCGGCGGCGGTGAGGTTGACGAGCGCGAGCCACGCCGACTCGCCCTTGATCAGGAAAGGCGTGCCACGCTGATCGATCAGGTAGCGTCCGCCCGGGGCCGCCCGGAGCGGGTACTCGTACGAGCGTCCCGTGCTGCGCACCGCGAGCGAAAGGGTGCGGCGCTCGATCCGTTCGCCCGCTGCCGCGACGACGCTGATCGCGCACGCCCCGGACGCCGTTGCCGTGCACTCCGTGGTTGCGGCGGCGGCGTCCGCGAAGCGCGCACACGCCCGGGGTTCCGCGGCCCAGGTGAGCTTCGCATCCGCAGGGGCGTCCGCGTGCAGGACGACCGTTTCGCCCACCACCAGCGAGTTGCGCGCGGCGGTGACGGCACCCAGGACAGGTGTCGCCGCGCCGCCGCCGGACGGGATCGTCGCGTCGAGCAGCGACGGACAGCCCCGTGCGGACAACGCTTCGACGCTGGCGGAGCCGAGCGGGTCTCCTTTGGCATCCAGCGCCCGGAGCACCACCGTGTGCGCCCCGGGCCGGAGGGGGAGGGCGCCGAAGAAATCGATGCCCGAAGCGCCTGACCGCAGGCGCACCGTGGGTCCGCTGTCGGCTGCGGCGTCGATGCGCGAGGCGCCGCTGCCTGCCGAGGCCCGGGCGGCGATCGAGATCGCGCTGCCGGGATAGGGGCGCGCGGGCGCGTTCTTGCAACTCGCCAGCACGACGATCAGCAGGCGCGCGGCGCGATTCCGCCAGCACCCGGAAGCCGCCAGCGACCGCGAGCTTCCCGCGTGACACCGATCCGGCACCATGCTTCACTGTCGTCCAACCGCCTCGCAGCGGCAACCATGAAGAGGAAGACCGCGATCGTGGCTGGCCTGGCCGCGCTGGCGCTCGCGGGGATGGCGAGCGGCCCCGGCCGCCGGGCTGCGAAGGGCGCCCTCGGCTTCTGGAACCGCCGCAGCCGGGCCAGGATGAGGACGGTCGAGCCTCCGTTCGCGCACCTCGCGGCGTCACAGGTCGGCTACGCGCCGTCGATGCGCAAGGAGTTCAGCTCGCGCCGCCCCTTCGGCGGCTTTCGCATCCTCTCCGAGGCGACGCAGGAGGTGGCCTTCGCCGGAGGGGCTCCGACACGGAGGGTGGAGGGCGCAGGCGGCGTCGGCGCGGTCTGGGTCGGCGACTTCACGCCGCTCGCCGCCCCGGGCCGCTACCGCATCGTCGCGGACGATGGCCAGACCAGCTTCCCGTTCGGGATCGGGCCCGACGTGTTCGACCCGGCGGTGCATGCCGTGCAGCGCTCGTTCTACTTCCAGCGGGCCTTCACCGCCGTCGAGCCGGCGCACGCCGAGGGCCCGTGGGTGCACCCGAGCGACGTCGCGAAGGCGCCGCCCGGCGTGAGGATGGGCTGGCACGACGCCGGGGATTTCTCCATCTACAGCGCGACCCTCAACATCGCCCTCTTCTGGCTGCTCGAGACTTACAGCGACTTCGCCCCGGCCGCTGACGACCTGAACATCCCCGAGTCGGGCAACGGGGTGCCCGACCTCCTCGACGAGGCGCGCTGGGGGCTGGAGTGGCTCTTGTCGGTGCAGGACGCCTCTGGCGCCTTCCGCAACACCACCTGCCAGGAGAGGTATGGCCGCTACGGGACCAATTCGCCCGAGAACGTGCCGCCCTACAAGGATGGCGAGCCAGGCACGATCGCCACCGCCCGTGCGGTGGGAAACCTCGCCACCGCCTCGACGATCTTCCGGCGTTTCGACCCCGCGTTCGCCGACCGCTGCCTGCGGGCGGCGGGTGCCGGCTATGCCTGGCTGCGGACGCGATGGAACGAGAACAGCGACGGACCGACGTGCCCGGCGTACCGCATCGACGGGAATGCGGAGATCGGAAAGCAGGCGCGGATGTTCGCCGCCGCCGGCATGCTCGTCGCCACTTCTGAGCCCCGCTTCGCCGCCGATTTCGAGGAGAGCTTCGTCGAGCTGGACTACGAGCCGATCTACAGCCACCTGCACGGGTTCGCCGCGCAGCTGTATCTGCGCGCCGCGGCGGGCAGGCCGGCGCGCAAGGCGGCGATCCGCGCCCGGTTGCGGGAGTTTGCCGAACGGGCCCGCGCCGACGGGGAGAAGCATCCGTTCCAGCTCGCCTCGCACGCCGACTGGGGAAGCATCGGGGCGGGGTTCACCAGGACCGGCCTGTACAGCGTCAAGCGCTGCATCGAGGATCGGGAGGCGGTGGGCGACTGCGAGCAGGCGCTGGCGAACGTGCACTACGCGTTCGGGAGGAACTACCTCCAGCTCTGTTACGTCAGCGGCCTGCCCGGCGTGACCCGCGGGCGCGTCCGCGCCTTCCACCACTGGCTGGCCGCATTGCGGGCGGAGCCGTTCTGCTTTCCCGGGATGGTGGCCGGAGGGCCGAACGCGAAGCCCGAGCCGGACGACGTCTCCTGGCCCGCGGCCTGGCCGATCCCGATCTGGGGATACTGGGGCGACCCCGCGTTTCCGCGCGATGAGAGCACCCCGGCCGATGGCCGGTACACGGACAACGACAGCTGGTCCACCAACGAGGTGGCGGTGGACTGGCAGGGTTCCGCGCTCTACAGCCTCCATTTCGCGCGGTGGATGGCCAAGGGGCGCCCGGCCCGCTGAGGAGCCGCCGCCGTTCAGTCCGGCGCGCCTGCGCGGCCGGAACGAAGCGCGCTCGCACCCTGGTCCTCGAGCACTCTCTCGCTGCGCGGAAGGCGCAGCGTCCGGGCCAGCACCAGGAGGAATGCAGGATCGTTGATCAGGTACCGCCGCGCCAGCCGCCGCGGCTCCTGCGCCAGCCGGAAGAGCCACTCGAGACCGGCGCGCTGCATCCAGCGCGGCGCCCGGCGAACCCGGCCCACGTAGAAGTCGAGCGTCCCGCCGAAGCAAAGGCCCACGGCGGGCGCGACCCGCTCGCGGATGCGATCGAGGAACAGCTCCGCCTTCGGCGCGCCCAGGCAGACCAGGAGAAGATCGGGGCGCGCGGCCCGCACCCGCTCCACCACCAGATCCTCGTCCGGCTCCGGCGACATGCCTACCCGCGGCGCATCGGTCCCGCACACCACGACGCCGAGCTCGGAGGAGAGCCGCCGCGCCGCTTCCTCGCCGACGCCGGGGCCGGCCCCCAGGAGGTAGACGCGGCTCTTGCGCTCCGCCGCCCGCCGCATCAGCGGCAGGAACAGATCGGAGCCGGACACCTTCGCCGGCAACCGGTGCCCGAGCAGGGCGGACGTCCAGACGATCGGCTGCCCGTCCGCAACCACCAGGCTCGCGCGCGTGTACGCATCGCGCAGCGCTGCGTCCCGCTCGGCGACGACGACGTGGTCGACGTTGGGAGTGAAGACCATCCCGCCGCGGCGGGCCTCGACCAGCTGCTCGATGCGCTGCAAGGCCTCGTCGAATCCGACCGAGTCGATGAGCAGCTGTCCCAACCTGACTTTCACGCCGCTCGCTCCTGCCGGGCCACCCGGGCGACTCAGTTGAACGAACTCCGGGGTGGAGAGTAGCCTGACTCGATGGCGAACCGCGAACGGACGGCCTGGATCCCGGGCCACATGCCCGGCCTCGACGGCGTCCGCGGGCTCGCCATCCTGATGGTGATGGCGGTGCATTTCGTCGGCGACGCGACGCCGCACAACCTGGTGGAACGCATCGCGGTGAAGCTGGGCAACCTCGGTACGCAGGGAGTCGACCTCTTCTTCGTGCTCTCGGGGTTCCTGATCACCGGATTGCTGCTGGACAGCAAGGGCCGCCCGCACTACTTCCGCAACTTCTACGCACGCCGCACCCTGCGCATCTTCCCGCTCTACTACGGAGTGCTGGCGGCGCTGTTCCTCGTCCTGCCGCTCTTCACCGCCCTGCCGCCTGCGCTCGAAGAGGCC
The DNA here is from genome assembly GCA_041499865.1 of Deltaproteobacteria bacterium. Lineage (GTDB taxonomy): Bacteria > Myxococcota > Myxococcia > Myxococcales > 40CM-4-68-19 > 40CM-4-68-19. The sequence continues at coordinate 11,169 of JBGQLA010000040.1, forward strand.
CGGACGCACCAGGGCTGGCTGTGGACCTATACCGCGAACTTCTACATCGCCGCGAAGGACGCCTGGGCGCTGGGCTACGTGAGCCACTTCTGGTCGCTGGCCATCGAGGAGCACTTCTACCTGGTCTGGCCGCTGGTGGTGTTCAGCGTGCGCCGGAGCACGCTCGAGCGCGTCTGCGTCGGCGTGATCGCCGCCGGCCTCGCCCTGAGGATCGTGCTCGCGCTCGCTGGAGTGAGCGAGCTTTCCATCTCCGTGCTCACCCCTTGCCGCGTCGACACGCTCTGCGTGGGGGCGCTTCTGGCGGCGGTCGCGCGGCGGGAGGGCGGTCTGGATCTGTTGGTCCCGCGCAGCGGCCGGGCTGCGCTGCTCCTCGCCGGCGTCACCATTGCCCTGTCCGCCGCGGTCGCCATCACGCAGCTCTGGATGCCCGTGCTCCATCAAGTGCGCGGTACGCTGTTCGCGCTGTTCTTCGGCGCGCTGACCCTGACCGCGCTGCAGCAAGCCGACCGGAGTTTCTTCGCGCGCCTCTTCCAGGGACCTGTGCTGCGGACTTTCGGGAAGTACAGCTACGGGCTGTACGTCTACCACGGCGTGCTCTCGTACCACATGATGCTGATGCACACCGAAGACCGGCTGGGCGCCCTGCTCGGAAGCCACAGCGCCGGCATCGCCGCGCAGACCTTGATCGGGGTGACCCTCTCGCTGATCGTCTCCGTGATCAGCTACGACCTGCTCGAGAAGCGCTTCCTCGAGCTGAAGAGATACTTCGAGTCCCGCCCGGCCGCCGCTCCCGCCGCTCCAGCCGCGGCCGCGGCGCCAGAGCAGGTTTCCGACGTGCCGGGCTGACGCTCTCAGTCGACCAGAAGGCAGCAGACGATCCGGTCGGCGCCGATGCTCTCGATCGCCTGGCGCACCATCCCGATCCGGTCGTGCCCCCGCCGGATGCAGAGGACGACTCCGTCCGCGGCCAGCACCAAGGGAAGCGCCAGGGGATTCGCGAGCGGGCTCTCCACCGCCACGATCGTCTTGATGAGCGGCGGCGCCCAGTTCGGCGCGTCGGGTCCGTGCCCGTTGGAAGGCGCCCATCCCGACCCCGCGGAAGTTCCCAGCCGGGTGATGAGGTTGGACGAGCCGTCCAGGTCCACGCGGGCGGCCTCGATGAATTCGACCGCGTGGAGAGAGAGGCGGGCGCCGACCTGGCAGAGCGCGCGAGCGATCGTGGTGGTGGAATCGGCGGGATCGGCCGGCACCATGGCCAGCCAGTTCCAGTTGCCGCGCAGCTGGACCCAGGCCATGTGCAGCTCGCGTTCCTGGCCTTGCTGCAGCTCCTGCTCGCGGGCGATCTCCCCGGGCGACATCGCGCCGTTCTCGGTCCAGGGACGGAGATCGGGCGGAGAATAGGGGACCAGCGCTTCCTTCGACGCGTCCGGCCCGGTCCCTTCGCTCGGGTGTTTTCGGGTTCTGGCCATCGAAGGATCCGGGATATCTCCGCTGTTGCCGCGTGCTTTCCCGATTAGTACAGACGTTTGACCAATGCGTCCAGTTGAAGCGTTCGGGCCTCTCACGACGGCGTTTCCGCCGCCGGAAAGGCCCCCGGGGCGCTGGCTCGGCGGGCGTTCGGGAACGGCCAGGCGCCGGTGGCGACCGCCTGCTTGCCTACCAGCGCGAGCGCAGGAGCGACGGTGAACACCGACGTCCAGGTGCCCAGGCCCATGTCTCCATAGCAGTGGACGAGGTAGGCGATGATGATGCCGACGGTGGTGAGCGCCGTCGTGCGATCGCGCGCGTTGGTCGAGAAGCGGTACGACCGGATTGCGAAGAAGACTCCCAGTGGGAGGATCAGCCACATTCCAATGAAACCAACCACGCCGCCATAGGCAAACGCCGCAAGTATGGAGTTGTGCGGGACGAACCGGTACAGCGCATAGGCGTCGGAGATGGAGGGAAGGTGGATGACCTCCTCATAAGGGTGGCCGAATCCGCTGCCGAGCAGGAAGTTCTCGCGGAGCGTGTACACGAGGTTGTAGTTCTCCATGTCGCGCCAGCGCGCCGAGGCGTCGGCTGACGAATCGACGATGGACCGGATGGTCTGGACGGGCGCGAAGGGGCGGGCGGTGCTGTTCCAGCCCACCGCCAGGTAGATCGCGATCAGCGGGATGGAGATGGCCACGCCTTGCGCGATCCTCCGCTTCAGCGTGGTGAAGGGAGTGATGAAGTAGAGGACGAGGAGACCGATGATCAGCTCGGTCCAGACCATGCGGCGGTTGTTCGCCACCATTCCCCAGGCGAGGATGGGAAGCGTGCCGAGGAGCAGCCCCAGGCTCTTGCGCGTCGGAGACTCGAAGAACACCACCAGGACCAGGAGGAAGGCGTCGGCGAAGAGCATCGAATCGGCGTGGATGGTGGCGTGCGGCACTTCGTCGAGGTCGGGGAACAGGTGCCGGACGTAGATCGCCATCGCGGCACGGATCAGGGCGGCGACGAGGAGCGCGATCCCGAATGGACGGCTGTCGGACGGGCCCCGCGCACCGGCGCAGAAGAGCAGGAAGACGCAGGGGAGATAGACCAGCCGCGCGACCTGCCAGAACGAGTTCCCCAGATCGGCTCCGCCGCGCGCGACGCCGAAGGCCCAGATGAACAGGATCGTCCCCAGGGAGAGGAGCGCGGAGAGCCGCAAGGGCCGCGCGGGCGCGATGTGTCCGCGGAGGTCGATCCGGGAGAACGTCAGCCGCCGGAACGCCCAGAGCCCGCCGAAGAGGACCAGGGCGAGATCGACGCCGGAGAAGAAGAGCGCCTTCACCGGGATCGTGTAGTTGATGTGGGCGAGCAGCAAGGCGCCGATCACGTGGAGGGGCGAGCTCCACTTCCCGGCTGCCGGGACCTCACCCGGATTCTCCAGCACCAGGCAGAGGAAGCCGAAGACGAGCAGCGAGTGGCGGAGCGGGGCGCGGGCCACCACCAGGAGGAGCATTCCCAACGCCAGCGGGGCGAGGGCGAGGCCGAAGTCCCCGTTGCCGACGAACACCAGGACCAGCGTGAGCAGGCCGAGGACGGCGACGGTGCCGAGCACCAGCGGGTCCGTCCGGAATGCGCCGAGGTTGTGGACCTCCCCTGCCTCGCTCACCGTGGGGCTCCTGCCGCCCCGGCGCGCATGGCGCTGACCGGGAGGGGGCTCATCGCGGCCGGGACAGCGGTAGCTCCGCAGACGGCCAGTGAAAGTGAACGCTGACCACGGCCTTGGAGGGGCCGAGGAGGTCCCTGAGCTGCCACTGCTCGAGCACCAGCCCCGTGCGCACGTCCGCGGCGGTGGTGGCGAAGAGCGCGAGCAGGAGGCCCGCCACCAGCGAAGCGAACATCACCAGCGAGGCCTTCGGCTTGATCGGCCCCCGCGGGATCTGGGCAGGGAAGACGACCGAGTAGCGATACTTGAACGCCGCCCGCGCCGTATCCAGGTCGATCCGGCCCGCGTCGATGCGCTCGCGCAGGTGCGCGTGCTGCTGGACGGCGAAACGGAGCTGGGCGCGCTCGTACTCGACGGTGGAATCCTCGCCGCGGTCGCGGAACAGGTCGGCGGGGATGGCGAGCGTCGCCGACGAAGTGGTGTCGGCGCCGTCCGAGACGCGCGCGAGCTGCTGCCGGAGATCGTTTTCCTCCTGCCGGAGCGCGATCAGCTGCGGCGACTCGCGCCGCAGCGACTCGATGCTCTGCGCGAGATCCATGATCGCCGGATGCGATTCGGAAAAGACCGCGCGCTGTTCGGCCAGCTTCGTCTGCAGCTCGAGCATGTGCCGCCTGCGGTATTCCTCCAGGTCGGCGAGGGCGCGTCGCTTCGCGTCGAGCATCACCCGCAGGTTCACCACCTCCGAATCGAGCGCTTTCGGCGGCGGCAGTCGGGCCACGCGCGGTTCGTTGGAAGAGCGCTGCTGCGACTGCTGCAGCTGCTCGACCTGCTTCATGATGTCCTTCTTGAGGTTGGCGGCGTGTCCCTCGAGGATGGAGATCTGCTCGGCGATGGTGGAGACCTCCAGCACGTGCCGCATCTCCAGGAAGTTCTGCTGGGCTGCGTCGACCAGGCGGAAGGCCATCACGCGGTCGTCGGGCCAGCGAAGGCGGATGACCACCATCCCGTCCGGGGTGGCCCACACGGTGAGGTTCTTCTCCAACAGGCCGGTGAGCCCATCCATGAGTTCCTCGGGCCTCGGCGTCGAGCCCATCTTGGCCGACACCCAGTCCTTCAGCTGCAGCAAAGGGGCGCGGTGCTTCGACCACTCCGCGACCAGATCCGTCTGGCGGATGAGGGCGTGGAGGTTCTCGTGCCGGACGATGATTTCGGCCGCGGCGCGGGTCGGGTCCGTGGTCTGGCTCGCATCCGCCTTCACCGCCAGCACCGGGTTCTTCTGCGCAAGCAGCCGGGATTCCACCTCGTACGTCTTCGGCATCGCCCAGAGGGCTGCCCCGGCGATCAGGATCATGCTGCCGGCGACGGCCATGAAGAATCCGAAGCGCCGCCGCACCGACCCCAGCGAGAAGACCACGTACTGGCGGATCTTCGCCCAATCGAACAGGTCGTCCGGCGGAGGGTCGTGAACGGCGTGCGGGGACGGATGTTGTCCGGGCACGGGTCGCGGATGAACTTCGTAAGGGATTCCGCTGTTTGCCACGCCCGCTCCGTTTGTCCCCGCCCGCCCGCGGGCACCGGGGAAGGTTCATGAATACCACGGAATGCGCCCGGGCCGAACCGCGGGATGCCCTGTGCGTGCCGGGAAATCTCAGCCGAGAAACCGCGGATAGATGAAGAGGAGGCCCATCACGTAACCGAACACCCCGAGCACGGTCCAGAGCAGCGCCTTCCGCAGCGCCACTCGCGGGTTCTGCTCGTGCGCCGCGATCGCCGGCACGATGATGCTGACCGCCAGGATCGACATGAGGATGACCTTCTGCATGGCCTAGGGGAGCAGCGACACCTGCGCCGAATAGCCGAGAAAGGCGATCCACTGGCGCGCAGGCTGGTTCTGCAGGGGGCGGCTCAACCAGGACGCTCGCGCTCCGAGGTCCACGCCGGAGCGCCGGGTGACGGGAATGCTGAGGCTGAGCTCTCCCTGGAGGAAGCGATCTCCCGACCGGATGGCGTTCGGGTCCAGGCTGCCGGAGGTGAGCGCGACGCTTCCGGTGACCCGCGCGTTGACGGCCACCCTGCCGGCGCGGCCCCAGCCGGCGCTGGCGCGGAGGCTGGCGCGCTCCACCAGATCGCCGCTCAGCGCATCGCCGACCGGCTCGACGCCGGTGCCCAGGACCGCGGAGAAGTCTCGCAAGCCGGTGAGCTTGCATTCCGCGGAGCCGACCGCAGAGGGGACCGTGTTTGCCTGTTCGGGCAGCGGGGGGCCGGCGAAGGTGGCCGAGGAGGAAGCACGGCCCACGCCCGCGCCGGCGGCGAACGAAAGCTCGGCGCCGCGGGACGGGACCGTTCGCCAGCCGGCGGTGAGCGTGGCGATGCTGACCCGGGTGTCGCGGTTGCTGCCGGAGTAGCGGGTGTCGATGCCGGTGGCTTCCAGCCGAAGGGTATCGAGCCGCGTCGCGGCCCACTCCAGGAACGCCCGCGCCTCCGGGCCGCGGGAGAGGGGCATGGAGAGGACCGCTTCGTGGTTCGCGCCGCCCGCCACGTTCCAGGCCGCGGAGGCCAGCACGCGCAGGCGCCGGGTGGCGAACAGGTCCAGCTCCAGGGACGAATTCGATTCCTGCACCCGGACGAATCGCGCCGCGGGCGGCGCCTGCACCGTCGTCGGCGGCGGAGTCCCTGGAGCGGACGCAGCCGCGAGCCCGATGGGCGAAAGATCGACGCTCCCGTATCCGCCGCGCTGCCGCATGCGCAGCGCCCCGGAGGTTCCGATCCGAAGGTCCACCTCGAGGTATCCCCGCGCGAACAGCTGGTTTTCCTGTGAGAGCACCCCGGAAGGCAGGACGCCGAAGAGCAGGGAAGCGTCGGGCCCGCTGGTCCGGCCGTTCAGCTCCAGCGCCACCGCCGCGGCGCGGGGATCCTGTCCGGCGACGGTGGCGCCGTCGCGGCCCTCCGCCCGGACGGAACCGTCCAGGAGCAGCGCCGTGGAGAGCAGCGTGGCAGGGAGCAGCGCGAGCATGCTACTGCACGACGATGACGTCCTGATCCTGCAGACGGAATCGCGCCGCCGGGCTGTTCGGCGTCGAGAGCGCGTCGAACGAGAACCGGATCCGCTGCTGGGGCGCTCCCCGCATCACGAAGATGCGCTCCTTGTGCGCGAACTCGGTGAGGCCGCCGGCAGCCGCCAGCGCGCGAAGCATTCCCTGGCCGCGCTCCACCTGGTAGACGCCCGGGTGCGCCACCTCGCCCAGCACCGAGAGATGCGTCTGTCCGGGCTCCTCCAGCGAGACCGTGACCACCGGCTGGTTGATGAAGCCGCGGAGCAAGCTCTCGAGCGCCTTCGCCACCTGCGTGGGCGTCCGCCCGGCAGCGGGGACATCGTTGACGAACGGAATGGTGATGCGCCCATCGGGGCGGACCCGGCTGTGGCCCGAGACGCTCTCCTGGTTGAACACGCGCACGAACACGGCGTCGCCCGGCGCAAGCGTGTATTCGCCTCCCGGCGCGGCCGGCGCTTCTCCCAGCTCGTCGACCCAGACGTACGGGCCCAGATTCGCGCACCCCGCGAGGAGAGCGATCAGGACCAGCCCCCTGCCTCCCGATGAATTTCGCATCGGGTGAACTTCTACAACATGGGGAGGGGTACGAAGAAGGCCCGCTGGTTCCGGGGCCTCCGCCGCGCTGCGCTGTGCGCCCCCGGGAGCGACCGCTTCGGCGCGGAACGTCGGTCGGCACAGCCTCGGGCTACACTGGCGCGGTGCCGCGTTACGCGCTGATCGTGGAGCACGAGCCCGCCCGCGCGGCGCGGTACGCCCGCATGGTCGCGGACGCCGCCGGGTTGGCAGCGGCCGTCGTCTCCACCCCGGACGAGGCGCTCTCGCAGATCGGGAAGGCCGGAGCGCCGGCGGTGGTGCTGCTGGATCACATCGTTCCGCAAGACTCCGGACTGGCTCTCCTCCGCCGGATCCGGGACCTCGTGTCCGGGCGCCAGGCGCCCGCAGTGATCGTCGCGGACTCGCGCGAGAGCTATCGCCAGGCCAGCCGACAAAGCGCGGAGCTCAACGTCGCGGCTGTGCTCCGGCGCTGGCAGCCGCGATCGGCCCTCGAGCGCGCCGTCCGGACCGCGCTCTCGCAGGCCGGGATGCTCGACGGCGTGAGCGGTGGAACGCCCGCGGCCACGGCGGGGAACGGCGGCGAGCCGCCGGAGCAAGGCGGGCAGACGCTCGAAGTCCTGCCACGGCGCCTCCCTGCCGCCTCGGGGCCCCAACCCGGCCTTCACGCCGATGCCCTGGATCTCGCCGAGCGCCTCGCGGAGCATCCGCTGGTCGAGCGCCTCGCGCGCTTGCGGGTTCCCAAGGCGGACACCGCCGACGATCTCCAGCGCCTGGTCGCCGACACGGCGGAAGCGTTCGAGGCGCCGATCGCGCTGATCTGGCTCGAGCGCGCGGGCCGCGTGCGCTTTGCCGCGCACCCGCGGCCCGTTGCGGATCGCAGCCTCCGAAGCAGCGGCGGAGACTGGACCGCGCTGCGCGACGCCTTCGGGGAGATCCCGCTCCACGTCGACGATGCGGCGAACCACGTCTTTCTCGCCGGGAACCCGCTGGTCACCGCCGGGAAGATCGGGAGCGCCGCCGGCGCGCCGCTGCCGGGGCCCGGCGGGCACTCGGTCGGGACCATCGCGCTCGCCGCCTCCAGCCGGGGAGCCATCCCGCGATCCATCCTCGATCCGCTGACGTTCTGGGCGCACCGCCTGGTCTCCGAGCTGCCGCTTGCGCGCGGCCTGGCGCCCGACCCGGCCCGCGAGCGCCTCCGCGCCTCGGGCGGTTTGCCGGGGCCGGGGACTGCAAGCGAGCTCAACGAGGCGCTCGGCGTCGGGATGATGGTCAGCGATGCGCGCGGCACCGTCACCTTCGCCAACGCGGCGCTCGCGGAGCTGCTCGCCCTCGAGGGCCGGAAGTTTCCGGGAATGCAGCGCGCGGCGCTCCTCTCGTCCACGGGCGCGCCCGAGGACGTGCTCGGCGCCCTGTCCCGGGCGGCAGCGCCGGAGCCGCGGCGGTTCACCGTCGTGCTCAGCCAGGCGGGGACGAGGCGGATCCTGCGCTGGCAGACGCGGGCGATCCGCGTGGACGGCAAGGACGGCAGGCTGGACGAGATCGTCGACGTCACCCGCGAGGCGGAGCAGATCGAGGCGCGCGACGACCTGGTGCGGATCGACGCGGCCACGGGCCTCTCCAACCTCCGCGCCGGCGAGGAAGCGCTGGCCCGGGAGATCGCGGCCGCGCTCCGCGCCGGAGCGCCGCTGAGCGTGGCCCTCTTCGAGGTGCACGTTCCCGCGCCGGAGGCCGCGGAGCGCGCGTTCCGGCAGGTCGCGTGGCTACTGCGCGATGCGCTGCGCGGCTACGACCTCGTGGTCCGCTTCGCGTCGCGCCGGCTCCTCGCCATCCTGCCGCACGCGCGCGGGCAGCAGGCCGCCGCCCTCGGCGACCGGTTTCGCGCCGCCCTGGCGCGGGACACGAAGCAGGTCGCCGGCGCCTCCGTTACGTATGGAGTTGCGGAGTTCGAGCGCGCCCACGACGTCCAGCGGCTGCTGGCGCAGGCGATCACGGCGCTGGATGCGGCGAACGCCAGAACCCGGCGCCTGGCCGGGCGAGAAGATGCATGACGGAGCGGGGGTCCAGATGGTCTGCCGTTGCCGAGGACGTCTTCTCCCCGGCGGCGGCGCCCTTGGGCGAGCGGGGGGTGGCGTTGCTGGTCCGCAGCGCCGACGGCGAGCTGCTCTACCGCGAAGGCGACGCGCAAGGCTTGGGGCCGGTCCGCTCGCTGGGAGTGCCGACGGCCCGCGTGCCCGGGTCCAGCGCGAGGATTCCGGTCGAATGGCCGATCGCCGCCTGCAACTCCCGCGACGGCGACCTCCACCTCCTCGCCCGCGGCGCGGAGGGCGATCTGGTCCACGGCCGCCTTCGGGGCGGGGACTGGTCCGGGTTCGAGTCGATCGGCGTGCCGATGGTCGAGGACCGGGGCGCGACCCTGCCGATGGGGCTCGCCGGCGCGCCGGTGGCCTGTTGCCGCGAGCGCGGCCGCCTGGACGTGTTCGCCGTCTCC
>JBGQLA010000041.1:0-20019 GCA_041499865.1 Deltaproteobacteria bacterium
CTCGAGCGCGCTCTTGACGGGGCCCGCCATCCACCCGGGAAGATGGCCGAGGAGCGCGTCCGGTCCGTTCCGGACCGCCTCGCGCACGAAGTCGATGCCGGCGAGCGTCTCTCGCACCGCGACCGAGATCAGCCACCCGAGAGGCGCCAGGACCAGGAGCACCAGGCCGACCAGCAGCAGGCCCGCGGCGAGTCCGCGATAGCCGCGCAGGCGGGCGCTCAACCGGTCATGCCAGGGCGCGAGCGTCGCCGCGAGCACGGCTCCGACCAGCAGCGGCTTCCAGAGCGGGAACACCACCGCCAGGAGCAGGGCGAGGGAGCCATAGACGAGTGTCAGCTCGAAGATGGATCGCGAGGAACGCACCTCGGGCACCTTATCCATCCGTTCGGGTGGACGCCCGCGGTTCGGGCTCACTTCCACCGGAACACGCGCAATGCGGCGAGGAATGTGACGGCGGCGGTTCCCGCCAGCAGCGCCACGGGCCCGGCGACCGCGCCCAGCCCGGCGCCGTCGATCATCACCGCGCGCAGGGCGTCGTTCAGGGCGGTGAGGGGCAACACCCGCAGAAACGGCTGCACGGACTCGGGAAAGCGCGCGGTGGAGAAGAACACGCCGGAGCCGACGAACATTGGCAGCATCACCAGATTGATCAGCCCGCTCACCGTCTGCGTGTTCTGCGCGCGCGAGGCGACGAGGAGGCCGATCCCCGCGAACGCAAGCGCGCCGAGCAGCGACACTCCGAGCAGGAGCGGCAGCGATCCCGCGATCCCGACGCCGAAGACGAGATACGCGAAGCCGAGCAGGACGGGCAGCTCCAGCAAGAGGAAGATCGCCCGCATCACCACGAACGACCAGAGGAACTGGCCGCGTGACATGGGCGTCGCCACCAGCCGCTTGAGCAGCTTCTTCGTCCGCATCTCCACGACCACGTACCCGATCCCCCACATGCCGGCCGACATCAGCTGCATGCCGACGAGCCCGGGGACGAGGAAATCGATGTAGCGCGACCCCGGCTCCGTGACCGGCTTGTCCACGGTGGCCGGAGGTCCGCGCGGGTGCAGCGCCGCGTCGGCGAGCGCGCGCGCGAGACGGCTCTCTGGACGCATAGGATCGAAAACGTACTGGATCGTAGGATCGGTGAGGATGAGGAGGTCGATTTTGCCGACGCGCAGCGCTTCACGCGCGTGAACGGGTCCGTAGAAGTTGGTGACGCGAATCTCCGGCGCGGCCTTCAGAGTCGATAGCACCGGCGTCCGCACTCCCGACCAGGCCAGACCATCGAAGATCCCGACGCGCACCGGTTCGGCCGGCCGGTTCCGGAACGCGATTCCCAGGGCCACCGAGAGCAGCAGCGGGAACCCGAACGTCCAGAACACCGCCCCGGGCTCGCGGAAGAAGAGCCGCAGGCGCGCGAGCGTCAGCTCCCGCAGCGGGGAGAAGGCGGATCCGGCAGAGGCAGGGGGAGCGTTCACTCGCGCAGGTGCCTTCCGGTGAGGTGGACGAAGACGTCTTCGAGCGTGGCCTGGTGCGTGGACAGGCGCGTCAGGCCGAGGGGCTCCGCCCGGGCGAGGATGGCAGGCAACGCGACGTGCAGCTGCTCGACGGTGAGCGCGATCCCTTCGGCGCTCCTCCGAGCGGCGCGCACGGAAGGCAGCCCGCGCCATTCGTCCGGAGTGAGGGCCTCCCGGGTGGCGAATTCGACCACCTGGTCTCCGCCGAGCGAGGCGATCAGCTCCTTCGGCGTTCCCAGCGCGATCACCTTGCCCTTGTCGATCACCGCCACGCGGTCGCAGAGCCGCTCGGCCTCGTCCATATAATGGGTGGTGAGCAGCACCGTCCGGCCGCGGGCTTTGTAGGCGAGGATCACGTCCCACAGCTGCCTGCGCGATTGCGGGTCCAGCCCCGTGGTCGGCTCGTCCAGGAAGAGGAGGTCCGGATCGCTCACCAGCGCGCAGGCCACCGCCAGCCGCTGCTTCTGTCCGCCCGAGAGCCGTTCCGTCCAGGTGCTGCGCTTGTCCTGCAGCTCGACGATCTCCAGCACCTCGGCGATGGGCCGCCCCTTGGCGTAGAAGGAGCGGAACATGCGCAGGTTCTCCTCGACCGTCAGCCGTTCGGGGAGGTGCGTCTCCTGAAGGGAGACGCCGAGCCGCTGCCGGAGCGCGCGCTCGTCGCGGTCCCAGCGCATGCCGAGCACCTCGACGCTGCCGCCCGTCGGCTCGTCGAGCCCTTCGAGGATCTCCACGGTGGTGGTCTTGCCGGCGCCGTTCGGCCCGAGCAGGCCGAAGCACTCGCCTGCGCGGACCTCGAGATCGAGCCCGTCCACCGCGGTGAGCTGGCCATACGTCTTCACCAGCCTGTCGCAGCGCAGCGCTGCGGTCATGGGCCCCTCCAGCCGGCGGCAGCGACCGCCGCCCACAGCGGCGCAACCAGGAAGCGAAACCGGTAGTTCTCTCCCACGTCGAACGTGTTTCCCAGGCAGGCCACGCAGGCGATCAGCACCACCGCGTACCACAGCCCGGGGCCGGGCGCCCGCAGGAGCGAGCGGGCGATCAACGCCACGCCGGCGAGCAGCGTGAGAAACACCTCCGTCTGGCCGAGGAGGGAAAACGGCAGCGGGAGCTCGAGGCAGACCACGCGGTCCCAGAAGCTTGCCCAAGGCGCGATCCGCTGCCGGTTCTCCGCGATGTAGTGCCACTCCCCGGCGGGGCGGAAGAACAGCATCCAGGAAAGCGCCCATCCGGAGAACACGGCCCGGGGAGAGGTCCGGATGGCGCGCAGATCGTCCCGCAGGAGCATCCGCGACACGCGGGCGAACACCAGGGCGTTGTAGTTCGTCGCCCCGCTCGACTTTCGCAGCTGGTCGAGCGCTGCGACGCCGGTGTGCGCGACCGGAACGAGCGCGGCGTACTCCTCCCCGCTGGAAAACGGGGCCAGCGCAGCCACCGGCGAGAGATCGTTGCGCTGCGCCGGCGGCAGCCGGGCCACGGTCACCCGGGCAAAGTTCATCCCGACCCAGGAGCTGGTCGAGAGCGTGCCGGCGATGGCGGCGTTCTTCAAGGAGATCGCCGCGAGCACCGCGAAGACCGCCAGAGCGGGCCCCACGCCCTTGCGCCCGACGATGGCGAGCGCGACCAGGACCGCCGGCGGCGCCAGCAGCGACCGCAGGCAGCAGGCGATTCCCAGGAGCGCAAAACCCGTCCAGAGGCTCCGCCGCGTTCCCTGCGCGACGAACGCGGCCGAGCCCACCAGCGCCGCCGCCGTCGCCATCTCCGGGCCGACGTGGTGCACGTACAGCCACGTCGCAGGGGCGACGGCGACCGAGGCGCCGGCCACGAACGCCGCCCAACGCCTTGCCCCGAGCCGCAACGCGAGGTGGTGGGTCGCCAGCACCGCGGCGATCGCGCACGACGCCCAGAGGATGGTGAGCGCTGCCGGCGCGGCGCTTCCGAACAGCTTCAGCGCCGTGCCCACCACCAGGTTCAGCAGCGGCGGCTGCGCGTGCAGGTAGAAGACGCTGCGCAGCAGGTCGTGGCGCAGGAGCTCTGCATCCAGCAGGTGCCAGGCGTTCTCGAGATCGCCGGCTGGCAGGCGCATTCCGCACAGCCAGCACGCGGCAAAGGCGAGCAGGGAGATCGCCGCCAGCACCGCGGAATCGCGCTTCACCGGCGACGCGGCCGCGCCACCTCGATGCGCACCGGCTTGTCCTGGAGCGCCTTGCCGTTCGTCGCCACGTACGCATCGCGGGCATCGGGCCGGACCAGCACGTAGGCGTAGCGCGGCTTCACGTCGGCAGCGAGGACGGTTTCGCGCGGCTGTCCCGCCAGATCGGAGAGAGCGGACATCAGGGTCTCCGGCGTCCAGCCATGCTCGCTTCCCTGCTCGACGTAGAGCTTGACCCGGTCCGACGGCGCCTCGTGCCCTTCGTGGCGCGCCTGCGGTTCTGGACGCGGCGGGTGCGGCTGCGCGGGGGAGGCCTCGAGCCGGGGCTTGCGGTGCTCGCGACCCCCCTTGCGCCGGCCCTCCTTCTGCTCCTTCTGCACCTTCTCCACCTGGTGGCTCTCGAGCAGCTTTTCTCCGGCGGCCCGGATCCGCGCCTTCTCCATCCGGTGGTGGATGAAGAAGTAGCGGAGCGCGTAGGCGATCAGCACCCGCCCGTCGTCGCGCTCCATCAGATCCTGCGCGAGCGGCAGGAACGCCTCGAACGCCACTCCGCTCTGCATCGCCTCGCGCAGCTCGCGGATGTGCTTGTCCGTCCAGAGGACGCGCGCCTCCTCCGGCGTGGGCAGCTTGCGGACCTCGAACTGAATTCCGTACTTCTTCTCCAGGGCGGAGAGCGTGTTCAACTCCGCGCCGGAGACCAGGCTGATGGCGGTGCCCTTCTTCCCGATGCGGCCGGTGCGGCCGACCCGGTGCAGGTAGATCGCCGGATCCTCGGGCAACGAGTAGTTCAGCACGTGCGAGAGGTCGCTGATGTCGATCCCGCGCGCGGCGATGTCGGTGGCCACCATGAAGCGCACCTCGCCGCGCTTCACCTTGCCCATCACCCGCTCGCGCTCCTTCTGCGGGAGGTCGCCGTTGAGCATCTCGGCGTCGAGCCCGTTGCGGTTGAGGACGTTCGCGACCAGCTCGGTGTCCGTGCGCAGGTTGCAGAAGATGATCGCGCTCTCGGGGTCCTCGCGCTCGATCAGGTAGAGGAGGTTCCGCGGCTTCGGGTACTGATCCACCAGGTGGTAGAGCACGTTGTGGATGTGCTCCACCGTGAACACGTCTCCGGAGAGGAGGATAATCTCCGGGTCGCGCAGGTACTTCTGGGCGAGGTGCTCGATGTCCGGCGGGACGGTGGCCGAGAAGAGCAGCGTCTGCCGATCGTCGGGCAGCTTGTCGAGGATGCGCGTCACCTCCTCGTAGAAGCCGGCCGAGAGCATCTCGTCGGCCTCGTCGAGCACGGCGATGCGCGTGGCGTCGAGCTTGAGGTTTCCCCGGCGGATGTGGTCGTACACGCGGCCGGGCGTTCCCACGATCACTTCCGCGCCCTCGATCAGCGCATCGGTCTGCCCTCCCATCGCGGCGCCGCCGTAGATGGCGACCACTTTCAGATCTTTGTGCTTGCCCAGCGCCTCGATCTCCTGGGCGACCTGCAGCGCCAGCTCGCGGGTGTTGCAGAGGACCAGGGCGGAGGCCCTCCGCGTGCCGGCGGGAATCCTCTCCAGCAGCGGAATCCCGAAGGCCGCCGTCTTCCCGGTGCCGGTCTTGCTCCGGCAGATCAGGTCGCGGCCAGCGAGGATGGGGCCGAACACCGCCGCCTGCACCGGGGTGGGCGTGGTGTACCCGCGCTCGGCGATTCCCTTGCGGAGCTCCTCCGAGAGCGGGAGGTCGGCGAAGCTGCTGGTGGCGACGTAATCGCTCATGTCTTCTTGAACGCCAAAAAGTTAGCCTGTATAGCACCGCACCTTCCAGGAATACAGATGAGCCCCAAGGGCAAAGCGCGGAAGCCGAAGAAGCCTGCGAGGGCGAGCGCCCCGCCGCGGGCCCGCGCCAAGCGCCGGGCCAAGGCGAAGCTGCCCGAGGGGCAGGGGAACGAGCGGCAGGAGGAGGAGCCGCTCGAGCCGGAAGTCCTGCAGCCCGAGCCGGTCGAGGCGGACGACGCTGCGGAGGAAACGTCCCCTGCCGGGACCACGCTGCCGGTGCGGGTAGAGCGCGATCTCACCCGCGCCGATGCGCTGCAGCGCTACATGGCCGAGGTCGCCCGGCACCCGCTGCTCTCGCGCGAGGAGGAGCACGAGCTGGCGGTGAAGTTCCAGGAGAGCCACGATCCGGAGGTCGCGTACCGGCTCGTCACCGCGAACCTCAGGCTGGTGGTGAAGATCGCCCACGAGTACCGCCGGGCCGCGTTCAACCTGCTCGATCTCATCCAGGAAGGAAACGTCGGGCTGATGCACGCGGTGCAGAAGTACGATCCCTTCCGCGGCGTGAAGCTGTCTTCGTACGCCGCCTGGTGGATCCGCGCGTACATCCTGCGCTACCTGATGGACAACTGGCGGATGGTGAAGCTCGGGACCACGCAGGCGCAGCGCAAGCTGTTCTTCAACCTGCGCAAGGAGCAGGAGAAGCTGCTCAACCAGGGATTCGAGGCGGCGCCCAAGCTGCTCGCGGAGCGCCTCGACGTGACCGAGCAGGACGTGCGGGAGATGGACCAGCGGTTGGGGAACGACGAGTTCTCCATCGATGCTCCGCTCCCGGGCGGGGGCGACGAGTCCCGGCAGACGCATGGCGATCGGCTGGTGCAGGCCGGCGCTCCGGTCGACGAGCAGCTCGCCGACCAGGAGCTGCGGCGGATGTTCAAGGAGAAGCTGGCCGCGTTCGGGAAGACGCTGACGGCGGAGAAGGACCGCTTCCTCTTCGAGAACCGGATCGCGCCGCCCCACGACCGCGATCCGATGACCCTGCAGCAGATCGGCGACTCCTGGGGCGTCACCCGCGAGAGGGCGCGGCAGCTGGAGGCGCGGCTGACGGATCGGCTGCGCGAATATCTGCGCAAGGAGCTGCCGGACTTCGCGCAGCTCTCGGTGAATCCGCGGGAGGAGCCGTGAAGGTGGCCGCGGCGCCGGCCGTGCCGGAAGCGAAAGCCACCGTGGGCGCGAAATCCGCGTCGAGGCATCCCTGGCTGGCGCCCCGGATCCTGATCCCCCTGGCGATCGCCGTGCTCGCCGTGCAGATCCCCTTCCTCCACGCCGCGCTGCGCGGGGCTGCGCCGATCGCGGTCGCCGTGCCGTACCAGGACAGGTTCGATCGCGCGACGCTCGGCGATGCCTGGGTGTCGAACGGCGGCCTCTGGCGGATCGTCGACGGGCAGCTCTATTCGCCCGGGGTGGGCAACAATCCGCTCTGGCTCAAGGCGCGCCTCCCCGCCGACGTCCGGGTGGAGTTCGACGTGCGCAGCGAAGGGACGGACGGCGACATCAAGTGGGAGATGTACGGGGATGGCCGCAATCACTCGACGGGCTACGTCTTCCTCTTCGGCGCCTGGCGCAACCGCGAGTCGCGGATCTGCAAGCTCGACGAGCACGCGCTCACCCAGGACGAGACGCGGGCGCAGCTGGCGCAGGCCGCGCGGCCGTTCCCCGGGCAGCTCGACCTCTTCGAGACGATCCAGGCGCCGTTCGCGCGCTGGAGCGCGCGGCGCGACCTGGAGCGGCTGGAGAAAGGCGAGTACTGGCAGCGCGACACGCCGTTCGTGGTGAAGCGCCTGGAGCTCAAGGTGGCGCGGGGGCGCACCTACCACATGGTGGTGACCAAGCAGGGCGGACGGATCCGTTGGGAGATGGACGGGCAGATCGCGCTGGAGATGACCGACCCCGCGCCGCTCTCCGGATCGGGACACGACCGCTTCGGGTTCTCGAGCTGGGCGAACGACACGTACTTCGACAACCTCAGCATCGCGGCGCTCTGACGCCGATCACTCCCCGCGGGCCGCCCCCTTGAGCGCCGCGACGGCTTTCTTCAACTCTTCGTCGCTCGTGGCCGCCGGTTCCTGAAGCTTCGCTTTCCACCGCTCCCGCTGCAGGGCGAGCGCTGTGAGCGGAATCACCAGCACGACGAAGAGACCGAGCACCCAGTCCACGTCGTTGAGCTGCCAGAGCGCCGCGCCGCGCCAGTGGGGAGCCCAGCCGATCGCCGCCCCCACGGCCGCGAAGGCGGCGGCGAAGAGTGGAGGGAGCCCGACGTGCAGCTTGCGCAGGCGGGTCACGCCGATGAACAAGCCGATGCTCGCCGCGATCGCCGCGATCGGCAGCCAGACGAGCTTGAGCGCGTGCGCCGCTGTCCCCGCGGCGGCGCCGAAAGCGAGGGCGAGCAGACCGGCGGTGCCCCAGGTGGTCGCGATGGCGCCCAGCAGCAGTCCGGCCACGCCGGCGATCACGGCCGCCACTCCGGGCAGCCAGGGATGCCCCACGCCGCGAAATCCAAAAAATCCCGCGGCGAACATTCCCGCCGCCAGCATCGCCGCGTTCACGAAGCGCTGGCCGCGAGGTCCCAGCACCGTGGCCGCGATCGCCAGCGCCAGCAGCGTGTACGCGACCCACACGGGCGCGCGCAGCGCATCGTCGAGGGCGTATTGCAGCGTCTCGTGCAGCCCGCGCGTGGTTACTTCCCGTTGGTGGCGAAGAACATCAGCATCAGGCCGAGGAGGATGACGAAGGCGACGGCGGTGGCGATCGGGCCGTGGTCGACGTCGGTGCGATCGAGCAGATCTCCCGCCTCCATCCGCGCCTGCGCGGGAACGTCCTTGCGCTTCAGCACCCGCTTCGCCTCGGCGCGCGCGCGGTGGTAGTCGCCCGCGGCAAATGCGTTCCGCGCGGCCGCCAGCTCCGGCACCTGCATTCCGTCCGCGACGCGTTTGGCATCCGGCACGTACTCGCGCTTGGAGGGCTCGGTGAACAGCGGCGGCGCGACCGGCGCGTCGTTCGCGGTCCCCGGGACGGTGGCGCGGGCGGCGGTGACGGACTGGGTGTTCTGGGCCATGTCCGATCGAAGCTACCCGAGGGTGCCCCCGGTCGCAAGCCGGGAATGCTTGCGCGATCGGCGGGTTCTTGCAGTGATCCCGCGCGAATGCGGTTACCCTGTTCCAGCCGATGCCCACCCGCCGCACATTGCTGGGACTGGGGCTTGCGCTCGCGGCCCGCCGCGCGCTCGCTTTCGCGGACGCCGCCCGCCTGACGTTCGCGCAGGTGCGCCATGCGGGCCGGTGGGATCCGCGGCCGGACGGGCTCTCGCGGCTCGCCTGGGAGATCTCCAAGCGGACCAGTATCGAGACATCGCCTGCCGTGAAGTCGATCGGGCTCGCCGATCCCGATCTGTTCCGCTACCCGTTCGCCGTCCTCTCCTCGGACCAGGCGTTTCCCGCGCCGGCCGAGAACGAGATCGCAGAGCTGCGCCGGTATCTCAGCTATGGCGGATTCCTGCTGGTCGACGATGCCAGCGCCACCCGCGGCGGCGCCTTCGAGCAGTCGGCGCGGCAGCTGGTGTCCCGGATCGTGCCCGGCGCCCAGCTCACCCGCGTCCCGCGCGATCACGTCCTCTACAAGTCGTTCTACCTGCTCGACGGCCCGGCGGGCCGTCTCTCTTCGACCCCCGATCTGCTGGCGCTCGAGCTGGGCGGACGGCTCGCGGTTCTCTATTCCGGCAACGACCTGGTCGGCGCGCTGGCCCGCGATTCGCTGGGGACCTGGGAGTTCGAGGTGACGCCCGGAGGCGAGCTGCAGCGGGAGAAGTGCGTCCGCCTCGGCGTCAACGTCGCCATGTACGCGCTCTGCCTGGACTACAAGGAGGACCAGGTCCACATCCCCTTCATCATGAAGCGGCGGAGGATCTGACCATTCCGGAGAGCGCGTACAACGCGTGGCGCATCACCTCGCTCTCCACGCTGCCCGCCTGGGTGCTGGCGCTGGCGGTGACCGCGCTGGCCACCGCGGTCTGGCTCTCCTTCCGCGGCTCCCGCACCGAGCCCGCCGGAGGCCGGAGGATCGCGCTGCTCGCCTTCCGGCTGGCCGCCGCGTTCCTGGTCCTCGTCCTCTTGCTGGAGCCCGGCATCGAGCTGCGCGCCGAGAGCCGCGTCCGGGCCCGCGTCGCGCTCCTCTTCGACACCAGCCGCTCGATGAAGTTTCCCGCCGCTCCTGCCGGGCCGACGCGCGCCGAGGAGCTGAAGCGCTGGGCGGTCCAGCACCAGGCGGACATGGCGCAGCTCGCCTCGCGCTTCCAGGTGGACGTCTACGGCTTCGACAAGGAGCTGCAGCCCTCGGATCCCGCCAGGCTCCCCACCGACCCGCAGGGCGCGTCCACGGACATCCTCGGCGCGCTCGTCGCCGCCGCGTCGGGCGGCACCGGCGGCAGGCCGCTCGCCGGGCTCTTCGTGGCGAGCGACGGCGCCGACAACGCCGAGCTGTCGCAGGGCGTCCCGCAGGCTGCCGCGGCCGAATTGCAGCGCCTGAATGCGCCGGTGTTCGCGCTGCCCGTCGGAGCGCAGGCGCTGAAGGACCTGGCGGTGGAGAAGATCGCCGTCGACGACTTCGCGTTCGTGCGCAACCAGGTGACGGTGGACGTGACGGTCGCGGCGCGCGGTTTCGGTTCCACCGACGTTCCCGTGGTCCTCAGGCGGGAAGGGCAGGTGGTGGCGCAGAAGACCGTCCGCGTCGAGGGCGGCCAGTCGCGGTACGACGTCAAGCTGGCGTTCGTGCCCGATCGGACGGGCAAGTTCGCCTTCACCGTCAGCGTCCCGGTGTACGAGGGCGAGGCGATCACCCAGAACAACTCGCGCTCGTTCGTCCTCAAAGTCATCCGGGATCGCGTCCGCGTGCTGCTGGTCGTCGGCCGTCCATCCTGGGACGTGCGCTTCCTCCGCCAGCTCTTGAAGAAGGATCCCAACGTCGATCTGATCAGCTTCTTCATCCTGCGCACGCCGGGCGACGACCCCCACAGCTCGCAGGACGAGCTCTCGCTCATCCCGTTCCCGACCCAGGAGATCTTCCAGGAGCAGCTCAAGACCTTCGACCTGGTGATCTTCCAGAACTTCAATCACCGCCCCTACCGCATGTCGCAATACCTGGACGGCATCGCCGGTTATGTCCGCGACGGCGGCGCATTCGCGATGATCGGCGGCGACCAGAGCTTCTCCGCCGGCGACTACGCCGGCACGCCGATCGAGGACGTGCTTCCGGTCACCCTGCTGCCCTCCGGACCGACCGCCGTCGACGAGACGCCCGCCCAGGTCCGCCTCACCGAGGCGGGCCGCCGCCACCCGATCACCGAGCTCGCCACCAGCGGCTCGCAGAACGAAGCCGTCTGGTCCACGCTCCCGAAGCTGCCCGGCCTGAACACCACCGGACCGCTCAAGGGAGGCGCGCAGACGCTGCTCCAGTCGCCCGAAGGGCGGCCGGTGCTGGTGGTGGGCGAGGCGGGCCGGGGCCGCGTGCTCGCGCTGCTCTCCGATTCCTCCTGGTACTGGAGCTTCGTGGCCGCGGGCGCGCAGCAGGGTCCGCGTGCTTACGAGACCTTCTGGCACTCCGCCATCCGCTGGCTGGTGCGCGACCCGGCGCTGACGCCGATGCGGGTCACCGCCGAGCGCCCTTCGTTCGAGCCTTCAGGCGACGCTCCGGCGCTCGACGTGCAAGTGCGGGGGAGCGACTACGGCGCCGCCGCGGGCGCCCAGATCGGCGTGGTGACCTCGTCGGCGAACGACGCGACGCCGCACCCGGTCGGCGCTGCCGTCGCCGGCCCCGACGGCAACGCCCGGGTGGTGCTCCCGCCGCTCCCGCCCGGCGCGTACAAGGCGACGGTCACGGCGAAGCGCGCCGATGGCACGCCCATCGGCGAAGCGGAGGATGCGTTCGTGGTCGCGCCTGCCTCGCGGGAGCTGATCGAAGCGGCGCCACGTCCCGAGATCCTGCGCGCCGTCGCCTCGGCGACGAAGGGGCGGATGCTGGACGCGTCCGACGCGCTGGCGACGCTGCCCTGGCGCGATCCCGAGCGCGTCGAGGTGGGCCAGCGCACCAGCAAACCGCTCTGGGACAACTGGAAGGTCCTGGTGCTGCTCTGCGCGGTGGTCGGGTCCGAATGGACGCTGCGCCGCCGCTGGGGCTACGCGTAGCCCTACTTCTTCTGATCGACCCTGAATCCGATCCGCCCGGGCGGCGGCTGCGGCGGTTCCGCGGTCACGCTCTTGAGGTGTTCGACCCAGTCCGCGGGCAACCCGCGCTCCTGCGCGCCTTCCACCAGATACGCGAGCAGCCTGCCGCTGGCCGGCCCCGGCTCGCTGCGCTTCTCCGCCCGCGCCACGAACGCCTTCGCGGCGATGCTCTTTCCTTCCGCGGAGACCGTGACGTCGATCTCCTCCGACAAGCCGGTGGGCACGCCCTCCTTGCGCAGGATGGCTTCCTTCGCGGGGACGGGGATCTCGAACAGCACGCCGTGCACCGTGGCGTTCTTGTCCTCCATCAGGTCCGCGACGCGGCCGCCCCAGAAGCGGCTCTCCACGTCGAAGGTCAGGCGGTAGCCGCGCAGCACGGCGGGGACGCCTTGCGCGAAGAGGCGCGCGTCCACCCCATGCTCAGCTGCCCACTCGCCGATGTGGCGCTTCGAGAGCGCGGATCCGTACGCGAAGTAGCGGTACATGCGGGGCACTCTACAGCAACCCGCGACGGCAGGGCCGGCTACTTCTCCGTCGCCGTCGCCGCGCCCTGGGCCGCCCCGGCGGGCTTGTCCTGCTCCGCCTCCAGCGCCTTGCGCTTGCGGTCCAGGGTCGCGATCACGTCGTTGAGGGTCTTCTTCTGCAGCAGCTTTCCCACCTGCTCGCGGTAGGTGTCCGCGAGCGAGACGCCCTCGGTGATCACGTCCACCGCGCGCCAGCCGCGGCCCCGCTTCTCCATCAAGTAGTCGATGGCGGCGGTGTCCTCGCCGGAGCGCACCTTCGTGTGCACGACGGTGTTGCCGCCCTGCTGCTCCTCCCCAATGACGTCGCTCTGGATGCGGTCCACGTCGGAGCTCTTCCCCTGGCGCATCTTCGACAGGTAGTTGGCCTCCATCGCGCCCTTGAGCGCCGCGGTGTACCGGGCGCGCTCGGCCGGCTTGAACTCGTCCCAGCGCTTCCCCAGCGTGGATCGGGCGAGGGCGTCGAAGTCGATCAGGTCCCCGACCGCCTTGCGCGCCTGCTCGCGCGCGCGGGTCCGGGCCGCGCCTTCCGCCTTGAACCAGGTGTTCAGCGAGGAGCGCACCTTCTCCTGCGTGGAATGAACCGCCGCGCTGGCGGAGCCGGGCTGGACTGCGGCGACGATCAGGGCGACGGCGACGGACGTCACGAATGCCTCCTCCCGGCTTGGACGCGGCGAGAGCGGTCGAGCTTCAAGGTGAGGACAGCTCTCCGCCCGCGGCCTTCTCGAGCGCTGCCCAGGCGAGCTGCGCATCGTACAGCGCCTTGAACCGCTCGCCATCGGCGCGGGCGTACAGCAGCGTGCCTTCGAGAAGCTCGCGGGCATCTCCCAGGCCGGAGTCGAACGCCACTCCGGCCTGCGTCGAGAGCTGCTTGCCGATCTCGGTTTCCTTCCCGTACCTCTCGATGCGCACCCGGGCCTCGGCGAGATCCCCGAGGGCCTGCTGCACCTCGAGCCGGACCAGCTGCTGGGCGCCGACGTGCATCGCGGCCGCCTCCATCAGATCCGCCTCCGCCTGGCGGAGCCGCGCGAGCTTCTGGGGGATGTCGAAGGTGCCCTGCAGGCCGAGAGCGATGTAGCCCGAGGCCTCGTGGTACGGATTGAAGACGAACGGCGAGGAAGGATTGCTGGCGTTCGTCGTCTCGGTGAACCGCACCCCACCCACCAGGCCGAGGTCGGGCCACAGGCGTGCCCTCGCCAGATCGACCAGCGCCTGCCGCGCCGCGATCGCCTCGCCGGCGGCCTTCGTCTCCGGGCGCTGCTGCAATGCGCGCTGCAGCAGCGCGTCCGGCGCCGGCGGCCGGGGCGCGTCCGGGAGATCCTGCTGGGCGATGTTCAGCTCCTCGCCCGGCTGCGCGCCGACGAGCAGCCGCAGCCCGGTGAGCGCCAGATCGCGGTTCTTCACTGCGGAGGCATGCTGCGCCTCGATCTCTTCCGCCAGGTAATCGAGCTTCATCGAGTCCGACCTGCTGATCTGCTCGCTCTTCTCCTTGAGCAGCTTCTGCGCGGTCTGCTGCGCTTCCTTCAGCCGGTCGCGGATCTTCTGCACCGAGGTGTCCGCGTTCCGGGCGGTCTGGTATCCCCAGTACGCGCGGGCGACGTCGTACGCCGCCTGGTCGCGCGCGCGCTGCAGCAGCGCTTCGGTCGCAGTGACCAGGTGACCGGCGGCGGACTTCCCGGCGGTGAGCTTCCCGAACGTCCAGATGGGCAGGATCGCCTGCACGTCCGCGTGGGCGGTGACTCCCTGCTCGCCGTGGAACAAGCCTCCGTTGCTGCCCGGGGTGAGGTTGCCGGGATCGGTGGCGTTCACCGCCTCGTTGAGCAGCCGGTGCTCCTGCGTGGGCCCGGCGACGTACGCGGTGGTCTGGAAGCTGGGAAAGAACGCCCAGCCCGCCTCGTCGCGCTTGCCCCGCGCGTTCTCCACCTGCGCGACCGCCTGCATCGCGCGCGGATCGTTCTTGCGCGCCCTTTCCTGAAGACCGCGCAGCGTCAGCCCCTTCTGGGGCGCGGCCTGCGCGAGCAGCGCGAGCAGGATCGCGATCATCTACTCGTTCGTGTAGTCCGAGCCGAGGTAGTTGATCAGCTCTTCGCCCACCAGGTAGCGGAGGTTGTTCTCCAGCCTGACCTTCTGCACGAACAGGTCGTGCTCGGGGTACACGCTCGCCGCGTGCTGCGGGCTCTTGAAGTAGAAGCTGAGCCACTCCTGGATGCCCTTCATCCCCGAGCGCGCCGCCAGGTCGCCGAAGAGCGCGAGGTCGAGCACGATGGGCGCCGCGAGGATGGAGTCGCGGCAGAGGAAGTTCACCTTGATCTGCATCGGGTAGCCCATCCAGCCGACGATGTCGATGTTGTCCCAGCCCTCTTTGTTGTCGCCGCGCGGCTTGTAGTAGTGGATCGACACCTTGTGCTGCAGGTCGCGGTAGAGGTCCGGATAGCGCTCCGGCTCGAGGATCTGCTCCAGGACCGAGAGCTTCGACACTTCCTTGGTCTTGAAGTTCGCCGGATCGTCCAGCACCTCGCCGTCGCGGTTGCCGAGGATGTTGGTGGAGAACCAGCCTTCCATTCCCAGCATGCGCGCCTTCAGGCCGGGGGCGATGATGGTCTTCATCAGCGTCTGGCCGGTCTTGAAGTCCTTGCCGCCGATGGCCACGCCGCGCTTTTCCGCCAGCTCGACCAGCGCCGGGAAGTCGCAGGACATGTTCGGCGCGCCGTTCAGGTAGGGGACCCCGCTCATGATCGCGGCGTAGGCATAGAGCTGCGAAGGGAAGATGTTCGGGTGATTGGCGTCGAGCGCCTTCTCGAAGGCGGCGATGCTCTGGTGCTCGGGGCCGGCTTCCTGGTACGCCTCGGTGGAGGCGCACCACACCATCACCGCGCGGCTGCACTTGTTCTTGTCGACGAAGGCGCGGATGTCCTGCATCAGCTGGTTGGCCAGCTCCCGCTTGGTCCCCTTCTTCACGTTGGCGCCTTCCAGGCGCTTCACCACGTTCTTGTCGAACACCGCCGGCATCGGGCGGATGCGGGAGAGGGCCGGCTCCAGGCGCGCGAGATGCTCCGGGGAGAGGACCTTCGCTTTCGCCGCCGCGGTGTATGCGTCGTCCGGGATCGGATCCCAGCCGCCGAAGACCAGATCCTCGAGGCGCGCGAGCGGGACCAGGTCCTTGATCATCGCCCAGCGCTTCTCGCTGCGCTTGCCGAGGCGGATGTGCGCCATCTGGGTCAACGACCCGATGGGCTTCGCCAACCCGGCCTTGATCGCCTCCACGCCGGCGATGAAGGTGGTGGCCACGGCGCCCATGCCCGGCAAGAGCACCGCGAGCTTCCCGTCCGCGGGGGCCACCTTCGACTTGAACTGATCCATCCGCTGCGTCTCCGGCGTGTCCCGCACCGGGTTGGCGCGGCGCGGCGCACCATAAAGGTGCGCCGCGAGGGTGTAAAGGGCTTTCTCGTCCGCCCGTCGACTGGGCGCGACGCCTCCGGAACGAGACTGGTGCAATGCCGCTCCGGCCACGGCATCATGCGGGCATGGCAAAGAAAAGGCTGCCCCCGATCGAGCTCGGATACCAGGCATTCGCGAAGGGCAAGGAGGAGGAGTTCGGAGCGGTGCGGCAGGTGCGCGCCGACGATCTGGTCATCTACATCGAGGACGCGGGCGACACCGTGGTCCCGCTTTCCGCGGTCACCGAGGTGATCGAAGGAAAGGTGATCGTCGACACCTCGAGGCTCGAGGACGGCGTGCGGCGCGCGATCGAGGCCGCGCACCGCGACGAGGACTACCCCTGAGTGGGTGCGACCTCGGGGACCGTCTGCGATTTGACCGCGGGCACGAAGGACAACGGCGGCTGGCCGAACTGGACCGCCCAGAAGTAGGTCGCGCCGGGGGTGAGGCCCTCGTCGTCGTAGCCCGACCCCTCCACGCTCGCGATCACAGTCTGCCGCTACGTAGTTGCTGCGTGTTGCCGTGAATACCGCAACACGCTCCTAGCGGACGGCCTGCGCGATCGCCTTTCCCATCTCCTCCGTGCTCGCCTTGCCGCCCATGTCGCGGGTGCGCGGGCCCTCGCGGACCACGGTCTCGATCGCGCGCAACACCGCCTCTGCGGCCTGCTTGTGGCCGAGGTGCTCGAGCATCATCGCGCCCGACCAGATTTGCCCCACCGGGTTCGCGATCCCCTGCCCGGCGATGTCCGGCGCCGATCCGTGCACCGGCTCGAACATCGAGGGGTACTCGCGCTCGGGGTTCAAGTTCGCCGAAGGAGCGATCCCGATCGTCCCGGTCACGCCCGGTCCGAGGTCGGAGAGGATGTCGCCGAAGAGGTTCGATCCCACCACCACGTCGAACCGGTCGGGCCGCTGCACGAAGTGCGCGCAGAGGATGTCGATGTGGAACTGGTCGACGCGCACGTCGGGGTACTGCGCCGCCATCGCCTTCACCCGCTCGTCCCAGTAGGGCATGGTGATGGCGATCCCGTTCGACTTGGTGGCGGAGGTGAGGTGCTTCTTCGGACGGGAGCGCGCCAGCTCGAAGGCGTAGCGGAGGATGCGGTCCACGCCCTTGCGGGTGAACACCGTCTCCTGGATCACCATCTCGCTCTCGGTCCCCTCGAACATGCGGCCGCCGATCGACGAATACTCGCCCTCGTTGTTCTCGCGCACCACCCAGAAGTCGATGTCCCCGGGCTTCCGGTCGCGCAGCGGCGAAGGGACGCCTTCCATCAGCCGGACCGGGCGGACGTTCGCGTACTGGCAGAACTCCCTGCGGATGGGGATGAGCAGGCCCCAGAGCGAGACGTGATCGGGGACTCCCGGAAACCCGACCGCGCCGAGGTAGATGGCGTCGTCGCCGCGGATCTGCGCGATCCCGTCCTCCGGCATCATCCGGCCGTGCTTCTGGTACCAGGCGCAGCTCCAGGGGAACTGCCGCCACTCGAACTCGACGCCGTACCGGTGGCCCGCCGCCTCCAGCACGCGGATGCCCTCGGGCATGACCTCGTTGCCGATGCCGTCGCCCGGGATCACTGCGATGCGGTGCTTCGCCATGTGCACGCTCCGGTGCGATTCGCGGCGACACTAGGGACGTTCGCGCCCGGTACGCAACCGCGCCCGCGCGGAAACGTCACCGCTCGACGAAGCGGAGCAGAGGACGCAGCGAGCGCTCTTCAGCCAGCGGGCGCGGCGCACCGGCGGGAAGCGGCAGGCCGCGGCGATTGTGCCACCAGACGTCGAGCCCCACCGCGGTCGCGCCGGGCACGTCTCCGGCCGATCCAGCCACGAACAGCGTCCGTCCCGGAGCGGCGCCGATCCCCGAGAGCGCGAGCTGGTAGGTGCGCGGGTCGGGCTTGTAGAAGCCGGCGCGCTCCGCCGTGGCCACGGCCGCGAACGGAACGCCGATCAGCGCGGCGGCGCGGGCGCCCAGCTCCTGCGAGCAGTTCGTCACCACGCCGAGCGGCATCCGCAGGGCCAGCTCCGAGAGCACCTCGCGCGCCTCCGGCCAGGGCTGCAGTTCACCCCAGCGGGAGATCAGGTCCCTGCCGGTGGAGACCGGCAGGGCGACGTCGCGGGCCGACTCCTCGACGACGCCGGCGTAGGGGACATAGGCGCCGGTTGCGTACATCCGTCGCAGGTACGCCTTGCGCCACTCGAGCCCGCGCTCCTCGCCGCCGGCGATCGAGTTGAACAGCGACCAGGAGTCGATCAGCGCGGTGAGCAGATCGAAGATCACGGCGTCGTAGCGCGGCATGGTCAGGCGTGCGGCTGGGTGACGACCACCAGCGTGCCGGCGGAGACGCCGTACTTCTCCAGCGCGCCCACCTCGGCGATCACCTGGCGGCCGCTGCGCGTTCCGCTCAGCAGACCGGCATAGGCGGAGAGGACGCGGCGGGTCTCGGCGGCGTTCTCGCGCACCAGCTCGACGCGGAAGCGGCGCACGCCCTTGGCGAGGAGCTGCGGCAGGCAGGCGGCGGCGCTCTGCGCGCGCGCGTTGAAGACGGTGTTGCGGCAGCCGACGTCGACGATGATCGGGTGCTCCATGCCCAGGCCGTCGCGGAGCTGGAGCAGGTGCTGCTCGCAGGGGCGGCCGCAGTCGCGGAAGTCGCGCCCGTTGGAGAGCAGGTGCGAGTACACGCAGTGCTCGTTGTGGAAGAGGGGGAGGTGCTGGTGGAGCGTGACCTCCAGGAGCCCCGCGGGAACGCCTGCGGCGAGATCGAGCAGCTGCGCGAGATCCAGATCGTACGCCGGCGTGAGGGTCGCAAGGCCCAGCCCCAGCAGCGTGCGCGCGGTGAGCGCGTTGGTGGCGTTGAGCGAGAAGTCGCCGTGCACGGTCTCCGCGTGCGGGTTGCGGCGGAAGTGTTCCACCGCGCCGAGGTGCCGGGCGAGGATGCCGTCGGGGCGCAGGCGCTCGAACCTGGCGTCGTAGCCTTCTTCCCCGGGCTTCTGCACGCGCGGCGTCGCCACGATCACCCTCGCTCCTGCCGCGCGCGCCTTCTCCACCGCGACGCCCAGCCCGACGAGCTCCATGAAGTCGAGCTGCAGCTCGTCGAATCCGAGAGAGAGGGCGACCTCCACCTGCTCGAGCGTGCGCAGGAGCGGGATCAGCTTCGGGGCTGCCGCAGCGGCCGGCTCCGCGATCCGGGGCACGACGCTGTCCGGCGCGTGGCCGGTGCGGACCTGCCGCGGTTCGCGCGGCGGAGCGCTCGCGGCAAGCGCATCGGTGAGCGCCCGGCGCATCCGCTTCAGCTGGGAAGGCGGCAACGCCAGCGCGCCTTCCAGATCGAGCTGCAGCCGGCGCAGCTCGAACCCGGTCTCCCCGAACGCGCACAGCTTCTCGCGGATCAGGCCCTCGTGCAACGGGATGCCGCGCGCGGCCTGCAGGGGCATCGCGCTCCGCGCCTGCGCGGTCCGGCCGAGATCGTCGGTCGCCTCGGCAGCGAGCGGCACGCCCGGAGCGCCGCGGACGGTGAGGCTGACCCCGAGCTTGCGCTCCTGCGCGGCGATGCGCTTCATCCTCCGCGTCACCTCGGCGTCCTTCGCCTTCCACACCACGTCGCCCGCTTTCACCAGGCGGAGGTCGAGCGTGCTCTGGTCCGGACCGCCGAACACGAGCTTCAACAGACCCGGCGCGACGGTGTCGCAGGCGTGAAGGCCGCCGCGGGGCTCGTCGTCCTCCGGCTTGCCCTGGTCGAAGAGGATGCGGTCGCCGGCCTTCAGCGAAGGCGCGTCCGGCTCCGCCCGCACCAGCACGTGCCGCGCGCGCGCATGGACTTCCTCCACCCGGCCGACCAGCACGCCGCGATGCCCCGGGTAGAGCCCGTGCACCAGCTTCTGGTGGTCGGATCCGTCGAAGAAGCCGTGCGAGAAGCCGCGCGAGAAGCTGTAGCGCAGCTCCTCCTCGTCCTTCGCGGAGAGCGGCGGGGACCGCCGCTCGATCGCGGCGTCCAGCGCCCGTCGGTACTTGTCGACCGCGTTGGCCACGTACTCGGGGCCCTTCATCCGGCCCTCGATCTTGAAGCAGGAGACGCCCGCATCGAGGAGCTGGGGCAGCAGGTCCCAGGCGGAGAGGTCCGTCGGCGAGAGCAGGTACTTCAGGTGCTCGTCGGCGCGCGCGGTCTGCACCCGTCCGTCGACCACCAGGTCGTACGGCATCCGGCAGCTCTGCGCGCACTGGCCGCGGTTCGCGCTCCGGTGCTGGAGGGCCTCGCTGGTCAGGCACTGCCCGCTCCAGCTCACGCAGAGAGCGCCGTGGACGAAGCACTCCAGCTCCAGATCGGTGGCGGCGGCGAAGGCCCGGATCTCCTCGATCGACAGCTCGCGCGGCAGGACC
>JBGQLA010000042.1:0-19917 GCA_041499865.1 Deltaproteobacteria bacterium
CACCATGAGCGATGATCGCGCCAAGACGCCCCGCACGCTGCTGATCGCCGACCATCTCTGGGAGGCCTTCTCCACCATGGCGGAGGAGATGGGGAGCGACCGCGACGCGCTGCTCAACCAGGCGCTGTACACCTTCGCCCGCCTGAACGGCTTTCTCGTCCCGGCGGATCTGACGAAGCTGGGCATGGTCCCGCGCGCGGCGCTCACCGATTCCGGGCGGCTGCGCATCGCTCCCGAGCCCACCACCAAGGACGCGGACGAGGAGGACATGCCCCCGACGGAGCGGGTGCAAGGCGCTCCCGAGCGCGTGTCGCAGCTCGCGCAGTTCACGTCCGGCAGCATGGCTCGCCGGGCCATCCCGCCGGAGGACAGCAGCGCCACCACCATGGACCTCGGCGGAGTGGCGGGGTTCCGGCCACCCCGGGTCTCGATCGCGGACGAAGCCACCCCCGATGCCGCCGGCGGCCCTTCGCTGGTGCTGCTCGCCGACGACGGCAGCGAGCTCGATCGCGTGCGGAAGGACCGCTTCGTGATCGGCCGCGGCAAGCACTGCGACCTGGTGATCAACTCCGGCAAGGTGAGCCGCGAGCACGCCGCCATCGTCCGCGAAGGCAACGCCTGGTTCATCGAGGACCTGGGCTCCTCCAACGGCACCTGGTTCGACGCGCGCCGGATCACCCGCCGCCAGATCCAGGACGGCGACGAGTACTTCGTCTGCGCCGAAAAGCTCCGCTGCGCGTTCCGCTAACCCCGCTCTGAGGAACCCCGCTCCGAGGAACCCCGCTCCGAGCGGAGCTCGGAGCGGAAGATACAGATTCGAGAGGCTCATCCCGCGTTCGCAACCTCTTGGGATTCCAGGTGAGCCGTAATCGAGAAACTCAAACCCAACGCGGTCGCAGCCCGAGTTTCGTATTGTGTCCCCGAATCTCAGCGAGCTGAATGGCGCGCCGGTGCAGGCGAGGATCGCGCTGGCCGTTCTCGCCCTGGCGCTGGCGATCAGCGTGGTCACCGATCTGCGGAAGCGGCGGATCCTCAATGCCGTGACGTATCCAGCCTCTCTGGCGATCGTCGGGTGCGTCCTTTGGCTCGGCGGAATCGCGCTGCTGATCCAGGCCCTGATCGGGATGCTGGTATGCGCCGGGCCGCTCGCGCTGGCGACGTGGCGGGGATGGATGGGCGCCGGAGACGTGAAGCTGATGGCGCTCGCGGGCCTCGTTTCCGGCGCGGCCGCTGGGTGGCCGTTTGCGCTCACCCTCCTGCTCGATACGGCGATCGCGGGCGGGCTGCAGGCGCTGCTCTGGATGGCGGTGGCGCGGGCGCGAGGCCAGGAAAGGCCGCGCCACGTCCCCTACGGCCTCGCCATCGCGGCCGGCACGGCCTGGGCCTTCCTCGCCGGAACACCGTTCATCTGACCGATGGGCAGCGCGCGCCCGCCCTGCCATGGTGGCCGCCATGCGTTCCTCCCTGGTCACGGCCCTGTTGCTCTCCACCCCGAACGCGGTCGCGCAGCCCGACGGCGGCGTGATCGCGCTGGGCGTCGGCCAGCAGAAAGTGATCCAGCTCGCCGACGTCTCGCGCGTCGCCATCGGAGAGCCGGAGATCGCCGACGTCAAGCAGGTGGGCGGCGGAGGCGAGCTCTTGATCACCGGCGTGGGCGAGGGGCGGACCTCGCTGCTGGTCTGGCGGCGCAACCGCGGCCGCCTCAGCTACCTGGTCACCGTGCGGGCGCAGGACCCGAAGGACCTGGTCAGCGAGGTGCGCGCGCTCCTCGGAGATCGGGAGGGCATCCAGGTGCGGGTGGTGGGCGATCACGTCTACCTGGAGGGCGAGACCCTCACCGCGGACGACTGGGCCCGGGTGCAGCAGGTCGCCCAGCTCTTTCCCACGGTGCGGAACTTCGTTCGCCCGGGCGCGAACGCGCACAGGCTCGCGGCCGAGGCGCTGAACAGGGCCTTGCGCAGCAGCGGCCTGCGCGGGGTCACCGCCACCGTCGCGGGCGGCACGCTGGTCCTCGAAGGATCGGTGCAGTCGGCGGACGAGCTGAAGAAGCTCGAGCTGGTGGCGCGCTCCGCGGGCGGAACCACCGAGAACCTGGTGACGGTGAGCGCGAAGAGGATGGTGCTGGTGGAGGTCGATTTCGTCGAGGTGAGCTCGGGCAGCAACAAGGTGGTGGGGCTGAAGCCCCCCTCCTCCATCGTCTCCACCGGCGAGGGCGCGACCGCGAGCGTCAGCCTGCTCCAGCCGATCCGCGGCCTCGATTCCGGGCAGACGCAGCGCGAAGGCAGCCTCTCGGTACACGCGCAGGCCGCCTCCGACTTCTCGGTGGGAGCGCGATTCGACGACGGGGCGGCGCGCGTGCTCAGCCGGCCGCGCCTGCTCTGCGCCAGCGGCGAAAAGGCCGAGTTCCTCGCCGGCGGCGAGATCCCGCTGCTGATGGCCACGCAGAGCCAGTTCTCGGTGGAGTTCAAGAAGTTCGGCATCCTCCTCCAGGTCACCCCCACCGCCGACGCGGGCGGGAACATCGCCGCGGCGATCTACGCGGAGGTGAGCGACGTCGACCGGAGCATCTCGGTGCGGGGCAACGGGATCGAGATGCCCGGCTTCCGGGTCCGCAACTTGCGCACCAGCGTCACCGTCCGCGACGGCCAGACCATCGTCCTCAGCGGCCTCTACAGCGCGGAGGAGAGCAAGGAGGTGGCGAAGGTGCCGCTGCTCGGACACATCCCCATCCTCGGCGAGCTGTTCAAGAGCCGCAGCTTCATCGAGCACCGCACCGAGCTCGCCATCTACGTCACGCCCCGCCTGATCGCGCCGGCGGGCGAGAAGGCGAAGGAGCTGATCGACGGCGCGGAAAAGCTCTACCGGAACGCCGAAGACTCCGTGTCCTTCTCGCTGTTCGACTGACGCCGTTCGCGCTTTGATCTGCAAAGCCGGTGCAAGTACTCTCCGGGCAGGGGGAGTCGAGCAGATGCCATTCAGCGTCATCCTCACCGAGAAGGGCGGGCCCACGCAGCGGCTCGACTTCGAGACCGAGGAGATCACCATCGGGCGGATCGACGAGAACGACATCTGCCTGCCCAAGGGAAACATCTCGAAGAAGCACACCCGGATCGTGGTCAAGGACGGGCGGATCATCGTCCTCGATCTCAAGTCCACCAACGGCACGTACGTGAACGGCCGCAAGCTCGCCGGCCCGCAAGTGATCTCGGCGGCGGACAAGGTCTACATCGGCGACTTCATCCTCAACGTGGAGCCGCCCGATCCCTCCCGCTCGGCCGTCGCGCCGGCGGACCCGCAGGACGGCGCGCCGGAGGCGGAAGAGCCCACCATGACGCCTGCGATGCCGCGCTACGCGGGCGGAGAGGCGACGCGCCGGGATCCGCGCCCGCAGCCGCAGCCGGCGCCGCGCGCGGCAGCGCCTGCTCCGCGCCCGCCGCCGGAGGAGCCGGACGCGGCAACCCCCCGGGGTCCGCTGCTCCGCGCCGTGCACGACCGGCTGATCGCCGCCCTCGACCTCCGCCGGCTCGACCTCGACGCGCTGGGCTCCGGCGAGCTGTGGCGCAAGGTGGAGGCGGCCGTACGCCAGATCGTCGGCCGCATGGATCAGGCGGGCGAGCTGGATGCGCACCTCAATCGCGAGGAGCTGATCCAGGACGTGCTCCACGAGGCGCTCGGCCTGGGGCCGCTGGAGACGTACCTGGCGGACGACTCGGTCAGCGAGATCATGGTGAACGGCCCCACCCAGGTCTACGTCGAGCGGGCGGGCCGGCTGGAGAAGGTGGACAAGGCCTTCAGCTCGCCGCAGGCGGTGCTGGGGATCATCGAGCGCATCGTCGCCCCGCTCGGCCGCCACATCGACGAGTCCTCGCCCTTCGTCGACGCCAGGCTCCCCGACGGCAGCCGCGTCAACGCCATCATCCCGCCCCTGGCGGTGAAGGGCCCCTGCATCACCATCCGCAAGTTCAAGCGCGATCTGCTCACCGCGGAGGGCCTGGTCGGGCTGGGGGCGCTCACGCCGGCGATGGCGCAGTTCCTCGAGACCTGCGTGCGCGTGCGGCGCAACGTGGTGATCTCAGGCGGCACCGGATCGGGCAAGACCACCTTGCTCAACGTGCTCTCTGGCTACATCCCGGAGGCCGAGCGGATCATCACCATCGAGGACGCCGCGGAGCTGCGGCTGCCGCAGGAAAACTGGATCCAGCTCGAGGCCCGTCCGCCGAACATCGAGGGCAAGGGCCAGATCGCCATCCGCGAGCTGGTGCGGAACGCGCTGCGCATGCGGCCCGACCGCATCGTGGTCGGCGAGTGCCGGGGCGGCGAGGCCCTGGACATGCTCCAGGCGATGAACACCGGCCACGACGGGTCGCTCACCACCCTCCACGCCAACTCCACCCGCGACGCGCTGGCCCGGCTCGAGACCATGGTGCTGATGAGCGGGATGGAGCTCCCCGTGCGCGCGATCCGCGAGCAGATCGCCAGCGCCGTCCACCTGGTCATCCAGCAGGTCAGGTTCGCCGAGGGCTCGCGCAAGATCACCGCCATCAGCGAGGTCTCCGGCATGGAGGGCGAGGTGATCACCATGCAGGACATCTTCCACTTCCGCCAGGAAGGCTTCGACGAGCAGGGCGGCGTGGTGGGCCGGTTCGCCGCCACCGGATTCGTCCCGAAGTTCTACGACGACCTGCAGCGCCGGGGCGTCCCGCTGGACATGGAAGTGTTCCGGGACTGAGATGGTTGGACGAGGAGGAGGGCGAGGCGACAGAACGGCGCTCATCTGCCCTTCGACCACGGACGTCGACGCACCGTACTGAGACAGCCGGGCATTGATGGGAAGGAACACCTGCTGGGCAGGACACTCCGGAAGCAGGCCGGGCGCGGTTGGGGGGGCCATCGCGACCCGGCCTGCTTCACGGCTGCCGCCCGATTGGCGGACGTCCTCGGGCACGCATCGCACGCGCCGTCGACAATTCGTGCCCCTGACGTCCTTGGGGGGACAGGCCGGGGTCGTCGGCGGCGATCTTCATTCGGGTTCTCTCCTCGATCACGCCGTGCCGTCGCGGCACGTACCGGTTCGACAGGCGCAGTCGGCGGCGCGGAACAGGAATCGTCCGCGGCAGCGTTCCCCGACTCTCCGACCTTGGTCGGAATGGACAAATGGTCTCAGCTAGGAGTCGACTGCGGCTGGGGGACCGCGGACAACAGAGTTGTTCCACGCCTGCCTCGTTGCGTGTCTCATCTTCCGATGGAGGCGATCTGGAAGCGCTGTCGGATGCGGATCTGGTGGCGAATCACCTCGCTGCGGGTGGCGGTGGGGCGAGCATCTGGCTGCAGGAGCTCTTCCGCCGGCACTACACGAAGGTGGTTACATGGTGTCTGCGGGTCGCCGGCGACCGCGAGGAAGCCCATGACCTCGCGCAGGGAGTGTTCGTGAAGGCGCAGCGCCATCTCGGAGCCTTTCGCGGAGATTCGAGAGTGTCCACGTGGCTCTATTCGATCACGAGGAGTGAGTGCCTGAACTACCTGAAATCGCGCTCTCCGCTCGACGATGCGCTGGAAGACGACGTGGCCGAGGCGCTGCCCGACGATCCGGAGTCGCGGCCGGAACACATTTTCGAATTGCGTTCCTCCGTCCAGGCCGCGCGCGCTCTCCTGGATCGCGTGCTCACCGAGACCGAGAAGCGCGTCTTCACGCTGCACTACGGCGACGACGTGCCGCTGCAGGCCATCACCCGCCTGCTCGGGCTGGAGAACCCCAGCGGCGCAAAGGCGTACCTCGTCAGCGCGAGGCGCAAGCTGGCTCGCGCCCTGCAGCGATGGCGTGCGGCTGAACGCGTAGCATAGGGAGATCGGAGCATGGCGATAGCGAGATCGAGGGAACGCTCGTTGCTGAGGAAGGCCCTGTCGCCTTCCTACGCCTGTGCCACTCCGCTCGAGCTGGGCGGCCTGGGCGACGGGTCGCTCGCACAACCCGGGGCTGCGCGCCTGAGGAATCACGTCTCGGGCTGCGCGCGCTGCCAGACCGAGCTGACGCTCTTGAAGGAGTTCGAGAACGCCACTCCGAGGCCCGACGAGGAGGGCGCGGTGAGCTGGATCTCGGCGCGCCTGGAGCGCCGGTTCGCGGAGGCGAGCGCAGGACCTTCACTCTCGCGGACCCACCACGGGGCGGCGCTGCCGCGGCGTTCCTGGTTCACGGCGCTGAACGTGGGTGGATTCGCCCTGGCGGCCGCGACGCTGGTCGCGGCCGTGACCATCGGGCTGCGGGAAGGCCGCGCACCGGAGCTGGCGCCGCCCTCGCCGGCCGCGCCCACAGTCTTGCGGTCAGCCGGGATCGCCACCCTCTCTCCTGCCGAAGACCTGGACGCGCCGCCCAACGAGCTGCGCTGGGAGCCGCGGACCGACGCTGCGTCGTATTCGGTCCAGGTGATGGAAGTCGATCACGCCGAGCTGTGGAGCGCCGAAACCCGCGACGCGAGCATCGCCCTGCCTCCGGCCCTCCGAGCGCGGATCGTTCCCGGCAAGCCGCTCCTCTGGGAGGTGGTCGCGAAAGACGCGGCCGGCAGGGTGGTCGCGTGGTCCGGGAAACAGCGGTTCAGGATCAGGACGTAGCCGCAGGATCGAGGGGGGGGGAAGATGAGCACCATCTGGATGAAGCAACCACGGTGCCGGTCGCGTGATCGTTTCGTCGCGGCGGTCTTTGCGCTGGCGGTGCCGTCGATTGCACTTAGCGTTCAGGACAGGATTTGCCTGCCGGTGCTCAATGAGGTTGCTCCGGCCGGGGGATCGATCCGGTTCGAGGTGCATGAGAACGACCCCACGCCGATCATCGTCGACCTGCAGGGCATCGGCTTTGGAGCAGACCTCGATGCCTTCCTGCGAGTGACGCTGCCGGGGGCGCCGGACGCAGCGGGCACCGCCGTGATCGACGGCAACTCACTGGTCATCCGCACGGTCTCGCCCTCCGAGACGCTGGGGCTTTCTTTCGCCCCGATGGTCGCGGTGACCATCGCCGTTCCCGATCAGGCTCCAGCGCCAATGACGGCCAGCCTGACGCTAAATCGAGTGGCGTCGTCGCGGCTGGATCCATTCGGGAGCCTCAGCCCCTGTGTGCTGGACCCGCTCCAGGTCAGGTCCGTGGTGAGCGGGGCGGTTTCCATCACCGACGTGCTGCCCGGCGGCGGGTTCCTGCCGGCGGGCTCGCTGGTCGCGGTGGTGGGGATCGGATTTCAGCCCGAGGCCCAGGTGCTGATCGATGGCGTCGCCGTCGCCTCGACGTCGTGGGTGGACTCCTCGCGAATCGAGGTCGTCACCGCGGTCGAGGCGCAACTCGACGGCAGGATGGTCAGTGTCAACAACCCAGACGGCACTGGCGCGACCTACTTCTCGTACCTGCGCGCCACGGACCTCGGCAAGAGTGCGAGGCCGCTGCTCGCCGCCACGGAGGCGATCTTTCCGGTCCAGACGCAATCCAGCGCTTTGTTTGCGGCGCCGACGAGCGGAACGCTCTTCGGGCTCGCCCTGCAGAATCCGGAGCCGGCCGATTCGATCGTGTCGGTCGAGCTGTGGGACGCCGGCTCAGTGGTCGCGTCCGCTTCGCTCGCGCTGCCCCCGCGGACCAAGGTCTCCAGCGAAGTCTCGGAGCTCTTTTCCGGCGTCATTCCCAGCGCCGGAAGCTTTTTCCGGCTGACGGCCACCGTCCCGGTCCAGATGCTCGGACTCAGCGGAAACGAGAACGACGGCTCGGTCACGCCGGTCCTGCCAGCGCTCGCCTCTCCCTGAGCGCTGGACGTGTGCCCGCCACCGGCGCGATGATTCGCGCCGGTGCGACTCTGCGCGATCAGTCTGGGCTTGATTTCGTCGCTAATGGGCGCGGCGCACGGCGCGCCGCCGGCGCTCGACGACGCGCGGGCGCTGCAGCAGAGGGGCGCGCTTCGCGAAGCGCAGAAGGCCTACGAAGCCCTCCTTCCGGAGCTGCGGTCCTCCGATCCGGCCGCGCTCGGCGCGGCTCTCAATGCGCTGAGCAAGATCGCCTCGGCGCAAGGGCAATACGAGTCCGCCGCTGCGAGGGCTCGCGAAGCGGCCGAAGTTCATCGTGCGCTCGGAGACAGGGGCGGCGAGGCGCACTCGATCCATCTCCTCGGCGTCGCAGAGATCTACCAGGCGCATTACGCGTCCGCACTCAAACAGCTGGGGACAGCGCTTGCGATCGCCCGGACCATCGGCGATCGCGAGCGCGAGATCGAGGCGCTGCTCAACGTGGGGAGCATCCACTTCCACCAGGCCCGCTACCTCGACGCGCTGCGAGCGTACCGCGAAGCGCTCGACGCCGCCGGGCAGGCGGGAGCCGCGCCGTGGAGCGCGCGGCTGCGGCGCATCACGCTCACGAACCTGGCAGCGCTCTTCCAGCGAGTCGGGCACGACGATCAGGCGATCCAACTCTATGGGGAGCTGCGCAACGCGCCAGAAGCGTTGGCACCGAGCGAGCAGGCGCGGCTGCTATCCAACCTCGGTGAGCTCTACCGGAGCCTCGGCGACCCGATCAAAGCGCTCGAGACGTACCGGGTCGCCCAGAGGCTGCTGGCTGGCGACGAGCACAAGCAGGCGCGGATCCGCGTGCTCACGAACATCGGCATCGTCCAGGCCCTCGACATGGGCAACCTCCCCGTCGCGGTCGCGGCCTTTACCGACGCGCTCGCGCTCGCGGAACAGAGCGGCAACCCCAGGGAGGCGATGCTCGCCCATCTCTATCGCGGCGAGAGTCTCTACCGGCAGGGCGACACGGGCGAGGCCACGCGAAGTTTCGAGGCGGCGCTCGCATCGGCCCGGCAGCTCGGCACCACCGACGAGCAATGGAAAGCGCTGTACGGACTGGGCCGGCTGGCGCGGTCCGCTCACCGCGACGAGGTGGCCTACACGCATTTTCGCGACGCGATTTCCAAGATCGAATCGGTCCGGGCGCAGCTCCAGCTCGCCTCGCTCAAGACGGATTTCCTCGCGGACAAACGCGACGTTTACGATGCGCTGCTCGAGATCCTCCTGGAGCGGCCGGACGCCGCGGCGTTTTTCGAAGTGCTGGAACGAGCGCGAGCGCGGACGTTCCAGGATCGCCTGGCGTTGGCGCAGCCGACGCTCGCCGCGGTCCAGGCGCGGCTTCAGGCGGGAGCCGTCCTTCTCGAATACTGGGTAGGGCCGCGCAGCGCTGCGGTGCTCTGGGCGACGCGGGAAGCGGCCGGCATCGCCTCGCTCCCTTCCGTCGTTCCCAATCTCGGGGAGATCCCGTCCCTGCTGAACGAGGCATCGGCGGGCACGACCGACGGGTGGAAGCGGCCGGCGGCCACGATCGGAGCGCGGCTGCTCGGCGGAATCCCAGCGCTCGGGCGGCCCGACGCCACCCATCTGATCGTCGTTCCCGACGGAGCCTTGGGCGAAATTCCCTTCGAGCTGCTGGACGCGGGCACAGGCTCACCGGTCGTCGAGCGGTTCGACGTCTCCTACCTACCCTCCGCAGCGGTCCTGTTGCGCGATTCCTCCGGCCCCTCGCGTTTCTGGGCACCCCCCTGGAGGCGCCAGCTGGTCTCATTCGCGGCCCCCCGGACCCAGCCGGCGTCGCGCGGCGCGGCGATGGAGCTCGGCGGCGCGGAGCTGAGCAACCCGCTTCCCGCTTCGGCCGAGGAGGCCCGCGCCATCGCGCGCACCTGCCCCGGCCGCGCCCAGCTGTTCCTCGGGAACGCGAATCTCAAGAGACACCTGGTGGAGGGCGCTGCGGCGGGCGTACCGCTGCTGCACCTTGCGACCCATGCCGTCGCCGATATGGCCAGCGCGGAACGATCGAGGATCCTCTTTTCGCCGGACCGCGAGCAGGACGGGGGGGACTATCTGTTCCTGAAGGAGGTCTACGACCTCGACTTGCGCGGGGTCGACCTCGCCACCCTTTCCGCCTGCGAGACCGAGCGCGGCAAGCTCGTCCAAGGCGAGGGCCCGTCCGCGTTCAGCCGCGCGCTCCTGTCCGCAGGGGCGCGCGCCGCGGTGACCACCCTCTGGCGCGTAGCGGACGAGCCCGCGCGCGACTTCATGGCGCAGCTGTACTTCGAGCTGAACCGCGGGAAGCCGAAGGCAGAGGCGCTGCGCCTCGCCAAGCTGCGCTTTCTGCGCTCCGGGACGGCGCTGCAGCACCCGCGCTACTGGGCCGCGTTCATCCTCACCGGTGACGGGCTCAGCCCGATTCCCCGGGTCCTCTCGTGGAGCACGCTGCTCGGCGTGGTGGGAATGCTCCTCCTGGGCGGCGGCGTCGCGGCGATCCTCGTCCGCAGTGCCGCCGCCTCGCGCAGCACGGGGCGGTCATCTCCCGGTGGAGGCACGCGTCCGTGATCGACACACCTGAACCCCGCTGGCGGTCACGCCTCCAGCGCCAGCATCGTCACCTGGCCGGACTGAGTCCCTGCGGCGAGCGCGAGCTTCTCCTTCGCGAATGACAGCGCGGTGATCGCGGTCGCGCCGAGGCTGTGCGTCGCCAGCAACGCCCCGGTCGATGGATTGAGGATCTTCACGGTCCCGTCGCCGCAACCCGCCGCGACTGCCTGCTCGCCCAGAAAGAGGAGCGACTTGACCCCGCGACCTCCTGCATTCGCGGTGGCCTGCTTCTGGCCGTTCTTTCCCCAGAGCACGACCTGGCCGGAGTCGTCCGCCGACGCGAAGCCTTGTCCCTTCGGTGCGGCCGCCAGCGCCGTCACCGCGGTGCGGTGATGCGAACCCTCCCCAACCTTCTCCGCTTTGGGCGTGAGCCGGTGCACCTGCACCACGCCGTTGGTCCATCCCACGACGAGAAACGTGCCGTCCTCGGAAAAGGCAAGCGCGGTCACGCGCGAGCTCATTCCGGCGATCTGCACCAACATCTTCTTGGCCATGACTTCTGCGACGTGTACCTGCCCCTGGTTCTGGCCAATGGCGACCTTGGCGCCATCCGCCGTCACCGCTACGGCTGAGGCCCGGTTCGAGACCTCGACAGGCAGCTCGACCTTGAGGCCCGAAACCAGATCGGCCACCAGAACCGCCTTGTCGGCGACCACCGCCGTCCTGGGATTGTTCGAGGCCAGAGCCGACTGCTCGAACGGCGGCAGGCGGACACTGCTGAGTTTGTAGCCGTCGGTGTCGAGCTCCCAAGTGGCGCACTCGCCGAGCCTGGTGACAGCGGAAAGACGCCTGCCGTCCGGCGTGCACTGCAGGGAGGTCACGGCCGACTTGTGGCCGGGCACCGCGACCTTGAGTTGCTCGAGCACCTGCTGCTCGATCGGCTTGATGACGATGTGCGTGACGATCTTCTTCCGCAGTTTCGACACGCCGCGCGTAACGACCAGGCCGCAGCCGGCGGCGACCACTCCCAGCTCCGGCGACACGCTGGCTCCAATCAGCACACCCGCGGCGAGCGCTCCCACCGCGACGGTTCCAAGCGGGAGGGGGTTGGGCGCCAGCACTTCGACTTCGCTCTCCACCTCCACCGGCCCGTCCTTCGTCTCCTTCTTCCAGCGCGCCTCCGTCTTCTCGCCGGGCCGGGACCAGACCACCTTCCACTGCGACGCGAGGTCAGCCGCTGTTCCACTCTTCGACGGCTTGGCGCTCCACCTTGGCTTCTCCGGAGCCCTCGGTCCCCCGGCTTTGAGCTGCAGCGGCTTCAGCCCGCCAGACTTCGAGAGCACCGACTCCAGACGAGGCAGGTCCTTGACGGGCCGCCCGGCCATCGCGCCCAGGATGCCCGTCAGCCAGCTCACCTCGGCGTGCTGGAGCGCCGCCAGGTCGCCCCAGATGGGGCTCTTGCCGGGCTCATTGAAGTCCTCGCGAACGAAGAGGAGATTGTCGCCGGTGTAGTACTGGTCCCAGAGCTTGCGATCCACCTCGAGCGCCAGGAGCGAGAGATAGATGACGAGCGCCGAGAACCTGTCGAGGTACGGTCCGTAGTCGTTAACGCTGCGCTTGGGATGCTGATAAGCGCGGTGGCCGATCTCGGTGGCCTGGCGACCGATCAGCGCCGGGACCCACATGCCGTCGTAATCGATGAGCAGCAGGTCATTGCCAGCGATGAGGATGTTTCCGTGCTGGAGATCGCCGTGCGCGAACTTCGCCCGCTCGATGTCTTTCACCAGAGTGCGGAACCTCTCCCGCAGCGCCGCGAGCTCTCGCGGCTTGTCGAGCAGACTTTCGACGCACCGATCCAGGTGCTGGCCCTGCACCCAGGCCATCTTCACGATGGGAAAGGTGCCGCCTTTGATGCGCAGGCCGTCGGCGAGATAGACGAACCTGGTGCTGTGCGCGGAGCGGTTCTTCGAGAGGTGCTTGGAAATCGCCGCATAGCGCTCGGCATGGTCGGAGATCGGCCGGAGAAAGCAGCGCACCGCCCAGACGTTCTCGCCCTCGGTGGCCTTGTACACGACGGCGTTCCCGCCGGTGGCCGGCTTGGGCATGCCGAACCGATCCTTGTCGATCTGCGCCTTCTGCAAATCTGGATCGCCGAGCGAGCGTTGCGGGAACTGAAGCGCCTCGTGGTACTCCGTGAGATCGGGCCAGGTGGCCATCTAGCTCACGCCTCTCTCGGGGTCGGCCCGTCCCGTCAGCCGGACCAAGGTCATGTCGTCGTTGCGCGTGCCATCGTCGCGCGCCCGCGCCACCAGCGCTTCGAACTCCTCCTGCGTGCGGATGCCCTCGATCTCTTCCCAGGCTGGCTCGCCTCTCTCAGCCCGCCGGAGCAGCCACGCCGCCAGCGCATCCGAAGCGAAGAAGAGGATGTCGTTCGGCTGGAGCAGTCCCTCGCTGATCCGCACGTAGGGAAGTGGATCGTCGTCCGCCTTCTTCAAGGAGCCGACGAGGAAGGGGCTCGACCCGAACTCTTCGGAGCGGGTCAAGGGGAAGGCCTTCATCAGCTCCCGGTTCTCCGGCGCCCCCGTGACCTGAAGCAGGCAGCAGTCCCCGATCGCCACCGCACGCCAGCCCCGGTTCACCGCATTCAGCGAGGCGCCGACGAACGCCGCGTACGCCCCTCGCCGCGCCTTCTCCGCCGCATACCAGGGCAGCGGACGGCCGCGGATCTTTCGCCGCCAGAGCCGCCGGATGGCGCCCAGCCGGTTGAAGAACTCAGGGCCGTGCGCGCGCCCCCGGACGAAGCTCTCGACGAGCAGCGCCGCCCAGAGAGCGGAGAAGCTGCTCTCGGTGGCGCCGTCGGCGACCGCGACGCGGCAGCGCGTGGGCGAGTCCGAGCCACGGATCGCCCACGCGTCCTCGTACTCGGATCGGGCGTTCCCCGCCTTCTGGCAGGAGAACGCCTCGATCGAGAACGGCGCCGCGCCGACCGGGTGCAGAGCGTCGATCACCGAAGGTTCGCGGGACGGGTTCCGATGTCGAGGAACTGGATCACCTGCATCGGTTGCGCATTGAAGACGAACCCACGCGCTCCATCGCCGGCCGGCATGCCCAGCTCCTTGGCGCGCCCGATCATGAAGGGCGTCAGGCTGCTGGACATCTCGAAGAGCTGCTTGGCGAACTTGTCCGGCAGCCCCTCGTCGCTGGCAGGGAGCTCGACGGGGTTCCCCGCGGCCGAAGACAGATGGATGTTGAAGACCAGGGTTGCGCCGTCATCGCTTCCCATCGAGCAGAGCGCCTTCGCCTCCGGGACGGGGTCGCCGTCGGTCGCTTCGCCGTCGGTGATGTTGATGACGATGGGCGGGAAGCCCTTGGGGTGCTCGGCCACCCATCGCTGGACCATCTCCGCGGCCGTCTTGAACGCGGAGCTCATCGGCGTCCCGCCCACGTGCCTGGCTTCGAACCAGAGCGGAAACTTCACCGTCTGCTCCACCAGTCCGCCGGCCCCGTCGTCCGCCTTCTTGGTGCGGTCCTCGATGCGCAGCGGGTTGTTCGCCAGCTCGCTGATCGGGATCAGGTCCTTGCCGATCAGCGATCCGTCGAACGCGGACCTCACCACGCTGTCTTGCCCGTACCCGATCACCGCCACGTGGAAGTAGTCGTAGATGGAATCGCCCTTGGCGCAGCGGATCGACAAGTTGTGGATGAGCTTGTTGATGATGGTCGCCAGCTCGTCGGCCTTGCGCCGATCGTTGCTGCCACCGAACGGATCCTCCATCGAACCCGACTGGTCCAGAAGGAAGATGAAGCACCCCGGATTCTTGCGGCTGATCTCAGCGCTGTACATGCTTGCTCCTCGTTTTCGCCTTCTTCGGGCGTCGGTTGACCTTGCTCGCTTTGACCTTGCTGACCTTGCTCGGCTTGACCGTGGTACGTTTCACCGCCGTGGGTTTGACCTTGGCGGGTTTGACCATCCTGGAAGAGACGTAGACCGGATTCCCTCGCTCCACGCTTGCGGTAAGCGGCGTGGTCTGGACGACCGGCGAGACCGGCGCGGTGGGGCGCTCGCTGAGCGGCCCGTGCCGCAAGAACCAGCCGATCAGGCCCAGCGCGATGAGCGCGATTCCCGCGTGGAACAGCTCGGGCGTGCCCCTGACCTTCGTTCCTCCGCACGCAGGACATGCCGCGCCGGCTCCCGCTTGGGGAAACCAGGTCAGACGACATGCGCGGCATTGCTGGAGGCTTCTGGTCAGCATTGAAGTGATCAGGCCACACTAGTACGGCCAATACCGCTGTCCACGGCGCGGCTTGCCCACATTCGCTGCCGCTGCCAGAGCATGTGCCGCGCGCGGATCTCCGAGTAGGAGCAGCGCCTTCACTTCCTTCAGAGGGGCCCCGATCGATTCCTGGCGGAGCAGCCCGCTTCGAGGGCAAGCTCTTCCTTTCGAGCTCGCTTCGAAGGTGGGTGTGTCCAACCGCGAGGGGATATGTCGGACGCGAAGTCGCATCAGCTTGGCCGGGAGCGGATCGGGCGGGTCTTCCGCTACCTGAAGGCGCTCAACGAGCACCGCAATCCGGCCAAGCGCGACCTGTCGGAGCAGCCCTGGACGCTGTGGTTCCGCCACCTCCCCGACCACCCGTCCATCCAGCGGCGCCTCTCGAACGGCCGCCAGGCGGACGAAGAGGCCGACTTCGTCCTCAAGGTCGGGCGCCCCACGTTCACCCAGGCGCCGCAGCCGCCCTTGCCGATCGTCGAGTGGATCGAGGGCGATTGGGAAGATCCGGAGGGAGAGGTCACGGTTTCCGAGACCAAGGCAAACGGCGCAGAGCCTCTGCGCTTCGACGCAGAGGGGCGGCGGGTCGAAGCCTACGAGCGGTGGAAGACGCAGCACCAGAACTGGGCGGCGACCGAGCGGCCCGCGCGCGCGGCGATGAAGATCTTCGAGCAGCTCTACGAGCTCCACGGCCGGATCGAGCGCGAGGCAGAGCACATCGAGCTCGTGCTGGGGGACGGCATTCTCAGCTGGAAGCGGGGGGAGGAAGGCAGCATCTACCATCCGATCCTGCTCCAGCGCATCCAGCTCGCGTTCGACCCGAGCGTGCCGGAATTCACGCTCATCGAGACCGGTAAGGAAGTGGAGCTGTACTCCGCCCTCTTCCGCTCGATGCCGGACATCGAGCCCAAGGTGCTGGCG
The DNA here is from genome assembly GCA_041499865.1 of Deltaproteobacteria bacterium. Taxonomy (GTDB): domain Bacteria; phylum Myxococcota; class Myxococcia; order Myxococcales; family 40CM-4-68-19; genus 40CM-4-68-19. Next base: position 15,540 of record JBGQLA010000042.1, read on the forward strand.
CGCTGCCGCGAGGAGCTCGATCGCGGCGGATTCCATCCGCTCGGCGGGAACGACACGCTGGAGTTCCTCCGCCGCTTCGTCGTGCAGCTTTCACCGCGGGGGCAGTCTGCCGAAGGGCCGCCGGAGAAGGAGGCCGAGGACCCGAAGATCGGGCGCGCGCCGGTGGTGTTCCTCCGCACTCGCACCCTCGGCTTCGCCACTGCGATCGAGGGAACGCTCGACGATCTCGCCGTCCGCCAGGACCTGCCGCTGGCTCTCCTCAAGATCGTCGGCCTCGACCCGCCGCCCGCGGGGGACGAGCAGGCGGAGACCTTCGAGCCGGGAGATGAGCCGGAAGAGGTCTTGCTCAGCAAGCCTGCCAACCCCGAGCAGATCCGCATCGCGGTTCGCCTGGAGCGTCACGGATGCGTGCTCGTGCAGGGGCCTCCGGGCACGGGGAAGACGCACACCATCGCCAACCTCATCGGGCACCTGCTCGCCCAGGGTCAAAGCGTCCTGGTGACGAGCCACACCACCAAGGCGCTTCGCGTCCTGCGGGACCACGTGGTGGAGAAGCTGCGCCCCCTGACCGTGAGCGTGCTGGAGAGCGACATCGAGAGCCGCAATCAGCTCGAGGACGCCGTCTCCACCATCATCGAGCGCCTGACCACGGGCAATCCCAGGAAGCTCGATGCCGAGGCGGAGCAGCTCGCGGCGCAGCGCAAGGAGCTGCTCGCCGACCTGCGGAAGCAGCGCCAGGAGCTGTTCGAGGCCCGCGCGGACGAGTATCGGGACGTGGTCTTCCTGAAGACGAAACTCTCCCCTCTGGATGCCGCGCGCAAGGTGGCCGCCGAGGCGCAGTCGCACTCCTGGATCCCCGGTCCGATCCAGGCGGGCGTGCCGCTGGCCCTTTCGGCGGCGGAGATCGGCGAGCTGTACGCAAGCACCGGGACAGTGAGCGTGGAGGACGAGGCGGAGCTGGCGCGGCCCCTTCCCGAGCTGAAGGCGCTGCTCTCGCCGGACGAGTTCGAGAGGGTTGCCGAGGAGCATGCCCGCCTGTCCAAGGCGAGCCGCAGCTATCGGAAAGAGCTGTGGAAGGCCCCGCCGGATGATTCGGCTACCGCGGCGCTGGACGAGCTCGTGGCGAAAGCGCTGAAGGCCGCCGACGCGATCGACCGTGAACGGCGGTGGAAGCTCGCCGCCATCGCCGCCGGCAGCGAAGGGGGAAAGCAGCGAGTGGAGTGGGATGAGCTGGTGGGAATGATCGATCAGCTGATTGAGGAGACGGCGAACGCGAAGCAGGACGTGCTCCGCCATGCTCCCGTGCTCTCCGCGGGCATCCCTCTCCAGGAGCAGCTGCAGGCGGTCGAGGAGATTCTCGCGTATCTGGAGAAGAACCGGAGCGTCGGCAAGCTGGCGCTGCTGACGCACGCCCCGTGGAAGAAGCTCATCAGCGAGAGCCGCGTCGCCTCGGGCGAGCCGAAGAGCGCCGCTCATTTCCAGGCGCTGCGCGGTCAGATCCAGCTCGCGACCATGCTGCGCGATCTCGAGGGCAGATGGGACCGCCAGATGGTTCCCCAGGGCGCTCCCGCCTGGGCGGCGCTTTCGGACAAGCCGCTGGAGGTCGCCGCGGAATTCGCCAAGGAGATTCGCCGCTGCCTGGCATGGCACGCCGAGGAGTGGCAGCCGGTCGAGAACGAGCTGAAAGAGCGGGGATTCCTCTGGCGCGACTTCTTCGGCGAGCACCGAGCCGAGGGACATCTCCAGCGCTTGAAGGAAGTGGTCAGCGTGCAGCTGCCGCAGGCGTTCCAGGCGCGCAAGGACGCGGCGCGCTTCGGCGAGGTGGACGCGCAGATCCAGGCGCTCCGGTCCGTGCTGACGTCGCCGCAGGACGCACCCCCTGCGCCGGTGCTGGCGAAGCTGTCGCGCGCCGCGGAGCGACTGGACTGGAAGGACTACCGCGAGGCCTACCAGCGCCTCGCCGCGCTCGACGGGCAGCGAAAGACTGCGGCCACCCGGCGCCGGCTTCTCGCCGCCTTGCAGCCGGTCGCGCCGGCATGGGCGCAGGCAATCCAGGAGCGCCGCGCGCCGCACGACAAATCGGCTCCGCCGGGTGATGCGCAGGCCGCCTGGATGTGGCGGCAGCTGCAGGACGAGCTGGAGCGGCGAGGAAAAATCTCCCTGCCCGCGCTGCAGGCTCGCATCGACAGCCTGGGCCCCGAGCTGAGGAAGGTGACGGCGGAGCTGATCGAGCGCCGCGCGTGGGGAGCGCAGGTGCGGCGGACGAGTTCCCAGCAGCAGCAGGCCCTGGTCGGCTGGCTCGACATGGTGCGCCGCATCGGCAAGGGGATGGGAAAGCGTGTCCCCCGCCTGATCGTCGAGGCCAGCCAGAAGATGACCGAATGCCGGTCGGCGGTGCCCGTCTGGATCATGCCGCTTGCGCGGGCGGTGGAAACGTTCGAGCCCACCACGCGCTTCGACGTGGTGATCACCGACGAGGCGAGCCAGGCCGACGTGATGGCGCTGATCCCGTTCTACATGGCACGACGCGTGGTGGTGGTAGGAGACCACGAGCAGGTGAGCCCGTCAGCGGTGGGACAGGACGTCGCGGTGGTACAGCAGCTGATCGACGAGCACCTGGAGGACATCCCCAACTCCGTCCTCTACGACGGCCAGATCTCCGTCTACGACCTGGCCCGGCAGTCGTTCGGAGGCGCCATCTGCCTCACCGAACACTTCCGCTGCGTCCCGGAGATCATCGAGTTCAGCAACCACCTCTGCTACGGGGGCAAGATCCGTCCTCTGCGCGACCCGAGCAAGGCGAGGTTGAAGCCGCACGTCATCGCCCATCGCGTGGAGAACGGCCGCGCGGCCAACGACACCAACATGGCGGAAGCGCTGGCAACCGCCTCGCTGATCCGGGCGGCGATCGAACAGCCCGAATACAAGAACAAGAGCTTCGGCGTGGTCTCGCTCGTGGGAGAGGACCAGGCGCTGGAGATCGAGCGGCTGCTGCTGCACCACCTCCCCCCGGCGGAGTACGAGTCGCGCCGGGTGCTGTGCGGCAACGCCGCGCAGTTCCAGGGCGACGAACGGGACGTGATGTTCCTCTCGGTGGTCGACAGCGCCGGGGAGAACCCCCTCCGCCTGCGCAGCGAGCCGATGTTCAAGCAGCGGTTCAACGTGGCGGCGAGCCGAGCGCGAGATCAGATGTGGGTGATCCACTCGCTCGATCCGGCGGACCTGAAGCCCAAGGACCTGCGCCGCCGGCTGATCCAGCACGCCGAGGATCCGCAGGCGGTGAGGCTGTTGATGAAGCAGTCCGAGAACACCTCGGAGACGGCGCTCGAGCACGAGGTGCACAACCGGCTCTACGAGGCGGGCTTTCGCGTCCTTCCCCACTGGCGGGTCGGGTACTACACGATCGATCTGGTCGTGGAGGGCGGAGGGCGCCGGATGGCCATCGAATGCGACGGCGACAAGCCCGCAGCGGCCGACCAGCTTCGCGAGGACATGGCAAGACAGGCCATCCTCGAGCGGCTCGGCTGGAGCTTCCTGCGGGTGCGCGGCAGCGAGTTCTTCCTCAATCCGGAAAAAGCGATGAAGCCGGTCCTCGCGCGGTTGAGCGAGCTGAAAATCCGGCCCGAAGGCGGCACTGCGGAGGCGCCACAGAACGGGAAGGACGTCCTCGAGCGGATCCTCCGTCGCGCGGCGGAGTACCGGCAGCACTGGCTGAGCCATGCCAAGGCGCAGGCGGCGCGAGCGGGGAACGGCGTCCCGGAGCGCTCCCGCAAGGCTGCGAAGAAGAAGGGAAAGCCTTCCGCGCGAAAATAGGGTGCCATGCTGGCCTGGTTGTCGAGTCTGCTCGTTCTCGGCGGGGGAGCCTTCGGCGCGCGGATGCACGCGCGGAATTTCCTGCGCGAGTACATCCGGGAGCTGGTGCGCGAACGCCTGCGGGCGGCCCTCGCGATCACCGCGTCACAATTCACCCTGCTGGCCGTCACTGCTTTCGGCGTGCACCGCCTGCGCGATCCGCTTGGCGGACGCCTGCTCGGGTCAGCGCTCGTCTGGGTTCTGATTGCGTACAACGTGACACGCTTCTTCACCAGCACCATTCCGGACATTGCGGAGGCCCGCCGGCATCTCTCGGGGCCATTCGGTCATGTAGTCCGTGTTCTGCTCGGCATCTCGATCGCGAAAGAGCTGGTGGAGATGGAACTGCTCGTTCTTGCCGTCTGCCTCATTCTCGGGGTGTACGTCCGGTTCGGGGTGAGCAGCACGTTCCACCTGCTCGACCCGTGGAGGGAGCTGCTCGCATCCCAACGATGAACGACGGCACGCAGACACCGCGCTGCCGCCGCGACTTGGTGCGGCTTTCAACTGCGGAAGAACGCGAGCA
>JBGQLA010000043.1:0-19209 GCA_041499865.1 Deltaproteobacteria bacterium
AGGAAGGGAGCGTGCAGGATGGTGAGGTACTGCATGTTCGCGCGCAGCCCGTCGGTGAGCACCATGATGATGGAGAAGATCATGGTGGTGGCGCCCACCACCGCGGTGCCGATCAGCACCGGCTTGGCGGTGGCCTTGAAGGTGTTGCCGGCGCCGTCGTTCTCCTCCAGGTAGTGCTTGGCCTTTTCGAAGGAGAGGTCGAAACCGAAGTCGCGCTTCACCTCGGCCTCGATGCCGGGGAGGGTCTCGATCACCGACAGCTCGTAGACGGACTGCGCGTTGTCGGTCACCGGGCCGTAGCTGTCGACCGCGATGGTCACCGGGCCCATGCCGAGGAACCCGAAGGCCACCAGGCCGAAGGAGAACACGGCGGGGGCGAGCATCATCTGCCCGAGGCCCTGGGTGGAGACGAGGTAGCCGATCGCCATCAGGGAGACGATGACGATGCCCATCCAGTATGCGCTGAAGTTGCCCGCCACCAGGCCGGAGAGGACGTTGAGCGAGGCGCCGCCCTCGCGGCTGGCGGTAACCACCTCCCTGACGTGGCCGGACGTCATGGAGGTGAAGACCTTGACCACCTCGGGAATGATGGCGCCCGCCAGCGTGCCGGCGGTGATGATCAGCGAGAGCTTCCACCACATGCTGGTGTCGCCGCCCAGATCGGGGATCAGCAGGTAGCTGACCACGAAGGTGAGAGCGACGGAGACCAGCGACGTCAGCCAGACGAGGAAGGTGAGCGGCGCCTCGAAGTTCATCCGGTCGAGGTGCGCGTACCGGCCGCGCGCGATCACCTCGTTGATCAGGTAGGACCCGACCGAGGCGATGATCATCATGATGCGCATGGCGAAGATCCAGACCAGCAGCTGGACCTGGACCTTCGGCTCGTGCACCGCGAGGAGGATGAAGCTGATCAGCGCGACGCCGGTGACGCCGTAGGTCTCGAAGCCGTCGGCGGACGGGCCCACCGAGTCTCCCGCGTTGTCGCCGGTGCAGTCCGCGATCACCCCCGGGTTGCGCGCGTCGTCCTCCTTGATGTTGAAGACGATCTTCATCAGATCGCTGCCGATGTCCGCGATCTTGGTGAAGATGCCGCCGGCGATGCGCAGCGCGCTCGCTCCCAGCGACTCGCCGATGGCGAAGCCGATGAAGCAGGGGCCGGCGTAATCGACGGGGACGAAGAGGAGGATGCAGAGCATCATCAGGAGCTCGATGCTGATCAGCATCGTGCCGATGGACATGCCCGCCTTGAGCGGGATGGCGTAGGTGGGGTACGGCTTGCCCCTGAGCGAGGCGAAGGCGGTGCGCGAGTTGGCGAACGTGTTCACCCGGATCCCGAACCAGGCCACGCCGTAGCTGCCCCCGATCCCCAGCAGGCTGAAGACGATGATGGTGACCACCTTGGCCACCTCGAAGTGCCGGAGCCAGCCGAAGTAGATCACCATGATCGTCCCGATGAAGCCCTCGAGGATGAGGATGAACTTCCCCTGGGTGATCAGGTACGTCTTGCAGGTCTCGTAGATCAGCTCGGAGACCTCGAGCATCGACTTGTGCACCTCCAGCTTCTTCAGCTGGGTGTAGATCGACATGCCGAAGATCAGGCCCAGGGCGCAGATCACCAGGCCGACGAGGAGCAGGTGCCGGCCAGAGATCCCGAGGAACTCGACGCTGCCCAGGTCGGGCAGGATCAGCTTGGCCTCGTCGGCGCGGGCGGCGAGCGGAAGCGCGAGAACGGCGAGGGCGGGCAGGGCACGGCGAATGAGATTCTGCATTGGACGCGGGACTCCACCGGGGTTTTTCGGGGCGGCGCAAAATAAAGTGATCCGCCAGCCAAGTAAAGCCCCAACGGACTCCACGCGGGCAGGGGTGCGCCAAAAAGCCTCAGCGGCGTGAGCGGGCGCCCGGCTACCTGCTCGCGGTCACCGTGCGGCCGGGACTGCTTTCGCGAGAGAGGGCGGCGAAGCTGATGTTCGCGAACCCGCTCTGGTTGCAGGCGAACATCACCCGCTTGATCACCTTGAAGGGGATCCGCTTGTCCGCCTGGACGTTCACCAGCCCGCGGAAGGGGTGATCGGGATCGCTCTGGTGGATGGTCTCGTACCGGCGCCGCTCGTCGCGCAGCGCCTCTTCCAGCTCGGGGACGTTGAGCACGTCGCCCTTCGCCAGTTCGCCGGTTTCGAGCAGCATCCTGCCGTCGAAGGTCACCGCCTCGGCGGAGACGGAGATCACCGGCGCGCGCTCCAGCTCGGCGCCGTGGTACGCGTCCGGCAGCTTGATGTCCTTGCTCATGTAGAGCACTTCGCCGTTCGCGCTGAAGTTCATCAAGAGGAAGATGACGATGATGGTCATCACGTCCACCAGCGAGGTGAGGGTCAGCGCGGCGTAGACCCCGCGCTTCGCGCGGAGGAATTTCTTCCCGAATGCCTTGCTCTGCGCGATCCGCTCGCCGGGGCGCTTGCCCGGAGTGACGATGGCCATCTCTCCCCCTAGTTCGCCGGCGCAACGGTGACGTTGCGCAGTTGCTCGCCGATCGCCGTGTCCACCGTCTCCACCAGGTCGGCGTAGGCCACCGAATCCTCCGGCTGCACGGTGATCGCGCTCTGGTCCGGCAGGCTGGCCTTCAGCGTCTTCAGCTTCTCCCCCAGCGTCTTGCGATCGAAGGCCCCGTTCTGCTTGGGGATGTCGATGTTCGCGCCCGCGACCGCCAGCTGGTAGCCCTTGTCGCCGAGCGAAAGCCGCACGTCGATGGTGCTCTCCTTCGCCTGCGGGTCCGGCGGGCCGCCGCTGCTCGAGACTTGCAGGCCGGCGATCTGGGTCCAGACCGCGGTGATGAGGAGGAAGCTGATGCAGCAGGAGAGGAGGTCGATGAACGGCACGAGGTTCAGCTCGGCGTCCAGCGCCTTCTTTCCGCCTTTCCCGGTGTGTTCCTGTGGTGATGCGCCTGCCATGGTGGTCTCTCCTCGCCTTCCGGAAGGCCGCGCTTACTGCTGCGGCAGGTTGGCGGGGATCCGCATCTTGTCCTTGTTCGCCACGATCAGGTTCAGCACCCCGACCGACGTCTCGTTGATGTCGTCGATCATGTGCTGCGTCCGACCCTGCAGCAGCGAGAACGCCACCAGCGAGGGGATGGCCACGATCAGGCCGAACGCCGTGCAGTTCATCGCTTCCGCGATGCCGTCGGAGAGGACGCGCGCCTTCTCCGAGGCGTCGACGCCGGCGACGCCGGCGAAGCACTGGATCAGGCCGATGATGGTGCCGAGCAGGCCGACCAGGGTGGCCACGTTGCCGATCATCGCCAGGTAGCCGGTGCGCTTCTCGATCCGCGGCATCTCCCGCAGCGAGGCCTCGTCCATCGCCGCCTGCACCTCGTCCTCGCCCTTGGGGACGTTGATCAGGCCCGCCTTGACGATGTTGGTGAGCGGCGTGGTCTTCTGGCCGGCGGTGTAGCTGATCGCCTTGTCCAGATCGCCGTTGAAGATGTGGGTCTTCAGGCCGCGGAGGAACTGTTCCTTGTCCACGCTGGCCGCGAAGAAGAGAACCTGGATGCGGTCGATGATCACCGCGACCGCGAAGACGAGGCAGATCGCGATCGGGTACATGCCGGGGCCGCCGCCCTTCCAGTGCTGCGCGACCGTCTCGAGAATGGAGCTCATTTTGTTTCCGCCCTCTGCTGGAAAGAGTTCAAAACCGACCGGATCCCGCGGGTGCCTTCCGACCGTCCCGCCTCCGCCCGCCCGGACCCTCCAGGGCCCGCTGGAGCAATCTGGGTGCCGCTCTCCGAATCGGCAATCGGGCGCCTGCTTCCGCCCCTCCGGCACCCCTGCCGCGGCGCTGGCGATAGCAGGGAACGCGCCATCGCGGGCAGCGGCGCTGTGCTAGGTTCCGCGCTCCGATGGCGCGCGAAGTCACCTTCCCGAAGTCGCGGCACGTCGCGTTGTCCGCACTCGAACAACCCGGGGAGGCGAAAGCGGAGGGAAGCGAAGCGATTGTCGTTCCCATCCGGGTTGCCGCGCAGGCCACACCTCCTCCCGGCATCCCGTTGCCAGAGCCCGTGGAGCCCGGCGCACCCGGCGTTCCCGAAATGGGCGCTCTCCCTGCCGCCGCGGCGGCGCCGGGGCTGGAGGCCGGCGCCGCGGAGACCGCGCAGACCCGCGAGCTGGCCTGGGTGGTGGCGGCGGACGTCGGCGAGCCGGTGGGAGACGACGTCGGCGAGCCAGTGGGAGACGGCGACCGGTGCCGCGCCCTCGACGGCGCGCCGGCGGCGGTGCGCTGTGCGTCGTCGCTGGAAGGGCGCGACGCCGCCGGAGCGCTGGCGGCGAGGGCGGCGCTCGCGGGCGAGGCGGTGCTGCTCGAAGGGCTCGATCGCTGGTACCGCATGGGACCGGAAGAGGCCGGCTACTGCCGCAGCTGCGAGCTGGCGCTGGTCGAATCGCTGCGCGAAGGCTACGGCGAGCACTTCGAGCCGTTCGATGCGCTGGAGCCCCTGCGCTCCTCCGCGCTTCCCCTGCGCGAGCGCCCCTTCTCGCGGCAGAAGGAAGCGCTGCGGCTGGCGGAGGCCCTGGAAGCGGGAAAGCGCGCGGTCCTCCGTGCGCGCGACGAGGCGCGGCGAAAGCGGAGCGTGGAGATCGCCGTGCTGGGCCGGGTGGGCGCGCTGACGCCGGTGGCGATGGAGCTCTGCCCGCACCTGGACGGCCTGGTCTTCGACCTTTCCTCGCTGGATCCGTTGTCCGCGCTGCTCCCCCTCCTCGCCGCGCGCGCCGCGCTCGGATTGCGGCCCGCGATCGCGGTCCTGCCGGCGGCGGCCACTGCGGCGCACGTGCAGCTCTTCGCCGCGCTCGCCAGCGCCTGCGACGCGGATCTCATGCTCGCCGCCGGCGCCTCCCCTGAGGCGCGCGCCGCCCTGGCCGGGCACCGGCATTTCCTCTCGCTGGTGCGCGAGCGCTTCCGGCCCTCCGCTCCGCTGTTCGACGCCGAGGTGCTGTTCTCGCCGCGCTGCGACCACTGGACCTCGGGCGGTCACCAGAGCGCGGCGGCCGCCGCGGTCGCGACCCTCGCGCGCGTCCAGCTGCAGGCCGCCGTTCGCCTGGATCTGGCGGGCGGCGTGCACGCGCGGCTGCTGGTGCTGGCGGGAGCGGCGGCCCTCTCCGCCGCGGACGCCGCGGCAGCTCGCCGCTACGTGGAGGCGGGCGGAGACGTGCTGCTGCTCGGCAAGTGCACGCCGATCGACGAGGAGGCGCGCGTCGGCGACCCGGTCTTCCCCGAGGCCAGGTCCGGCCTCGAACGGGTGGGCGAGGGCCGGGTGTTCGCGCTGGACGACGCCGCGCAGGAAGCCGCCTTCGCCCGCGGGCTCCGCGAGTTGTCCGGCCGCGGCCGCGCCCAGGTGTTCCTCTCGGGTCGCGGCCGCCTCCTCTCCCGCGCCTACCTGGATCCCGAGCGCAAGCTCGACGTGCACTTCGTCAACCTCGAGCTGAACGAGGATCGCTTCGTTCCGGCCCAAGGCGTCCAGGTCACCATCGCCGGCCAGGCCGCGGGCGGCGGCCGCGCCGGGTACTGGTTCGCACCGGAGCGCAGCGGCGGAAAAGATGGGGAGCGGATCCTCCTCAACCCTTCGGGTTTCGCGGTTTCGACCATCCTGCCCAGCGTGACCGGGTACGCCCTGCTCGCTGTGCCGCGCTAACGCCGCTAGCACAGTACCGGCTGGCACGTTGCTTCCAACGGTAACGGCTGACAACGTGGCTTCCATCGGTACCGGCTGGCGACGTCGCTTCCAACGGTAACGGCTGACAACGTGGCTTCCATCGGTTACCGGCTGGCGACGTCGCTTCCAACGGTACCGGCTGACAACGTGGCTTCCATCGGTTACCGGCTGGCAACGTCGCTTCCAACGGTACCGGCTGACAACGTGCCTTCCATCGGTACCGACTGACAACGTCGCTTCCATCGTACCGGCTGACAACGTGCCTTCCATCGGTACCGACTGACAACGTCGCTTCCATCGGTACCGGCTGACAACGTGCCTTCCATTGGTACCGGCTGACAACGTGCCTTCCATTGGTACCGGCTGACAACGTGGGGGGACACCATGCTGAATGGTGTCCCCCTCCAACTGTACTGGCGGCCGGGTGTCTCGCGAACTGTACCCGTCTTGAGGGGAAGGTTTGGGTCGCTGAGCACTGTGGACCTGAGCGTCACTCGGCCGCCGGTAAAGTCCTGGGGACACCATTTCATGGTGTCCCCGTATCTGCACCGTTTCCCAGTACCCGCATCGGCACTGGTGTCCCAGCTGCCGGTGTCAGGGCTTGTCGCGGATGACCACCGGCGGAGGAGTAGAGGCGCGCTCCAGATCTACAATTCGGGTCTTTCCCACGTACTGCGTCGTCTCGTACCTCGTAATCTTCCCGATCTTCCTCACGATGCTCGCCATCCGCTCCGCCTCGCGGAGGATGGCCGCCAGCTCCTCGCGCCCCTTGTCGTCCGCCTGGGTCCGCCGGAAGAGCAGCTCCGAGAATCCGAGGACGCTGGTGAGCGGCTGGTTGAGCTCGTGCGCCGCCGCTCCGGCGAGCTCGGAGACCAGCGCCGCCTTCTCCGCCGCTTCCAGCCGCTCGCGGGTGGTGCGCAGCTCCGTCTCCCGGCGCAGCTCCTCGCGGAGATCGCGGAACACGCCCACCGTGGCCGTCTCCCGCCCCTCCTCCGCGACCAGGGCGGCGGAGAGATCGACCGGGATCACCTCGCCGCTCTCCGCCACCACCTCGCAGCGCATGCGCCCGAACTCCTCGCCCCCCGCGCGCGCGGCGCGGAGCCGGCGCATGATCTCGCGGCCCTGGCCCGGCGGATAGAGATCGCGCGCGTTCCACCTCCCCACCACCTCGGAGGCGGAGAACCCCGTCATCCGCTCCGCGCCCCTGTTGAAGAGCAGCACCGTCCCGTCGAGGCCTGCGGCGACGATCCCGTCGGCGGTGGCGTCGATCAGCCGCTCGAGGAACTCCTTGGTCTTGCGCAGCTCGCTCTCCAGCTGCCGGCTGTCGGAGACGTCGCGGAAGCTGAGGATGGCGCGCCCGTTCTGGGAGCGCAGCGGCCCGGCGGAGACCGAGAGCGTGACGGGCCGGCCGTCCTTGGTCTGCACCTTGAGATCCGCGGAGAGCACCGTGCCGCCGCTGGCCAGCTCGCGCCAGAGCAGGTTGGCCCGGATGGCGCTCTCGCCCGCCACCAGCTGTGGGAGGAGCATGCCGCGCGCCTCTTCGTTCGAGACGCCGAGGATGGTGCAGCCCGCCGGGTTCAGCGTCAGCACGCGGCCGTCCTCGTCCAGCACCGCCATGCCGTCGTTCACGTGGCTGAAGAACTCCTCGTAGCGCCGCAGCTGCGAGAGCTCGCGCTCGGCGGCGACCCGCTGCCGCTGCTCGCTCTGGATCCGCCCGGCGTTGCGCAGCGCCACCGCGGCTGCGCTCGCCACCGTGCAGAGGAAATCGATCTCGCGCGCAGTCAGGGCGCCGCGGTCCCCGCAGCGGACGAACAGCACGCCGGCGACCGCTCCTTCGCAGGCCATGGGGATCACCGCGATGGCGCTGATCTTGCGAACCACGAAGCTCTCGCGCACCGGATCGAGCAGCGGGTGCGCTTGCGCGTCGTCGATCACCAGCGGCCGCCCGGTGAAGATCACCTCGCGGAACTCCGGATAGTTGGCGAGGTCGATGCGCATTCCCCGCGCCGCCGGATCGTCGCTGGAGGCGACCACCGTCCCCGACCCTTCCGGCTCCACCAGCACCAGCGAGCACCGCTCGACGGTGAGCCTTCCCGCGATGCGCTCCACCACGTGGCCGAGGAGGCGCTCGGGATCCCCGCCCGCGGCCAGCGCGCCGGTGAGATCGGCCAGCGCGGAGAGATCGTCCGCCCGCCGCTGCAGCTCGCTGCGGTCGGCGGCGGCGCGGATCAGGGTCCGCAGCAATCCGGGCAAGTCGGTCGCGGCGTGCGGCACCCGCACCAGGCCGTCGAGGTATTCCGCGTCGCCATCGGCAGCGCCGTCCGCGAGGAGCCCCACCACGGGGGCGTACCGCGCCCGGATCTCCGCGAGGCGGTCGCGCGCGCCGGACAGATCGATCACCGCCGCGCCGCCTTCTTCGATCTCGAAGCCGGCGGCGACCAGTCTCGCTGCGAGCGCCTGCGCGGCAGGTCCGATCAGCGCGAGGCGGTGTTTTTTCGGTTCCGGCTGCAACGGGTCGATCTCTCGTCCCCCGGCCGGGAATCCTAGCGCGAGTCAGCCCGCTCCACGAAACGCCGAGAGGGCGGCGGCCATCACTTCCTTCAAGGGAACGTGCTCCCGCTCGGCCGCCTGGCGGCAATCCTCGAACTCGGGGGCGACGTTGACGACCGCTCCCGAGAGCCTGCCGACCTTCACGCGCACCTTTCCGTACTCCGTCTCCACCTCGACCAGCTCCCGGTCGAGGATGCGGCGCTCCACGCGCGTCCGGCGGATGCCGAGCGTGCTGGTCTGGCGAAACATCTCCGTTTCGATCGCCGGCCGCGTCGCCTCGGGGGCCAAGGCCCCGAACAGGTGTCCCGGACGGCCCTTCTTCATGGTCGCCGGCACCACCCAGGCGTCGAGCGCGCCAGCGGCCAGCACCGAGTCCAGCGCCGCCGCGATCAGCTGCGGAGAGAGATCGTCGAGGTTGGCCTCGAGCACCCAGGCGGCCTCGCGCTCCGGGGCGGCGGTCGCTTCCCCGAGCACGGCCCGGAGCAGGTTCGGCGCATCCTCCCACCGCCGCGCGCCCGCGCCGTAGCCGATGCGGTGGACGATCAGCTCGGGGAACGCGGCCGCCTCCTCCGTCCAGGCGGCGAGCATCGCCGCCCCGGTCGGCGTGGTCCGCTCGCCTGCGCCGCTGGACCGCAGCGTCCGCCCCCGCAGCACTTCCAGGGTGGCCGGAGCGGGCACCGGGAGCACGCCGTGCGCCGACCGCGCCGTTCCGCCGCCCGAGGGAGGAGGCAACGCGAGGATGCGGTCCGGCGCAAGGGCGTCGATGAGCAACGCCGCCCCTACCGTGTCGACGATCGAGTCGGCGGCGCCCACCTCGTGGAACTCCACCAGCTCCGGGGCGATGCCGTGGATCCGCCCTTCCGCCTCGGCGAGCAGCGCGAACGCGGACCGGGCCATCTCCGCGGCGCGGGGAGGGAGGCGCGCGCGGGAGAGGAGGTCCCGGATCTCCCGCCAGGGCCGGTGCGGATGGCCCTCCTCCGCTGCGCGGACCTCGACGTGCAGGGCGCGGATCCCGCAGACCTCCACCTCGCGCGTCTCCAGCGAGACGCCCGGCAGCGCCAGCGCGAGAAGCCCCTCGTCGAGCGCGGCGCGCGGCGCGCCCAGCTGCAGCAGGGCCGCGACCAGCATGTCGCCGGCGATCCCGCCCACCGGCTCGAGGACCAGCACGCTCATTTCGCCTGCGCCTTCTCGCGGACGGCGCGGGCGCCGTGCGACTGCCGCGCGATCAGCGCCGCGACGAACCCGGCCCCGAATCCGTTGTCGATGTTCACCACCGTGACGTTGGCGGCGCAGGAGTTCAGCATTGCGAGCAGCGCCGCGATGCCGCCCAGGGACGCGCCGTAGCCGACGCTGGTGGGGACCGCGATCACCGGCCGCGCCACCAGCCCGCCCACCACCGACGGCAACGCGCCCTCCATCCCCGCGCACACCACCAGCGCGTCGGCGTCGCGCAGGCCGGGCGCATGCCGGAGGAGACGGTGGAGGCCGGACACTCCCACGTCGTAGAGGCGCTCGACCCGCGCGCCGACCAGGTGCGCGGTCGCGCAGGCCTCCTCGGCGATGGGGATGTCGGTGGTGCCGGCGCAGACCACCGCCACCAGGCCCTCGCGTTCCGGTGCGCCCCCGGGCGGCGGCGCGGTGAAGGTGCGGGAGATCGGGTCGTACCGGCCGTGCGGCGCGGCGGCGAGCGCGGCCGCCTCCGCCTCGGGCGGCATGCGCGTGACCAGCACGGCCTGCCCGAGCGTCACCAGCCGCTCGACCAAGGCGCCGATCTGCTCGGGCCGCTTGCGCTCGCCGAAGACCACCTCGGGCACGCCCATGCGCAGCGCGCGCTCTCCGTCGAGCTGGGCGAAGTCCGAGACCCGCTGCACCGGCAGCTCGCTCAGCCGGCGCGCGGCGTCCTCGACGGACGTCTCGCCCGTCTTCACCCTCTCCAGGAACTCCCGCAGCGCGCGCACGTCCATCGCGCGCGATCTATCACACGACCCCGAGCATCGAGAGGAGCCGCGAAAGCGAGTCGTCCACTGGCGCCGCCACGATCCGCCCGGCGTAGCGGACGCCGGGCAGGCGGAAGTCGGTGACCAGCAGCAGGCTCGACTCCAGATCGCCGAACGCCGCCTCGACGGTCTCGGCCAGCGTTCCCTTGCCCACGTGCGGGATGGAGGGAACCAGCGTGAGCCCGACGGCCGCCGCCATTCCTCCCACGTAGCTGGAGACCACGATGTTCGACATCTCGGCCAGGGCGCTGGTGTAGAGGGTCGGCTTGCGGACCTCGCCGCCGGGCGCTCCCAGGAGCAGCCCGCCCATCAGCGTCGCCCCTTCCTGGGTGACGTGCATCATCCAGCGCAGGCGCGCGCCGCCGTCCACCTCGAAGTGCACGGAGAACGCCGCCCCGTCGGGCTGCAGCACTTGCTGGAGCCCGCCCCTGGGAGCGACCTGCACCCGCGGCGCAGCCACGTCCACCACCGTCCCCAGGAGCCGCCCGAGCGAGCGCGCCGCATCGACGGAGCCGAACTGCGCCAATTGCCGCAGCGCCTCGACCTGCTGGGGCGTGAGCTCGAGCGGGCTGGGTGAGCGCCGCGACTGCATCAGGCGGCCCCCCTCACCCGCTGCGCCGCCTCGGCCAGCTCATGCAGGCCGCGGGGATCGAGGACGAGCAGCGGGCGGCCGTTGCCCAGCACGGTGGTGCCGGCGAGGCCCTTGATCCGATCGATGGGCGGAAAGAGCGGCTTGAGCACCGCTTCCTCCTGCCCGACCAGCCGGTCCACCGAGAGCGCGAAGGTGAGCCCGTCCACTTCCAGCACCGCGAAAGGCCGGGGGCCGGGCGGGGCGAGCGAGGGGAGCCCGAACAATTTCGCCAGCGAATACGCCCGCACCAGCTGGCCCATCACCGCCAGCGAGCGCGCCTCGAATCCTTCGCCGCCGCGCGCGGAGAGATCGTACTCGGTGGTCGCCACCACCCGGGTCATCGGCAGGCCGTACAGCTCGCCTCCCACCTGGACCAGCAGCAGGTTCGCCATCGAGACGCTCAGCGGCAGCTCCAGCGTGAAGCGCGATCCCTTGCCCTGCGCGGAGCGGAGCACGATCTTGCCGCCCATCGCCTCGATGGCCGACTTCACCGCGTCGAGCCCGACGCCGCGGCCGGACAGGTCGGTGGCCACCGCGCGGGTGGAGAGGCCCGGCAAGAACGCCAGCTCGTAGCTCTGCTGCTCGTTCAGCTCGGCCACCTTCTCCGCCGGCAGCGCGCCCAGATCCACCGCCCGCTTGCGCAGGCGGCCGGCATCGAACCCGGCGCCGTCGTCGCTCACCTCCACCAGCACCTTGTCGCGCTCGCGGCGCGCCGCCAGGACCAGCAGCCCGCGCGGAGACTTCCCCAGGGACACCCGGTGCGCGCCGGTCTCCAGCCCGTGATCGACCGCGTTGCGCACCAGATGGGTGAGCGGATCGGAGAGCGCCTCGATCACGGTGCGGTCCAGCTCGACCTCGCCGCCCTGCACCTCCAGCTCCACCTCCTTGCCGAGCCGGTGCGCCAGATCGCGGATGGCCCGCGGGAGGTGCTCGGTGAGGGAGGAGAACGGCGTCAGGCGCGCGTTCATCACCCGGCCGTGCAGCTCGCGGGCGGTGCGCCGGAGGCGATCGATCTCCCCCTCGAACGGCGCGGCGGCGTATTCCGGCAGGTGCCGCGCCGCTTCCCGCAGGCGGGCGATCCCGTGCAGCACGTCGGAGGCCTGATCGAGGAGCTGATCGAGCGCCTGCGCGCGGACCCGCACCGTCGCTTCCGCCCGGACCTCCGGGGGCGCCGATTCCGGCACCGCGCGCATGGCGCGGGCGGGAGGATGCGGCTCCGCCTCCGGAGCGGGCCCGTTCGCCGGCGGCGCGAGGCGGACGTCCACCTTCTCGATCTCGGGGATCCCTTCGAAGGCGTCGCGCACCTCGTCGGCGGTGCGCGAGGTGGCGAGCAGCGCGGTGACGCGCACGCCGCCCTTCTTCTGCATCAGCGCGCCCGGCTGCGGATCCATCTCCAGCAGCGTTCCCAGCCCCTTCAGCTTGCGCTGCACGATCAGGGTCCGGGCGCCGGGAGCCTGGCACGATCGGGCGAGCGAAAAGGCCACGTCCAGCCGCGGCAGCGAGGGATCGGCGACGGGCTTCGCCGTCGGGCCCGGCTTCGGCGCGAAGGAGATCTCGGGCAGGGCCCGCGACGCCTCCGCCAGCTTCCCGGTCAGCTCGAGGTGCGTGTCGCCGGCAGGGGGGGCGCGCTCGGCGCCGGAAGCGTGCTGCACCTGCTGGACCAGCGCGTCCGTCGCCTGCAGCAACAGGTCGACGTGGATCCGCTCGGGCCTTGCATTGTGCGCCTTGAGCTTGCCGATCAGCGTTTCGGCGGCGTGCGAGATCTCCACGATCGCCGAAAGGCCGATGGTCGCCGCGCTCCCTTTCACCGAGTGGACCCGGCGGAAGATCGAGTCCCAGAGCGGCCCGCCCGGCGGTTCCTGCTCGATGCGCACCAGGTCGGAAGCCAGCTGCTCGAGCTGCTCCGTCGCCTCGGCGATGAAGGCATGCAGATACTTGTGGGAGGCCTCGCCCATGGCGGTGCTACTCGCCGAGCACCTTCTTCACCACCGCCAGCACGTCCTCACCCCGGAACGGCTTGACGATGAAGTCGGTTGCGCCGGCCTCGATGGCCTCCATCACCAGCGACTCCTGCCCGAGGGCGGAGCACATGATCACCACCGCCCCCGGGTCGAGCTGGACGATCTCGCGCGTGGCGTCGATCCCGGACTTGTAGGGCATGACGATGTCCATCGTGACCAGATCGGGCTTGAGCTCGCGGAAGAGGTTGACGGCCTGCACCCCGTCGTCGGCCTCCCCCGCCACGGCGAACCCCGCCGCGGTGAAGATGTCCCGCAGCGTGTTGCGCATGAAGAGCGCGTCGTCGACGATCAACACTCGCCTCTGGGGCATCGTTCAGGCCTCCACCAGGTTGTCGATGGCCCGCTGCAGCTCGTCGGGATCGATCAGCTTCACCGGGCCGTCAGCCGAATCCACCTGCACGCGCGCCGCTCCCGAAGGCTCGCTCACGTCGCTCCCCTCGGTGGGGATCTCCTCGATGCCGGCGACCTCGCTGACGTAGAGCCCGACGTCGCCCCGGGCGCGCTGCAACATCACCACCTTGCCCTCCGGCCGCGCGGGGCGCGCGCGCAGCCCGACCAGGGGGCCGAGATCGATCAACGCCGCCACCCGCCCCTGCCGGCTGATCAGCCCGAGCAGCGCGGGAGGACCGCGGGGGACCCGCGACACGGGGCTCATCTCGGTGACCCGCCGCACCGCGGAGAGCGGGAGCGCGTACCGGTTGCCACCGTGCAGGCAGATGACGGCGCGGGGCATCGGCTCACTCCAGCCTGAACCGGGAGACGACCGTCTGCAGCTCGACGGAGAGGTTGGTCAGCTCGGAGGAAGCGGAGGCGATCGAAGCCGTCACCACCGCCTGCTCGCGGATGGCGCGCGAGACCTCTTCGGTGCTCTTGGCGTTGGAGGAGGCCACCTCGCGGATCTCCCGGATGGCCTTCACCATCTCTTCCGAGCCCGCCAGCTGCTCGCGGGCTGCGCGGGAAATGGCGGTGACGCGCTCGGTGCCTGCCTGGGTGGCGTGGACGATCTCGTCGAGCGAGAGGATGATCTGCGCCAGGTCCTCGCGGCCCTGTCCCAGCTCGTCGATGCCTTCCTTCATGGCGGCCACGGCGTGCTGGCTGCGCTGGCTGATCTCCTGCGCCAGCCGGCTGATCTGCTCGGCGGAGCGCCCGGCGGACTCCGCGAGCTTGCGCACCTCGTCGGCAACCACGGCGAACCCGCGGCCGTACTCGCCGGCGCGCGCGGCCTCGATGGCGGCGTTGAGCGCGAGCAGGTTGGTCTGCTGGGCCACGCCGGTGATGGCGACGACGATCTTGCTGATCTCCTGCGTCTTCTCGCCGAAGGCGAACACCGTCTCCGAGGCCGCCTCGATCTCCGCGAACACCTTCTTGATCTTCTCCGCCGCCAGCTGCGCCGCGGCCCCGCCGGCCTGGGCGGCGGTGGAGGTGGCGGTGGCCGCCTCCGCGGCCGCTCCGGCGGTGTCGGCGCTGCTGTTGATGGAGGTGGCGATCCCGTTGATCAGGCCGCTGGCCCGTTCGACCAGGCCGAGCTGCTCGTCGGCGCCCTTGGCGATGCGGTCCATCGACTCCTTGATCTCCTCGGCGGAGGCGGTGACGTTGCCGGTGGAGACCTGCATCTCGTCGGCGGAGTCGGCCACCGCCCGGCTGGTGTTCTGGATGTGGCGCACCAGGTCGCGCAGGTTCTCCTGCATGTGGGAGATGGCGACGGTCAGCTCGTCGACCTCGTCCGCGCCGAGGAAGGAGGGCTTCTCGCTGGGCAGCGCCTTGGACAGATCGCCGCGGCTGATCTCCAGCGCGCTCCGGTTCAGTCGGACGATGCGGTTCGCGATCTGCTTCAGGCCCACCGAGACCGCGATGGCGACCATCAGGCCGGAAACCGCGCCGACAATCGCGTGCTGCGCATCCAGCCCGCGGCGCACCACCTCGTAGGCCAGCACTCCGGAGAGCACCGCCCAGATGCTCATGTCGCCGAAGAACACCTTGAAGAACAAGCCCAGACGCCGCGGCGGACCGGGCACGCGCCCGGCGCGGACGGGGCGCACGCCAGGGGCGGTCGGCACGTGCGCCGGCGCTGCCGTCCGGCTGGGCGGAGCCAGCGAACGGATCGGCTTGTCGTGCTCGTCGGAGCCGAGCAGCTCCTGATGGGCGGGAGTCGCCATCGCGCCGCACTGTATCCCGGCGAGCGCGAACGGCAAATGTGCTTCCTCGCTGCCATTGCGCAGGGAAGGACGGGCGGCTACCGTTCCACACCCATGGCTGCGCGCGGCAACATGCCGGGGGTGCAAAAGGGCGGCGAAGCGCCGCTCGACGCGCGCGCGCGCCGCGTCCTCGCGGCGATCGTGCGCGATTACATCCACAGCGGCGAGCCGGTCGGCAGCCACGCGATCGCTCGCCGGCCCGACGTCGACGTCTCCTCGGCGACCGTCCGGGCGGTGATGGCGGACCTGGAGGAGACGGGATTTCTGGAGAAGCCGCACACCAGCGCGGGGCGCATCCCCACCGCGCACGGCTTCCGCTATTACGTCGACACTCTCCTGCGCGTCCGCGCTCCGCTGCCCGAAGAGCGCGAGCAGATCGAGCGGCGCGCGCACGAGGCCACCCAGGTCGACGGCCTGATGACGGCCGCGTCGCGCGTGCTGCATTCGCTCACCCATCACGCCGGCGTGGTGGCGTCCCCGCGGCCGCAATCCGAGCGGCTGCAGAGCATCGAGTTCCTCCAGCTGCGCGAGGGCCGCGTGCTGGTGGTGCTGGTGGCGAAATCGGGAGCGGTGCGCAACCGGCTGGTCTCGATGCAGAAGCCCCTCTCGCCCGCGCAGCTCGAGCACGCGGCCAACTACCTCAATTCCCTGATCGCCGACCGGACGCTGGCGGAGGCGCAGGCGCGGCTGCGCGCGGAGCTGGAGCGCGACAAGCGGGAGCTGGGCGAGCTGCAGGCGCGCGCCCTGGCGCTGGGCGCGGAGGCGGTGCAGGCGGAGTCCCCGGCGGTCCACATCGAGGGCCAGGCCTCGTTCCTCGAGGACAAGGGACTCGGCCAGGATCTGGCGAAGATCCGCGCCCTGTTTCGCGCCCTGGAGGAAAAGGAGCAGCTGCTCGCGGTGCTGGACCGGACGCTGGCGGCGCAGGAGCTGCAGATCTTCATCGGAGCGGAGAGCGGGATCTCCGAGCCCGACCTCGCCATCGTGGCGGCCCCGTACCGCCTGAAAGGAGAGGTGGTCGGCGCTCTCGGCGTGATCGGGCCGACCCGGATGGACTACGCGCGGGTGGTTCCCCTCGTCGAGCTCACCGCGCACACCGTCGGCCTCACCCTCGACGAGGGGTGATCGCCGCTTCCCAAGGCCGCAGGGGTCCTGCTGGACCCTTGGCGGACGGCTCCGCTGCGCTATGTTACCGCGTCCTGCGAAGGAGACGACTTGGTTCCCGACGATACACAGGTCCCGCCCGACGCGGCGGTCGAAGAGCAGCGCGCGGTCCCGGACGACGGTTCCGCTCCGGGCGGCGGCGACAAGGTCGCGCTGCTGCAGGCGCAGCTCGAGGAATCCTTCAAGCGCGCCCGCGAGACCGGCGAGCGGCTGAAGGACACCCACGAGCGTCTGCTGCGCACGGCGGCGGAGTTCGACAACTACAAGAAGCGCGCGGTGAAGGAGAAGGAGGACGTCCAGCGCTTCGGCAGCGAACGGCTGCTCAAGGATTTCTTGCCCGTGATGGACAACCTCGAGCGCGCCCTCGAGCACGCCGAGCAGCACGATCCCCGCCAGGTGATCGACGGAGTGAGGCTGGTGCAGAAGCTGTTCGAGAACACGCTGGCAAAGCACGGCGTGACCGGGTTCAGCGCGGTGGGCAAGCCCTTCGATCCCAACCTCCACGAGGCGCTGATGCAGCAGGACAGCGACGATCCGCCGGGCACCGTGGTGTCGGAGATGGCCAAGGGCTACAAGCTCAATGACCGCCTGATCCGGCCGGCCGCGGTGGTGGTGGCCAAACCTCGCACAGCGCCGGGATCCGGCTCGCCTTCCTCCGGCGGCGGCGGGGGTGGGGCGCAGGGCTGAATTTTCCCACGCCGATGGTTTGTTCCAAAGGCCGCGGGCCTTGAGGTACAAGAAATGGGGGGGGAGAACGCCTTCAATGCCCAAGGTCATCGGCATCGATCTCGGCACCACCAACAGCTGCGTCGCCGTCATGGAAGGCGGCGAGCCGGTCGTCATCCCCAACTCCGAAGGGAGCCGCACCACCCCGTCGATGGTCGGGTTCACCGAGGCCGGCGAGCGGCTGATCGGGCAGATCGCGAAGCGCCAGGCGATCACCAACCCCGAAGCGACGGTGTTCGCGGTGAAGCGCCTGATCGGGCGCAAGTTCGATTCCGACGAGGTGCGGAAGAGCATCTCGGTCTCCAGCTACCGGATCGTCGCGGCCGAGAACGGCGACGCCTGGGTGGAGCTGCGCGGCAAGCGGTACAGCCCCGCGGAGATCTCCGCGATGATCCTGGCGAAGATGAAGCAGACCGCCGAGGACTACCTCGGCGAGCCGGTGACCGAGGCGGTGATCACCGTCCCCGCCTACTTCAACGACGGGCAGCGGCAGGCCACCAAGGACGCGGGCCGCATCGCCGGCCTGACCGTGCTGCGCATCATCAACGAGCCCACCGCGGCGGCGCTGGCGTACGGCCTCGACAAGGCGCAGGGCGGCGCGGCGAGCAAGACCGGCGCCTCGATGCGCAACTCGGGCGCGGAGAAGATCGCCGTCTACGACCTGGGCGGCGGCACTTTCGACATCTCGGTGCTGGAGCTGAACTCGGGCGTGTTCGAGGTGAAGGCCACCAACGGCGACACCTTCCTCGGCGGCGAGGACTTCGACCAGCGGATCGTCGACTCCCTCAACGACAAGTTCCAGAAGGCGACCAACATCGACCTGCGGCGCGATCGCATGGCGCTGCAGCGCCTGAAGGAAGCCGCCGAGCGCGCCAAGCACGAGCTGTCCTCCGCGGCGGAGACGGACGTGAACCTGCCGTTCATCGCCGCCGATGCCAGCGGCCCCAAGCACCTGACCGAGACCATGACCCGCGGCCAGCTCGAGGAGCTGGTCAACGACCTGGTGCAGAAGACGGTCGAGCCCTGCAAGATCGCGCTCAAGGACGGCGGGGTCACCGCCAAGGACATCGACCGGGTGATCCTGGTCGGCGGCATGACCCGCATGCCGAAGGTGCAGCAGGCGGTGCAGGGCTTCTTCAACAAGGAGCCGCACAAGGGCGTGAACCCGGACGAGGTGGTGGCGATCGGCGCCGCCATCCAAGGCGGGGTGCTGAAGGGCGAGGTGAAGGACGTCCTGCTGCTCGACGTCACCCCGCTCTCGCTCGGCGTGGAGACGGCCGGCGGCGTGTTCACCAAGATCATCGACAAGAACACCACCATCCCGGCGCGGAAGTCGCAGGTGTTCTCCACCGCGGTGGACAACCAGCCGATCGTGAACGTGCACGTCCTGCAGGGCGAGCGCGAGATGGCGGGCGACAACAAGACGCTGGCCCGGTTCGAGCTGGTGGGCATCCCGCCGGCGCCGCGCGGCGTGCCCCAGATCGAGGTGGCGTTCGATATCGACGCCAACGGCATCGTCCACGTCAGCGCCAAGGACCTGGGCACCGGGAAGCAGCAGAGCATCCGGATCGTCGCCTCGTCCGGGCTCACCGAGCAGGAGATCCAGAAGATGATCGCCGACGCCGAGCACCACAAGTCCAGCGACAAGAAGAAGAAGGAGCTGGCGGACGTGAAGAACTCGGCGGACGGCCTCATCTACACCACCGAGAAGGCGCTGGAGGAGTACTCGACGCTGCTGCCGGCCAAGGACATGGCCGAGATCCGCGCCGACCTCGAGGCGCTCAAGGCGGTGGTGGACAGCGAGGATCTCGTGCGCATCAAGGCGGCCGTCCAGCGCCTGGAAGGCTCCGCTTACCGCATCGCCGACGCCCTCTATTCCTCGGGCGACGCGGGCGACAAGAAGGCGGCGGCGAAGAGCTGAAAGAACTCTCCGTCGGGCTGAACGATTGACAAGGCGAGCGTTGTTCTTACGTTAGACGAGGCGCGTCGAGCGCCTGCTGGCCTGCCCGAGGAGTGACGGTGTCCCAGAAGCGCGATTACTACGAGATCCTCGGGGTTTCCCGGACGGCGGCGGCCCCGGAGCTGAAGAGCGCGTTCCGCAAGCTCGCCCTGCTGTTCCACCCGGACAAGAATCCCGACGACAAGGCGTCCGAAGACCGGTTCAAGGAAGCCTCCGAGGCCTACGAGGTCCTCTGCGACCCGGAGAAGCGCGCCCGCTACGACCGGTTCGGGC
>JBGQLA010000044.1:0-19086 GCA_041499865.1 Deltaproteobacteria bacterium
CCGCTTCATCCCGGGGGTGAAGTCGATCCTCGTCTCCAGCACGCTGAGCGAGATGGAGGCGCTTCTCGCAAAAGCGCTGACCCTCGGCTCGGAGGTGCAGGTGGAGGACCTGGTGCTCGAGGCGATGAGGCGGCGCTTCCCGTTGGAGCTGGCGACCGCGGGAGGCCCCGACGATCCGGACGCGAGCAGGGCCGGATAGACGGGGCTGCGGAGCACCGCCGCGACAAGGTGCGTACGATGCGTGCCACTTGATCTGGGGAACGATTTCGGATGGCCCCCGAAACAGGTGGCACTGTGCGTCGAGGCGCGTCGATTTCACCACGACCGCGGCGCGGCCGTGAGAAGTGCGAGGCGGTCAATCGTCGTCGTTACCTTCGTCGTCATCCTGGTGCCGGCACGACGGCCCCGACGTCGGGACGAGGTTGCCGAACAGGCCATGCGATTCGGCGTCAGGACCGGCGGTGAAATAGAGGGTGTCCTTCGACCCGGATCCGCTGCCGTTGCCGAACTGCAGCGCCCACAGGCCGTCGATGATCAGCGTCGAGCAGCTCGCGGTCAGGAGCTGGCCCTTGCTCTGCAACTGGCCGCTCTTTCGCTCGGCCAGCGGATTGAAGGCGTTGATCTTGCCGTCGCCGAAGTTGCCGATCAGCAGGTCGCCGGCGAACTCGCCGAAGGTTGCGGGGGCGAGCGCGATGCCCCACGGCGAGTTCAGGCGGCCGCGCGAAGCGACGCGCTGGAGCAAGATGCCTGAGGTGTCGAACGCATCGACGAATCCGCGGCCTTTGCCCGGAACGTCGTCGTGCGCCACCTTGTCCTGCTTGGCAAACGTCACGTAGACGACCGCGCCGATGGTCTGGATGCCGAACGGCGCATACCCATGCGGAAGCCGCTCGTCGGTGAACGAGCCGACCAGCGTGAACGACGAGTCGAACATGTCGACAGCGCCGTTGTGGAAGTCGGTCGCATAGAGGAAGTCTCCAGTCGCGGTGGTCGCGATGGCGAGGCCTTTGTAGACGGCGCCGCGCGCGGACTGGTCGCTGCCCACGGTGGCCTGCGTCGAGCCGGCCGCGGGCACGCCCGTATTCCAGCCGGCGATCTTGCCGTCCTCGGTGGCGAAGATGAACCGGGCCGGGCCGCTCGCGGCGCCGCTGCGCACGACGAAGCCCGCCCCGGCGTTGAACACGACGCCCGTCGGAGGTCCGGGGATGCTGACCACAAGCGTCCGTGCGACGCCGTTGCCGTCGTAGAGGGTCGATTTCAACGTGCCGTTGTTGGAGACCCACCAGGGAGACGTCGGGCTCGAAACGAGTCCCCAGGCGTTCACCAGGTTGTGATCGAGGAAGCGCGCCTTTCCATCCTGGTCCGAAACGAGATTTGTCTGCGCGTAGTGCTGCGCGGCGGCAGGGAACGAGGCCGCCAGCAGCCCGATCGGGAGCAGCGAGAACAGACGCGTTCGCATTTGGTCCTCCTGGGTCCGGGGGCGCGCAGCGGCATCGGGTCGAGACGCGCGACGCCCGCGGTGTGCCTAGGATGCAGGGCGCACCCCCTGGGATGCGCGACACAGGACGTCTGTCTCACTACGCTCATGTGACGGACATCTTGCCGATCTGCTGCCGCATGCCTGGAGGGCGCCATGAGCCCGTTCGATCCCCGGACTGGCGAGGTATCAGGCCGGCTCGCCCCTCGGGAGGGTCGGGTCGTCCCTCCGGATTGTTCCGCGGTCCGATTCGGGGGCCGTCAAACCGCGCAACTCGCGCGGCTGCAGGCCCCTGAGGGAGAGCAGCGCAAGCCTGAAGGCGGGGCGTTCCGGTTGAGGGACTTGGGGAGGGCTGGACGCGTGGGCCTCCGTCTCGCCGGCCGGAATGTCCGGCCCGCTGCCGCCTGAACCGGATCACCGCACGCGCAGCCGCCTGAGCCGGCAGCGCTCGCGGACGACGCAGGGTTGCGTCAGCGCACGCAGTCCGGGCACGGCGTCGCCGGGCAGCCGCCGGTCTTTGCCCGCGAAATCTTCGACCAGCTCCCCGCCGTTCGCGTAGTGCTTGAGGACGTCGTGGTCGTCGACCGCCTCCTCGACGAGGCGGCCCGCGGCGACAAGGTTCTCCACCGCGGCGGTGGCCGCGTCCACTCTCCGAAAGAGCGGCTCACCGTCGATCTCGCACACCAACCGCCCGCCACTCTCGACGCGGGGGCTCTGCCGGATCGCCTGGAGATCGAGCACCAGCCCGCCCGACTTCACCGCCCCGACCATGTTGTCCAGGACGTCCACGACGTCCTCGGGTTCCACTCATCAAAGTGACCAGGAGAACAAGGCCACGTCGAAGGAACCGCGCTCGAGCTGTATCTGCGTTCCCAAGGCGACCCGGTACTCCACCCGGCCAGCGTACCCGGCGGGCAGCGAGCGGCGTGCTCGCTCGACCGCCACGCCGTCGGAATCGAACGCCAGGACCTGCGCCGCATCTCCCGCAATGCCCCCAGTGAGCCGGCCATCGCCGCAGCCGAGCTCCAGCACACGCCGGCCGCGGAATCCGGCGAGGCGTCGGAGGGCCGCGAGATGGGCACCCTCAGGGTCGAGAACGCGCACGGGATTCTCCCCAGTTCGTTTAGGCTCAGGCGATGGGAAAGATCAACCTGTGCTCGCACAATCAAATCGGCTCCAACGAGCGCGATTACGCCTTCCCGCGGACCTTCGCGAACCACCAGCGCAGCCCCACGAAGAGGAAGCGCCAGTCGCTGAGGAATTCGGGAGGCTTCTTCTCGTAGTAGTGACCGACGAACTGGAAGATCCAGCCGACGACGAAGAGACCAGCCGCCCAGGCCCGGAGCGCATGGGCGGCGAAGCCCGCAACAGCGACCAGCAGCGAAAGCACGATCAGCGGAATGCCTACGGTGTGGCAGGCGCGATTGACGGGATGCATGTGGCTGGTCGCGTACCGCGCCACCCACTCCTCGGAGCTCCGGTTGCCTGGCATCACCCCTCCTGCAATCGCAGCGGCGGGACCTTCGCCACCGCCGCGTTCTCCTCCACGTGCGCCGGCGTCTTCATCCCCACCAGCGCGCAGGTGATCCCCGGCGTGCTGCGGGCGAACTGGAGCGCGCGCTGCGCGTCGGTGTCCACGCCGTGGAGGGCGTCGCGCACGGCCTGCGGAAGCTGCTGCGTCAGCCGCCCCTGCAAGACACTCGCCGAGGCGAACACCATCAGGCCTGCGGCCCGCGCCGCCTGGAGCAGGGTCAGCTCGCCCTGATTGCGCAAGGTGGCCGCTTCGTCCATCTCCACGTTGAACGGCAGCTGCAGGGCACGGAACCGGTGCTTGTCGCCGCCCACCTCGCGCGCGGCGTCGAGCATTTCGGAAAGCGAGAGGTACTCCTCGTCTTCGGGCTCGAGACGATATCCGCTCCAGGTGGCGGTCCCGTAGCACCCGATGCGCCCTTCGCCGCATTCCCGCTCGAGCGCCTCGAAGGCGAGCCGCAGCCGGCGGAGGAACTCGGAACGGGGAACCTCGCCCAACTGCGTCTCGGGGTTGTGCAGGTAATAGACATCGATGCATTCGACGCCGAGGTTCCGGCGGCTGCGCGCGATCTGGTCCGCGAGAAACCGCGGCGCCATCGAATGGCAGCCGGCGACGATCTCGTCTGCCTTGAGGATTCCCGGCTGCAGGAACGTCTCCTCCACGTAGGCGCGCGCGTCGTACGGGCGCCCGCCGTCGAAGGCGAGGTAGCCGCCCTTCGTGCAGAGGACGACGCCGTCCCGCTCCTGGCCGCTCTCGCGCAGCGCCGCGCCCACCGCGCGCTCGCTGCGCTGGTTGCGATAGTTGATCGCCGTGTCGACCACGTTCAGCCCGAGTTGGAGAGCGCGCCGGACGGAGGCCGCGTAGAGCGCATCTGTCGCCGCGTCGTCGCGGCCGAGATACGTGCCGATCCCCAGCGAGGAAACCCAGAGATTGTTCGGGGTCTGCCGGAAATGACCGAGCGCGGCGCCGCTCGCGTCGCGGAACCGGGCAGTGCCCTCGGGAGTCGCGCATCCAGGCAGCATCCGGAGAGCTTGCCCGCGTGTGCCGCCGAGATCAACGCCAGGCGCATCAGAGCCTGCGCACGGCCGCCACCAGCACCGCCGCGGCGGCCCCGGCGAGCGCGTGACCTCGTAGGCGGAGACGCGGATCGCGGCTCTCCGGCTCAGCCGTCCAGGTTCTCCTTCTTGAAGATGCCGGCGACGGCAGTCTTGATCGTTTCGCCGATCATGTCCTGCAGGTCCTTGGGGACGATCACGCAGGTCACGCACTTCTCCGAGATGGCGATGCGGAACGCGCGATCGATCGCGTGCCGGGCGGCGGAGGGCGTGGTCACCGTGGTGACGTAGTTGTGGGCGACGTCCTTGAAGAGGTTCTGCAGATCGACCTCCTGCTGGTAGTCGCCACCCAGCGCGGTGGTGGCCGACTGGCCGACGATGGCGACCACCGGCTGGTGGTCCAGCGCCGCGTCGTACAGGCCGTTCAACAGATGGATGGCGCCCGGGCCCGAGGTGGCGAGGCAGACGCCGGGTTCGCCGGTAAACTTTACGTGAGCTGGCGTGCTCGAAACCCGCCATGGTCCCGTTGATGCCGTCGCCCGGATATCCGAAAACGCGCTGGACTCCCCACGCGCGCAGGCGCTCGATGACGAAGTCGCCCACGGTCTTCGCCACCTGAAAACCTCTGCGTCAGGGTAGTTACGTGACACGCAGGCGACACGGGCCGACCCGGCGCTTGCCAACTCGGTGGATCAATGGGCAGCATCGCGCACCCTCGACGCGCTCGCAGGCGATCGAGGGGTGCGACGTTCCGTCGCTGCGACGATTCATCCCGGCCCGCGCGAAAAGTTTTCGGCTACCAAGCGCCGCTCCGCAGCACGGCCACCTGAGAACGGAATGAGCTCTCTCTTCAAGCCCGCCTCCAACACCACCTTCCGCATCGGGCTGGTCGTGGTCGCGCTGCTGCTCGGGGGGCCGATCGCCAGCGCGATGATCTACGTGCGCACGCCGTTCTTCACCCAGATGCAGTCGCCGGTGGACCAGCCGGTGCAGTTCGATCACCGCCACCACGTCGGCGACGAAGGCATCGACTGCCGCTACTGCCATTACCTGGTGGAGAAGTCGCCCTGGGCCGGCGTGCCTCCGACCTCGCTCTGCCTGAACTGCCACGAGCAGATCTGGAACAAGAGCCCGAAGCTGGCGCCGGTGCGCGAGAGCTACTTCGCCGACCGGCCCATCGTCTGGAACAAGGTCAACAAGCTGCCGCACTTCGTCTACTTCAACCACTCCATCCACGTGAAGCAGGGCGTGGGCTGCGTCACCTGCCACGGCCGCATCGACGAGATGGCGCAGGTGGAGAAGGGGCAGTCCTTGACCATGGGGTGGTGCCTGGACTGCCACCGCCAGCCCGAGAAGTTCCTCCGCCCCCGCGATCAGGTCACCAGCATGACCTACAAGCCGAAAGGGGATCAGCTCGCGCTCGGCCGGCAGCTGAAAGACGAGTACCACGTAGAAACGCGCACGAGCTGCACGACATGCCATCGCTAAAGTCGCTTCCCATCGCCGGCCAGCAGAAGATCTGGCGCAGTCTCGACGAACACGCCGCGCCCCCCGCGCTCTCCCGCGAGCTGGGTCCCGAGGCGCCGCCCGACGACGCCACTTCCCGGCGCTCGGTCCTGCAGCTGCTCGGTGCCAGCGCGGCGCTGGCGACGCTCGGGGGCTGCCTGAAGCCGCCGGACGACAAGATCCTGCCGTACACCAGGCAGCCGCCGGAGATCACCCCGGGCAATGCGTTGCACTATGCGACGGCGACCACCATCGATGGCCGCGCCACCGGCCTGCTGGTCACAGCGCACGAAGGACGCCCGACGAAGGTGGAAGGAAACCCGGATCACCCCTCCAGCCGCGGCGCGGTGGGACCGCTGGAGCAGGCGGAGCTCCTCCGGCTCTACGATCCGCAGCGCCTGAAGGTGGTGCAGTTCCAGAACCAGCCGCGCGCCTGGCGCGACTTCCTCCGGGCGACGGTGGCGAATGCGCAGGGGCTTCGCCAGAAGCAGGGGGAGGGCCTGCGCTTCTTGCTGGAGCCCAGCTCCTCGCCGCTGCTCGCGCAGCTCCGCCAGCGGCTCCTCGCAACCTATCCGCGGGCGAAGTTCTCCACCTGGAGCGCGATCCCCCTGCAGCAGGTCCACGACGGCGCGCAGCTCGCCTTCGGCGGCGCGTACGAGACCCGCGTCGATCTCTCCCGCTCGCGGGTCGTGCTCTCGCTGGACTGCGACCTGCTCGCCGCGTTGCCCGGCACCTTGCCGGCGATGGCGCAGTGGGGGGACAAGCGCGATCCGGCGAAGGGCGACCTGGCGCGGCTCTACGCCGTCGAGTCGAACCTCACCGTCACGGGGATGAACGCCGACCACCGGCTGCGCTTGAAGCCGACCGACGTGCAGCGGTTCGGGCTGGCGCTGCTCGGACGGCTCGCCGGCCAGGTGCCCGCGCTGGCGCGCTACGCCCCGCTCGCGCAGCGGTTCCCGCTTTCTCCGGAGAACGCGAAGTTCGCCGACGCGTTGGCGAAGGATTTGGTGAGGGCCGGCCGCGGCGCCCTGGTCTGCGTCGGGCCCCGCCAGCCTCCCGCGCTGCACGCGGTTGCGCACGCGATCAACTCCAGCCTGGGCAGCGCCTGCGCCGCGGTGGCCCGCCCGGTGCTGCACGACACGGATGCAGGGCCGCGCGCCCTGCGACAGCTCACCGAGGAGATGCGCACCGGACAGGTGGACACGCTGGTGATCACCTCCTGGAACCCGGTGTACGGCGCGCCGTTCGACCTCAACTTCGGCAAGGCGCTTTCGCAGGTGCCCCACTCCGTCTACCGCTCGCTCTACCTGGACGAGACGGCGCAGCGGGCAGGCTGGGTGGTTCCGGCGCTGCACCCGCTGGAGAGCTGGGGCGACGCGCGCGCGCACGACGGCACCGTCACGTTCGTGCAGCCGTTGATCTCTCCTCTGTATGCCGGCGCCACCGAGTACGAAGTGCTGGCGGCGTTCCTCGGCGAGGGCGATCGGACGGCGCACACGCAGCTGCGCGAGTATTGGCAGGCGCAGCGCCCCGATGGCTTCGCGCTCAACTGGGAGAAATGGCTGGCGGACGGCTTCATCGCGGGGACCGCCACCGCGCCGGAGACGCCGGCCGTCCGGCACGAGCAGGTCCTCGCGGCGGCGATGCAGATCGCTCCCTCCGACGCGACGCCGGGACTGCAGCTCAACATCGTCCCCGACTACCGCGTCTGGGACGGCCGGTTCGCCAACGTCTCCTGGCTGCAGGAGCTGCCGGATCCGGTCACCAAGGTCACCTGGGAGAACGCGGCGCTGGTCGCGCCGAAGACCGCCGAGAGGCTGGGGCTCCACCAAGGCGACCGCGTCAACCTCGGACTGCGCGGGCCTCCCGCCGTGGCGCCGGTGGTGATCGCCCCCGGACACGCCGAGGACTGCGTCACCGTCACCATCGGATACGGGCGCAGCGGCGAAGGCGAGGCGCTCTGCCGCGACCTCGGATTCGACACCAGCACCCTGCGCCACAGCGACGTCCCCTGGTTCGCTCCCGGATTGACCGTGACCCCGGTGGGCGACAAGGCGCGGATCGCCCAGACGCAGGAGCACCATTCGATGGAGGGGCGGCTGATCGCGGCGTCCACCACGGTCGCGAAGCTGAAGGAAACGGGCGAGAAGCTCGCCGAGCACCGCGGGCCGCCGCTGACGTTCTACCCGGCGCAGGAATATCCCGGGTACCGCTGGGGCATGGCCATCGACCTCTCCCGCTGCACCGGCTGCAGCTCCTGCATGGTGGCCTGCGTGGCGGAGAACAACATCCCGGTGGTCGGCAAGGACCGCGTCTTCCGCAGCCGGGAGATGCACTGGCTGCGCGTCGACCGCTACTTCACCGGCGACGACACCGGCAACCCCGGCGTCGTCTTCCAGCCGCTGATGTGCGTGCACTGTGAATTTGCGCCCTGCGAGTACGTGTGCCCCGTCAATGCGACGGTCCATAGCGATGAAGGTCTCAACGAGATGGTCTACAACCGCTGCGTCGGGACGCGGTACTGCTCGAACAACTGCCCGTACAAGGTGCGGCGCTTCAACTTCTTCGCCTACACCAACGACTACACCGACACCGAAAAGATGGCTTTCAACCCCGACGTCACCGTCCGCTCGCGCGGGGTGATGGAGAAGTGCACCTACTGCGTGCAGCGGATCGAGCGCGCCCGGATCGACAGCCGCCTGGCGGACCGGCGCATCCGCGACGGCGAGGTGCTCACCGCCTGCCAGCAGGCGTGCCCCACCGAGGCGATCGTGTTCGGCGATCTGAACGACCCCGGCGCGAAGGTGACGAGGCTGCACCAGGAGGAGCGCCGCTACGATCTCTTGCACGAGCTGGGCACACGCCCGCGCACCGCGTATCTCGCCCGGGTGATGAACCCCAATCCGGAGCTGGCCTAAAGTGTCCGAAACCGCGATCGACGCCCGCGCCGCTCTGCGCCCGCTCCCGCTGGTCGAGGGGGCCCAGGACGACGGCACCCTGAACAAGACGCTGAACGCCTACGTCTGGCAGCCGCCGCAGCGCGGCTGGCTGGCGCTGGTGCTGATCGGGCTCGCCGGGACGGGCATGCTCTTCGCGGCGGTCACCATCACCATCGCCAAGGGCATCGGGATGTGGGGCAACAACATCCCGGTCGCCTGGGCGTTCGGGATCATCAACTTCGTCTGGTGGATCGGCATCGGCCACGCCGGGACGCTGATCAGCGCCATCCTCCTCCTCTTCCAGCAGAAGTGGCGCACCAGCATCAACCGCTTCGCGGAGGCGATGACGCTCTTCGCGGTCCTGCAGGCGGCGCTCTTCCCCGTGCTGCACACCGGGCGTCCCTGGTTCGCGATCTACTGGCTGTTCCCCTACCCGAGCACGAACTCCATCTGGCCGCAGTTCAAGAGCCCGCTGATGTGGGACGTGTTCGCGGTCTCCACCTACTTCATCACCTCGCTCCTCTTCTGGTACCTGGGCCTGATCCCCGACCTCGCCTCGCTCCGGGACAGCTCCACCAGCCGGCGCGCGCGCGTCACCTACGGCATCTTCGCGCTGGGTTGGCGCGGCAGCGCGCGGCACTGGCACCACTACAAGATCGCCTACCTGCTCCTCGCCGGGCTGGCCACGCCGCTGGTGCTCTCGGTGCACACCATCGTGTCCTGGGACTTCGCCCTCTCCATCCTCCCCGGCTGGCACACCACCATCTTCCCGCCGTACTTCGTCGCCGGCGCCGTCTTCTCCGGCTTCGCCATGGTGCTGACGCTGATGATCCCCGCGCGCCGCTTCATGGGCCTCAAGCACGTGATCACCCCGCGACACCTGGAATCGATGGCGAAGGTGATGCTCTGCACCGGGCTGATCGTCGACTACGGATATCTGATGGAGCACTTCATCGCCTGGTACAGCGGCAACGTCTACGAGCAGTACGTCTTCTTCGTCACCCGGCCGAAAGGACCGTACGCCTGGGCGTACTACTTGCAGTTGCTCTGCAACGTGGTGGTGCCGCAGATGTACTGGCTGAAGTGGGCGCGCCGGAACATCTGGACGCTCTGGATCGGCGCGGTGCTGATCAACGTCGGGATGTGGTTCGAGCGCTTCAACATCATCGTCACTTCCCTGCACCAGGACTTCATCCCCTCGAACTGGGCGATGTACTACCCGACCTGGGTCGACCTCTCGCTGCTCGGGGGCACGATCTGCTTCTTCGGCCTGCTCTTCCTCCTCTTCCTCAAGTTCCTCCCCGCCGTGGCGGTGAGCGAGGTGAAGGAGCTGAACCACGAGCTGCACGAGGGCGCGGCCGGCGTTTCCCTGCACACGCCCGCAGCGCCCCTGCACGCCGGCGAGCTGGAGGCGACGGAGCCATGAGGCGATTCGTCCTCGGCGAGTTCTCGCAACCGGATGCCTGCGTGCAGGCCGCGCGCAAGCTGCGCGAGGGCGGCGTTGCCGGCCTCGACGCGTACTCCCCCTACCCGCTGCACGGGATCGACGACGCCCTCGCTCTTCCCCGCAGCAAGGTCCCCATCGTCGCCCTCACCGGCGGCGTCCTCGGCGCGCTCGGCGGCTATACGCTGCAGTGGTGGATGAACGCGGTCGACTTCCCCATCAACGTGGGGAACCGGCCGCAGCACGGCTTCTGGACGAACATCCCGATCACTTTCGAATCCGGCGTGCTGATCGCGGTGCTCTCGATCTTCTTCAGCTCGATCTTCGTCTTCTTCGGCCTCCCGCGCACGTACCACCCCGTCTTCGAGTCCGAGCGCTTCCGCACCGCGTCGCTCGACGCGTTCTGGATCAGCGCCGAGACCGCGGACGAGAACGCGGTCCCCGAGCTGGAGCAGAAGTTCCGCGACGCGGGCGCGCGCAAGGTGCACACCGTGGCGGAGAGCGTATGAGGAAGCTCCTTCTCCTCGCCGTCCTCTGCGCCGGTTGCGGCGACACCACCATCTTCGACCCGATGGAGCGGCAGCCCAAGTTCAAGGCCTTCGCCGCGAATCCGCAGTACGAGGACGGCCGGGCGATGCGCCCGCCTCCCGAGGGCACCGTCCCGCGCGAGCGGCAGACCCTGCGGCCGGAGATCACCAGCGGGCGCGACCGCACCGGCCAGATCGTCAGCGCCATCCCCATCGCCGTGACCAAGGAGCTGATGCTGCAGGGGCGGACCCGCTTCGAGATCCACTGCGCCGTCTGCCATGGCCTGGTCGGCGACGGTGTCTCCCTGGTCGCGACCAAGATGTCCTTGCGGCCCCCGCCGAACCTGCACCGGCTGCGCAATCCGGGCCCGGGGCATGTCTTCCAGGTGATCACCGAGGGATTCGGACTGATGTCGCCCTACTCCGCGGAGCTCACCGCGCGCGAGCGCTGGGCGGTCGTGGCTTACTTGCAGGCGCTGCAGCGCAGCCAGGCCGGCACGCTCGCCGACGCGCCGGCGGGCATCCAGCAGAAGCTGCGCGCGGAGGCGGAGCAATGAGCCAGGCGCGCGCACTGCCGGACAGGGATCTTCCCCGCTACCAGGGCGGGCGCAGCTGGATCCTGGGCGGCGCAATCGCCGGCGCGGTGGGCCTGGTGCTCACCTTCATCGGGATGGCGATCGCGCCGAGGCCGGCGCTGCTCGCGTACCTGGTCGCGTACGTCTTCTGGCTGGGCCTGGCCCTCGGCGCCGTCGCGCTGGTGATGGCCAACCACACCGCGGGGGCGCGCTGGAACGTGACCATCCGGCGCTTCGGGGAGACCGCGGGCGCGACCATCCCGGTGTTCATCGTGCTCTTCATCCCCCTGCTGCTCGGGGCGAAGCACGTCTGGTTCTGGGTGGCACCCGAGAATCCGGGCCCGGAGTTGCGGGAGATGCTCGAGCACAAGCGGCCCTACCTGAACCTGGGCTTCTTCACCGTCCGCGCGGCGATCTACTTCGTCTGCTGGACGCTCTTCGCCTGGATGCTGCGGGCCTGGTCCGTGCGGCAGGACGACACCCCCAGCGCCGAGCTCACCGCGCGCGCCCGCTGGTGGTCGCCGCCGGGCCTGCTGCTGTTCGTCCTCACCTTCACCTTCGCTTCCTTCGACTGGATGATGTCGCTGCAGCCCACCTGGTATTCGACGATCTTCGGGCTCTACGCCTGCGTCGGCGCCTTTGTCGCCTCGCTGGCCTTGATCTGCCTGGTGATCACCGGCGTGCGGTCCAGCGACTCGCCGCTCGCGGCCGTGATCTCCGTCGACCAGCAGCACAACGCCGGCAAGCTGCTGCTCGCCTTCACCGCCTTCTGGGCCTACATGGCGTTCTCCCAGTACATGCTGATCTGGGCGGGCAACCTTCCCGAAGAGCTGACCTGGATCGTGGTGCGCAGCCGCGGCGTGTGGCGGCCGGTGGGCATCCTCATCCTGCTCGGGCATTTCCTGGTCCCCTTCTTCCTGCTGCTCTCGCGGGACCTCAAGCGCAGCCCGCCGGCCCTCGCCGCGGTGGCCGCCTGGATGCTGGCGATGCACTACATCGATCTCTACTGGATGGTGATGCCCGCGGCCGACCCGTCGCGCCTCGGCCTGCACTGGACGCACCTCACCGCGTTCGTCGGCATCGGCGGCGTGTCGGTCGCCGCAGCGATGCTGCTCTTCCGCGCCGCGCGGCCCATCCCGGTGGGCGACCCGTTCCTGGAGGATTCGTTGAGGTACGTGCAGCCATGAGCCACGAGCCATCCCATTCGACCGAACACATGACCCCGCCGCCGGCGCAGGCGGAGGAGATCATCAACTGGTTCCCCCTCATCGGCGTCGGATTGGCCGCGCTCATGACCTTCTCGATCGCGACATTCGTCGTCTGGCGGTACCTCGACGCGCGCCAGAAGATCCTGCAACCGGCCGGGCCCGCCGTC
The DNA here is from genome assembly GCA_041499865.1 of Deltaproteobacteria bacterium. Lineage (GTDB taxonomy): Bacteria > Myxococcota > Myxococcia > Myxococcales > 40CM-4-68-19 > 40CM-4-68-19. The sequence goes on from JBGQLA010000044.1 coordinate 12,430, forward strand.
GTGCCGGCGAGGCTCGGGCAGGCGGAGGTGGGGATCGTCGACCAGGTCCCCTTCGACGTCACCCGCGCGGTGCAGGTCTACCGCAAGGAGCGGATCGAGCGCCTCTCCAGCTGGGGGTGGATGGACCGCAAGCAGGGCACGATCCACATGCCGATCGAGCGCGCCATGGACCTGGTGGTGCAGCAACAGCAGAAAGCGCAGCAGGAGCAGAAGAAGTGATCGCCGTCCTTTTCATCCTGGGAATCGCTCCTGCCGGCGACGCGCAGGTGCCCACGGCGCAGGACGCGCCGGTCGACGTGGTCGAGCGCCTCGGCCAGTCCATCGCCGACGCCTCGTTCATGGACAGCGAGTCGAACCGCGTGCGCCTGCGCGATCTCGCCGCCCGCGGCAAGCCGGTGGTGCTCACGCTCATCTACTTCGACTGCCCGATGCTCTGCAGCCTGGTGCAGCAGGGAGTGATCAAGGCGATCAACGAGACCGGCCTGCGGCTGGGCGAGGATTACTACGGCCTCACCGTCAGCTTCTCGCCGAAGGACACCATCCCCGAAGCGCGCCTGCGCCAGGGCGGCTATCTGCAGACGCTGCGCAACGCCGGCAAGGCCTGGCCGGCGCACTGGCCGTTCCTGGTCGGCGGGGACAGCGCGATCCGTTCGCTGGCCGATTCGGTCGGGTACCGCTACCGCTACGACCAGGAGAGCGGGCAGTACGAGCACCCGGCGGTGAGCATGGTGCTGGGGCCGGACGGAAGGATCTCGCGCTACCTGTACGGCGTGGAGCTCCCGCCCCGCGATCTGCGGCTGGCGATCGTCGAGGCCTCGCAGGGCAAGGTGGGAACCACGCTCGACCGGGTGCTCCTGCGCTGCTTCAAATACGACCCCAGCGCACGCAAGTACCACTTCTACGTGATGGGTGCGGTCCGGCTGGGTTCGGGCTTCTTCGCCGTGGTGCTGGCCGCGCTGCTGGGCGTCCTCTGGTGGCGCGAGGTGAAGCAGAAGAAGGGAACCCGGGCATGAACGAGTTCCTGCGCAGACTGCTGTTCCTGCCCGAGCAGGCCTCGACGTTCGCCCGCGATGTCGATCAGCTGCACTTCTTCGTCATCATCACCACGTTCGTGGTGTCCACCGCCGTGGGCCTCACCGCCATCTTCTTCTTCATCCGCTACCGGCGACGCTCCGAGACGCAGACCACCCCGCACATCGAGCCGCCGATCTGGATGGAGGCGCTCTTCATCACCGTGCCGCTGAGCCTCTTCATCTTCTGGTTCTTCCTCGGCTACCGCGAGTTCGTCCGCCAGCAGACGCCGCCCTCCGACGCGATGGACGTCTACGTGATGGCGAAGAAGTGGATGTGGAAGGTCGCCTATCCCGACGGGCCGAACGCCGTGAACGTGCTGCGCGTGCCGGCGGGTCGCAACGTGCGGCTGCTGATGACTTCGCGCGACGTGATCCACTCCTTCTACGTCCCCGAGTTCCGCATCAAGCAGGACGTGCTGCCGGGCCGGTACACGCAGACCTGGTTCAACGCCACCACGCCCGGCCGGTACCAGATCCTCTGCGCCGAGTTCTGCGGCGCCGGGCATTCGATCATGCGCGGCGAGGTGATCGTGCTCAAGCCGCAGGAATTCGAAGACTGGCTGGCGTACCAGCACCGCGGTGTGGTGGCCACCCAGGACGGCCAGCCGACCTCGCTCGACTTCTCCCCGCCCTTGGGAACCATGGTCGACCAGGGGAGGCGCATCGCCGCCGAGCAGGGCTGCCTCAAGTGCCACTCCACGGACGGGACGCGGCACATCGGCCCCACCTGGCTCGATCTCTACCATCGCCGCGAGAAGATGACCGACGGCACCACCGTCGACGCGGACGAGGCCTACCTGACGCAATCGATGATGGATCCCGCGCTGCGCATCGTCGAGGGGTTCCAGCCGGTGATGCCCAGCTTCCAGGGCAGGCTGGCCGGCCCCGAGGTGGCGGCGCTGCTCGAGTACATCAAGTCGCTGCAGAGCGACGCGGTCCGTACCGGGCCGTCGGAAGGACCCGCTTATGCGCCTATCCGAGGCCGATAGCCACGCGCTGGCCGGCGCGCCGGCCGCTCCCAGCTACCTGGAGGACGGCACCACGGTGATGTCGTGGCTCAACACGCGCGATCACAAGCGGATCGGCGTGATGTTCCTCGCCTCGGTGATCTTCTTCTTCTTCATCGGCGGCGTGTTCGCGCTGCTGCTGCGCTTCAAGCTCCTCGAGCCCGGCCCCTTTTTCGTCGACGCCATCAGCTACAACCGCCTGTTCACGCTCCACGGCGTGGTGATGATCTTCCTCTTCCTCATCCCCGCCATCCCCAGCGCGTTCGGCAACTTCGTCCTCCCGCTGATGGTCGGCGCCCGCGACGTGGCGTTCCCGCGCCTGAACCTCGCCTCCTTCTATCTCTACCTGACCGGGGCGGCGATCGCGATCTGGGGGATGCTGCATGGCGGCGCGGACACCGGCTGGACCTTCTACACGCCGTACTCCAGCACCTCGCCGACGCAGGTGGCGCCGATCCTGCTGGGCGCGTTCATCCTCGGGTTCAGCTCCATCCTCACCGGCCTGAACTTCATCGTCACCACCCACACCCTGCGGGCCCCCGGCCTGAATTGGATGAAGCTCCCGCTCTTCGTCTGGGGCCTGTACGCCACCAGCATCATCCAGATCCTCGCCACCCCGGTGCTCGGGATCAGCCTGCTGCTCGTCACCGTGGAGCGGATCGGCGGGTTCGGCCTCTTCGATCCCGCCCGCGGCGGCGACCCGGTGCTCTTCCAGCACCTCTTCTGGTTCTATTCGCACCCCGCGGTCTACATCATGGTGCTGCCGGCGATGGGGGTGATCTCCGAAACCGTCTGCGCCTTCTCCCACAAGAACGCATTCGGCTACCGCGCCATCGCGTTCAGCTCGATCGGAATCGGCTTCGTCGGGTTCTTCACCTGGGGCCACCATCTCTTCGTCGCCGGACAGAGCACGTTCGTGGGCGGCGCCTTCGGCCTCCTCTCGATGTTCGTGGGGATCTTCACCGCCATCAAGATCTTCAACTGGGTGGGGACCATGTACCGCGGCGCGATCTCCTTCAAGACGCCGTTCGCGTACATCTGTGGCTTCCTCTATTTCCTCGTCTTCGGCGGCATGACCGGCATCGCGCTGGCCACCACTTCGCTCGACATCCACTGGCACGACACGTACTTCATCGTCGCGCACTTCCATTTCATCATGGTGGGAGCTTCGGTGATGGCGTTCCTCGCCGCGCTCCACTACTGGTTTCCCAAGATGTTCGGGCGCACCTATCCCGAAGGCTGGGGACTGGTGGCGGCCTCGCTGATCATTCTCGGATTCAATGCCACCTTCATTCCCCAGTTCCTCCTCGGCAACTTCGGGATGCCCCGGCGCTACTATCAGTACCCGGAGCACTTCCAGGCGCTGCACGTCGCCTCCACGGCCGGCGCCACCCTGCTCGGGTTCGGGTTCGTGATCATCCTCATCTACCTGGCGATCGCCCTGCGCTACGGAGAGCGCTCCGCGCCGAATCCCTGGGGGAGCAAGGGCTTCGAGTGGATGACCGCCTCGCCGCCGCCGACGCACAACTTCGACGAAATCCCGACCATCACCCAGATGCCGCATGACTACCGCACCCACGAGCCGCCAGGGGTGATCCGTGTCGCATGAGGCCGCTGGCCTGCCCGAAGGGATCATCGGGCATCACTTCTCGTCGCTTTCCCGCCAGAACGAGGCGATGCGCCTGGGCATGTGGCTGTTCCTGGCCACCGAGATCCTTCTCTTCGCGGGGCTCTTCACCGGCTACGCGATCTACCGGTACGAGTTCCCTCTCGCCTTTGCCGCGGCTAGCCGGCACCTGAACCTAACCGCCGGAACGGTGAACACGGTGGTGTTGATCACCTCCAGCTTCACCGTCGCGCTCGCCATCCACTTCGCGCGCGTCGACCGGCCCCGTGCCGCGGCGGTGTGCCTCGTGCTCACCATCCTGATGGCCCTGGGCTTCCTGGGGATCAAGGCCATCGAGTACACCGAGCACTTCCATGAGCAGGCGCTGCCCGGGAAATATTACGCGTTCAAGGAAGTGACCATCCCCGGTGCGGCGATGTTCTACTCGCTGTACTTCCTGATGACGGGCCTGCACGGCTTGCACGTCGTCGCCGGCATGAGCGTCCTCAGCTGGATTCTCTGGCGCACGCTGCAGGGCCGCTACTCGTCCCGGTACTACACCGGCATCGAGCTGGGCGGCCTTTACTGGCACCTCGTCGACCTGGTGTGGATCTTCCTGTACCCGCTGCTGTACCTGATCTGAGGAGCTGCACGTGAGCGAGAGCGGACCGAGCGGTCAGGCCAGCGACGTCCTCCATCCGGGCGACGCGCACGAGGAGCATGAGCATTCGGCGATTCCCTACGTGGTGGTCTGGATCGCGCTGCTCTTGTTCACCCTGCTCACGTACTTCACGGGCAAGCACCATCTTGGTCAGTGGGCGCTGCCCATCGCGCTGGCGATCGCCTGCACCAAGAGTGCGCTGGTGGTGCTGATCTTCATGCATCTCAACAACTCGTCGGGGATGCCGCGGCTCATCTTCGTCACCTCCCTGATCTTCGTCGGGCTGCTGATGTTCTTCACCGTCGGCGACGTGGCCACCCGTTTCCGCCCCGCAACCCCGGCGGGCGCGCCGTTCGGGACCGAGCCCTCCCAGCCCGAAGGGCTCCTCGAGCATGAGCTGCCGGAGTGAACCTCTACGGATGCTTCGACTGGTCTTCCGCAGCGACCTTGCCGATGTTCTCGCGGTGGTTTCGCTCGTCGGGAGGGTTGCCCATCGCGAAGCGCCGTTCCGCCTCGGCGAAGTCCCGCAGCACTTCCTCGGCGGAGCGGTAGCTCTCCCGCGGGAGGGACTTGAAGAAGTTGATCACTTCCACGGGCGCCTCGTTGTCCGCGGCGGTCTGCACCAGATCCTCTCGCGAGGCCGGAAACTCGACCTGCGCGATGTGCTCCGCGGGGCTGCGCCTCGGGTCCTCTCCGATTCCTCTCGCCATGCGGGAAAACTAGAACCTGCGCACCCGGATGGCCCGCCCTTCTCCACTCCGGAGAAACGGCCGGGCGCCCTGCGCAGCCCCCCGGGAGCGCCGCCCGGGACCGGGTGGCACCCCCGACCACACCTCGCTGCTTTCCGCCACCCACCGCCCCTTTCCTCTCACACGGGAGCAGTGAGTAACTTCGGCCGGTGACGCCTCCCCCCACGGCGCACGACCCCAAGCTGCTGCACTCGGTGCGTGAGGCAGCCCAACGGGCGCCGAGCCTGGAGGACGCGCTTCGCGCCGCATTGCAGCGCATCTGCGCCGCCACGGGCTGGCAGGCGGGACGCGTCGAGTTCTCGATCGAGGCCGGCGATCTCGGCACCCGCAGCGTCTGGCACCTGGATCGCCCCGAGCGCCTCTCCACGCTGCGGCGGCTGGCGGAGCGGAGAAGGCGGGGGCGCAGTGCGGGATTGGCGGAGAAGGTGCTCCGCGAAGGCGCGCCGCAATGGCGTCCCGACTCGGAGGACGGCGCCGGCTCGGTGTTCGCCTTTCCTGCCGTGGCGCGTCAGAAGACGGTCGCGGCGGTCGAATTCTTTTCCAATGCACAGGAACCGCCTGACGATACGCTTTTGGCGGGCATCACGCGCGCCTGCGCCGAGCTGGGCCGGGTGATCGAGCAGAAGCCCGCGGAGGAGACGCTGCGCAAGGTGGAGCGAGGATACCGCGACCTGTTCGAGAGCGTCTCCGAGGCGCTGATCGTGGTGGATCCGCGCTCCGGCATCGTGCGGGACGCGAACCCGCGCGCGAGCGAGCTGTTCGGCGTCGCGAGGGAACGGCTGATCGGGTCTTCGGTCCACGGGCTCTGGTCCGACGGGGGCGTGGCGCGGGCGGCGATCGCGCGCGGACGCCGCTTCGAGACGGTGCTCCGGCGCGGGGACGTCGACACCGTGCTGGAGGTGAGCGCGAGCGCGGTGCACTACCACGGCGAGCCGTCGACGCTGCTGCTCACCCGCGAGGTGACGCAGCGGGTGCGCGTGCTCGACGCGCTGCGCGCCTCCGAGGAGCGCTACCGGATCCTCTTCGAGAACAACCCGCAGCCGATGTGGGTCGAGGACGCGGAGAGCGGCGCCTTCCTGGCGGTGAACGAGGCAGCGGTGCGCCACTACGGGTGGCCGCGCGAGAAGTTCCTCACCCTGCACTCGGCCGACCTCCGCCTCGATCCCGGCGCCGCGGCCGAGCAGCGCGCCGGGTCGCCCGCGGTGGAGCGACACCGGACCGCCTCTGGCGAGGCGCACGATCTCGAGCTTTCGGTGCACGAGGTGGTCTTCGAAGGCAGGCGTGCGCTGCTGGTGGCGGCAAGCGACGTCACCGCCCGGCGCAAGGCGCAGGCGCGGCTGCTGCAAGCGGCGTTCTACGATCCGCTCACCGGGCTGCCGAACCGCGCGCTCTTCAAGGACCGCCTGGAGGTCGCCTTCGCCCGGGCGAAGGGGCGCGAGGCGGCGCACTTCGCGGTGCTCTTCCTCGATCTCGACCGGTTCAAGGTGGTGAACGACAGCCTCGGCCACCGCGCGGGCGACGAGCTTCTCGTGCAGATCGCCCGGCGGCTGGAGAGCTGCCG
>JBGQLA010000045.1:0-19081 GCA_041499865.1 Deltaproteobacteria bacterium
CCGAAGTCCTGCACCTGCCCCGCGGGCAGCGCGCTGGGAACCACCGGCCGGGAGCATGCCGCAGGCGTGCAGGCTGCGAGCGGCACGCAGACGTTGCCCAGGGTCGGGCAGCACCCGTATTCCTGCCGGCATTGCGAGTCCAAGGTGCAGGCCGGGGTGCAGACCGACACGCCCCCGACCGGCGTGCAGGCGGAGGCGATGCAACCGGCGGAGGACGTGCACGAGGCGGTGCAGAAGCCGCCGGCGAAGCCCGCGGTGGTCTGGCAGGTGAGGCCGCTCGTGCAGTCCGCGGTCGTGCGGCAAGCCTCGCCGAGGGCGCTGGGAGGCTGACCGCCGGGATCGACGCACCCGCCGCTGACGCAGCGCTGCGTGCTCCGGCAATCGCGCACGGTGCTGCAGGGAGTGGCAGAGTCGGAGCACCCGGCGAAGAGGCATCCGGCAATTAGAAGGACTGCCAGTCTGGTCACCGCTCCTCCAGGTCCGGGCCACTCAACCATAACGGCAGCGCCGCGGGACCGCGATTCCTTGCAACTGTCCGACAGCCCGTGATAGCCCCGCACACGAAGATGGCAGACCGGGTGCTCGTCGTAGATGATGAACAGAGCCTCCGAAAGGTCCTCGCGGCCACGCTGCAGCGTGAGGGATACGAGGTACAGGTCGCATCCGACGGTGAGGAAGCCCTGGCCGCCCTGGACCGCGACGGCGCCGACGTGGTGGTCACCGATCTGGTGATGCCGAAGATGGACGGCCTTTCGCTGCTCCGCAAGGTGGTGGTGTCGCACCCGGACGTACCCGTGATCGTGGTCACCGCGCACGGGCGGGTGGACAGCGCGGTGGAGGCGATGAAGGCCGGCGCCTTCGACTTCGTCACCAAGCCGTTCGAGCACGCCGAGCTGAAGGCGATCATCGCCAAGGCGGCGCGCCAGTCGGACCTGAACGCGCGCAACGTCATTCCCGACGAGCCCGGGCGCAGGTTCAGCGAGATCGTCGGCAAGGGCCAGCGGATGATCGAGCTGCAGCAGATCATCCTCAAGGTGGCCGACGCGCCTTCCACCGTGCTGATCCAGGGCGAGAGCGGCACCGGCAAGGAGCTGGTCGCCACCGCCCTGCACGAGAAGTCCTCGCGCAGGGATCGCCCGTTCATCAAGATCAACTGCGCCGCCATTCCCCGCGAGCTGGTGGAGGCCGAGCTGTTCGGCTTCGAGAAGGGCGCCTTTACCGGCGCGGTGCAGAGCAAGCCCGGCCGCTTCGAGCTGGCCGACGGCGGGACGCTGTTCCTCGACGAGATCGGCGAGATCCCCATCGAGATGCAGGTGAAGCTGCTGCGCGCCATCCAGGAGAGCGAGTTCGAGCGGGTGGGCGGGGTGAAGACCACCCGCGTGCAGGTGCGGCTGATCGCCGCCACCTCGCGCGACCTGACGCGGGAGATCGCCGCCGGGCGGTTCCGGGAAGATCTCTTCTACCGGCTCAACGTGGTCCCGCTCGAGCTGCCGCCCCTGCGCGAGCGGAGGGACGACATCCCGCTCCTGGTCGAGCACTTCCGGCAGAAATACAACGCGCGGCTGAAGAAGAACGTGGAGCGGATCGAGGACGACGCCCTGGCCGCGCTCGCGGGGTATTCCTGGCCGGGCAACATCCGCGAGCTGGAGAACGTGCTCGAGCGCACCATCCTCTTCGCCGAGACCCCCGTGATCCGGGCCGGCGATCTGCCGCGCTCGCTGCGCGCCGCTCCGGTGGCTCCCGAGGATGCGGCGCCCGCTTCGCACGGCGTTCCCACCGCGCCCGGCCCGCTCAAGGAGATCGTCCGGGAGCAGGTCCAGGCCATCGAGCGCGACCTGATCGTCCGCGGCCTGGAAGTGACCAACGGAAACGTCACCCGCACCGCCAAGCTGCTGAAGATCTCCCGCAAGAGCCTGCAGATGAAGATGAAGGAGTTCGGGCTCCGCGGAGAAGACTGAAGTCAGGGGGTCCGCTTCTTCAGCCTGAGCGCGAGCTGGTACACCTCGCGGCGGGAATGCGCGCCGGAGAGCGCGACGGCGATGTCCCTGGGCCTCTCGCCGCGGGAGAGCCGGGCGCGGACCTCCGACTCCAGCGCATCGGGATCCTCCGGCGCCGGCTCCGGCGCGCCCCGGACGACGATCGCCACCTCGCCCCGGACCTCGCCCGCGAAGTGGCTCTCCAGCGCGGAGAGCGTGCCGCGCGCCAGCTCCTCGTGCAGCTTGGTCAGCTCGCGGGCGACCAATGCCGGCCGGTCGCCGAGGGAAGATCGCAGGTCGGCGAGGGTCTGCGAAAGGCGCTGGGGAGACTCGTAGAAAACGAGCTGGGCGCGGAGGCTGCGCAGCTCCTGCAGCATCTCCGCCCGGTGCGAGGCCTTGCGCGGCAAGAAGCCCACGAAGTGGAACCGCCCTTCGGGAAAACCGCTCACGCTCACCGCGGCGATCGCCGCGCTGGCTCCGGGAACCGGCACGACCCGCACGCCCTCTTCCACCGCGCGCCGGACCAGGACTGCGCCCGGATCGCTCACCGCGGGGGTGCCGGCGTCGGTGATCAGCGCCAGGGATTCGCCCGCCGCCAACCGGCGCACCAGCGGCTCCACGCGCGCGGCCTCGTCGAAGGCGGGGAGCGCGTGCAGCGGCTTGCGGATTCCCAGGTGCTTCAAGAGGTTCCCGGAGTGCCGCGTGTCCTCGGCCACCACGCCGTCGCAGGCGGCCAGCACCTCGCGGGCGCGCTCCGTCAGATCGCCCAGGTTTCCGATCGGCGTGGCGACGACGTAAAGCGGCATGCCGGACGCATCTTGTAACCCAACCGGGGCTACGCGCTGGCGTCGAAGGCGTTTTCGAAGTGCGTCAGCGCCGGCCCCTGCGGCCCGTCGACCACCGCGATCACGTCGAACCGCGCCGCCTTCGCCCTGCCGCGGCGCTGCGCGAGGTAGTCGCGCGCGGCGGCGATCACCCGCCGCTGCTTGCGTGCGCCCACCGTCTCCTCCGGCCCGCCGAACGCCGAGGTGGCCCGCGTGCGCACCTCCACGAAGACCAGGAGATCGCCCTTCTCCGCGATCACGTCGATCTCGCCGCGCGGGCAGCGGTGGTTGCGGGCCACGATCCGGTAGCCGCCCGCGCGCAAGAGATCCACCGCGGCGTCCTCGCCGAGCGCGCCGAGGCGCGCTCTGCTGGTCCGATCCGTCATGCCTGCAGGACCAGATCGGCGCTGCCCGGCTCCGGCGTGGCGGCGACCCGGTGGATCACCTGCGTCTGCGTGCCGATGCCTTTCAGCATCTTGCCGATCAGCGCGCGCTTCGGCCCCTCGAGGATGCCGAACGCGTCGTCCACCACCACCGGCAGCCGCTTGTACCCGGCGACGCGCTCGAGCAGCGCCAGGCGGAGGCCCGTGTAGACCAGGTCGCGCAAGGGCGGGGGAAGCGTCATGTACCCGCCGCTCCGCCCGTCGCCCGCGGCGAGGACCAGCATCCCCTTCTCGTCGGATTTTCCCGAGACGACCCGCCGGTCGGTGAGGGCGGTCAGGTAGGAGGCGAGGCGTGGCGAGAGCTGCGACCAGAGCTCGTCGGGGCTGAGGTTGAGCAGCTCGGCCGCGCGGGACACGAGGTGTCTGGGGATCTCGGCCTCGGGCACCACCGCCGCGCTCCGGGCGGTGGAGATTCCCATCGCGTGCTTCAGGTCCAGCTCGATCTCTCCGATCGCGCGCGAAAAGCCGGTCTGGTGCACCTGCTCCTCCAGCTTCTGCTTCTCCGACTCCAGCAGCGGGATCTCCACTGCCAGGCGCGACACCTCGGGCTCCGTCTTCAGCTTCGCGAGCTTCGCGGCCGCCGCGTCACGGCGCTTCACCACCAGCTCGCGCTCCTTGAACACGGCGATCAGATCCGGCGGCGAGTCCACCTTCGCCGCGCGCATCGCCGCCTTGAGCGGCGCCTGCTCCGCCTCGTAGTCCTTCTTGATCTTCACCTCGCGCTCCTTCAGCTCCTGCGCGTCGGCGGCGGCCTGCTTGTCCGCCTCGTCCCCCTCGATCCAGCGGAGCACCACCACCAGCGGAGCGAGGAACGGGACCAGCCCGCCCAGCGCGATGGCCGGCTTCCGCAGGTAGAAGGCGAGCCCATCCAGCGCGAGGCCGAGGACGAGGCCGCCGTAGAACCAGGGGCTGGAGAGGACCGGCTCGGGCGGCGGCGGCACCGTCCGCGCCGCCTTCTCCCGCTTCTTGACGATGTCCGCCAGCGCGTCGTCGCGCTTCTTCAGATCTTCCTTCGCGCGGAGCGCCTTGGCGGTGATGTCCTTCATCTCCGCGGGGGACCAGGAGGCGCGCTTCAGCTCGGCTTCCACCGCTTTGACGTCGGCTTCCGCTTCCTTCAGCTTCTGCTCGAGCAGCTTGAGCTCGTGCAGCCGCTGCGCGACCTTGAAGAGCCGGTCCTGCGTGGCCTCGAACTTCTTCGTCATCTCCAGCTCTTCCTTGAGCGCCTTCACCCTCGGCTGATCGACGTAGGCCTCGTTCGCCGCCGCCGCGGCCTTCCCGCGCAGCGAAGGAAGCTCGTTCACCTCGAGGACGAAGAAGCCGGTGTACGCGTCGGACGCGGGCATGCCGCACTCGACGCGGAGGAACGAGTCGATCTCCAGCTGGTCCTCGGTGACCGCCTCGAACGTCTTCGTCTGCGCGTCGAAGCGGAGGAGCTGCCGCGATCCGCCCAGCTCCCGGAGCAGCCGGTACGGGCTGCCGTCGCCGGAGAGGAGGCCCACGCCGACGCGGGTCGGCCCTGCGCCCTCGGTCAGGCGCTTGGGATCCTCCGGAGCGGGACAGACGGGGGCTGTGAGCGCGGCTCGGAAGGTCGCCGCCTTCGAGACCACAGCCACGTACCCCGGCTTGAGCGAGAGCTGCCCGTCCTTCGGCAGGTCCTTGACCTTCTGGAACAGCAGCTCGGTGAGCTGCACGCTCGCCCCTCCCCCCGCCGCTGGTTACTGGGTAGCCCCGCCTTCTTCGGCGCTCTTGAGCCGCGCCGCCTTGCCCTGCAGATCGCGGAGGTAGAACAGCCGCGCGCGCTTCACCTTGCCGCTGCTGATGATCTCGATGCGGTCGATGCGCGGTGAAAAGAGCGGAAAGATACGCTCCACGCCGACGCCATAGCTCATCTTGCGCACCGTGAACGTGGTCTGCACGTGGGCGCGCTTCCTGCGGATCACCACGCCCTCGAAGATCTGGATTCGCTCCTTGTCGCCTTCGCTGATCTTCGTGTGCACCCGCACGGTGTCGCCGACGCGGAACTCCGGGACCTGTGCCCGGACTTCCGGCTTGACGTTCCGCTGCTCCACCAGCTCGATTGCCTTCGAACGCATCTTCGTATCCTCGTCTGATTACCGGTCGCCTAAAAACAGTATCCCGTCAAGCCTTTTGCCGTGTGAGCAGATCGGGGCGGCGCTCGCGTGTGCGCGCCACCGCCTGCTCCTTTCGCCATTGCGCGATCTTCCCGTGATCGCCCGAGAGAAGGATCCCCGGCACCTTCATGCCGCGAAACTCGGGCGGACGGGTGTATTGCGGCCCCTCCAGCAGGCCCTCGCCGCAGAAGCTGTCCCCGTGTGCGGAAAGCTCGTTTCCCAGGACACCGGGCACGAGCCGCGCCGCGGCCTCGATCACCGCCAGGGCCGCGATCTCCCCGCCGTTCAGGACGAAATCTCCCAGGGAGAGCTCCTCGTCCACCCAGGCCAGCACCCGCTCGTCCACGCCTTCGTACCTGCCGCAGACCAGGATCAAGGCGCCGTGGTCCGCCAGCTCCTGCGCCTTCCCCTGCCGGAACGGCGCTCCCTGGGGCGAGGTGAGCACGACGCGCGCGGACGGCTGGCGCTGCCGGGCGGCCTCGATGGCCGCGACCAGCGGCTCGGGCTTCATCACCATGCCGGCTCCGCCGCCGTAGGGGACGTCGTCGGTGACGCGATGCTTGCCCTCGGCGAACTCGCGGATGTCGGTCACCCGCACGCGCACCAGCCCCTTGTCGCGCGCCTTGGCGAGGATGCTCTCCTCGAGGGGCGCGCTGATCATGCGCGGGAACAGGGTGAGGACCTCGACCGACAGCACCGCTCATTCCTCCAGATCGAACAGGCCTTCGGGCGCGTCGACGACGATCCGGCGCGCCTGCGGCTGCACTTCCTTGACCAACGACAGCGGCACCAGCGCGCCGCTCTCCAGCCGGAGCAGGTCCTGCGCGCCGGCCTCCTCCAGGTCTTCCACCACGCCGCGGACCGTACCCTGCGGGTCCGACACCGCGTAGCCGATCAAGTCGATCGCGTACATCTCTCCATCTTCCAGCGCCGGCAGGTCCGCGCGATCCACGCGCACCTCCTGCCCTCGCAGCGCGTCCGCCTGATCGCGATCAGCCACCCCGTGCAGCGCGACCAGGTACCCGAGATTGACCCTCTCGGCGCGGTCGACCTCGAACTCGCGCTCGCCGAGCCAGAGATGGCGGACCCGGTCGAGGCCTTCGGAGCCCGCGTTGTACGGCGCGATCAGGACCCGACCGCGAACGCCATGCGCCCTCGCGACGCGGCCGACCGCGAGGAGCTCAGGCACGGCCGCCTACCGCGTCGCCGCCGGCGTCGCCGACTTCTTCGCCAGCTTGATCAGCTGGGCGACGGTGGCGCTGGGCTTCGCGCCCATCTTCAGCCAGTGCTCCAGCCGGTCCTGCTTGAGGTGGACGCGCGCGGGGCTGTAGTTGGGATCGTAGGTGCCGATCTCCTCGTTGAAGCGGCCGTCGCGCGGGTTGCGCGAGTCCGTCGCAACGACATGATAGAAGGGCGACTTCTTCGCGCCCCGGCGGGCGAGGCGCAACTTGACGGCCATGGGGGTGACTCCTTGAAAAAGCGGGCTTCTTTACATGGGTTCGGGTCTCGCCGTCAAGCCTATCGCCAGAGCAGGCGGGCGAGCGCCCACAGGGCGGCGGCCACGCCGCAGGCGACATAGAGGGCTGGGGGGACCTCCCGCTGGGTCATCCGCGCCTCCTCGCCAGCTCGCGGCGGTTGAAGAGGAGCACCGCCGCAAGCCACGCCGCAGCGAGCCAGAGGGCGTCCCAGGTCAAGAGCGAGGGAACGATCCCTTCGGCGTCGGCGGTTTCCTGCGGCCCGAAATAACGGTCCGCGACCAGGAGCCACGGACCGAGGTTCCACTGCGGCAACGCCAACGGCAGTGCGCTGCGCGCGAAGAACCATCCGAAGCGGAGCGCGAGCAGCAGCGCCGCGTTGGTCCAGCCGCGGGTCACCGCGGAGATCGCGCAAAGGGTGGCGAGCCATCCCAGGTGGGGCAAGAGCGCGACGGGCAGGAGCGCGAACCAGGGCGGCGAAGCGTCGAATGCGCCCCGGGCCACGGCGGCGACCAGCGACGCCGCCCAGGCGATCGCGCCGGCCAGGCAGAGCACCAGCGCCGCGCCCACCAGCCTGCCGCCCACCCACTGCGCGCGCGTGATCGGGCGCAGCAGCACGAGCTGCGCGTGCCCGGACTCCACCTCGGAGGAGAGCAGCCCGGCGCCGAGCACCAAGGCCAGCAGCGCCAGCCAGAACCCGGACGCTCCGCCGGACCATCCTCCCGGCGAGACGGGCCGGGTGGCGACGGCGAGGAGGACGAGCACCAGCGCGATCCCGATGGGCGCCGGAGCGAGCCCGCGTTCGCGCGCGGTCTGCCGCGCGATCGGCCAGGAGAGGAGCCGGTTCATGCGCGCGCTTCGACGAGCTGCAGATAGAGCTCTTCCAGCTCGGCACCCTTGATCCCCGCTTCCAGGACCTCCGCACCCAGCCCGACGAGCCCGCGCACCAGCGCGGGCATCGCCTGCTCGGCGGAGACGGCGATGCGGAACCGGCCGCCCTCCAGCGTCCCCTCGGGGAATGCCGACGCGATTCGTTCCGCGACCGCGGCCCCGTTCGCGAGGCGCACCTCCGCGTGCCGGACGCTCCCGCGGACGTCGTGGGTGCGGAGCAGCCTCCCTGCCTTGACGAACAGCACGCGGTCGCAGACGCGCTCCACCTCCGAGAGCAGATGCGAGTTGAGGAGGATGGCGGTGCCACGCCCGCGCAGGCCGACCAGCAGCTCGCGAATCTGCGCCACTCCCGTCGGATCGAGCCCCGCGGTGGGCTCGTCGAGCAGCAGCAGATCGGGCTCCCCAAGCAGCGCCTGGGCGAGCCCGAGCCGCTGCAGCTGTCCCCGGGAGTACGTCGCCGTCGGGCGGCGCGCCGGCTCGTCGAGCCCGAGCTGCCCGATCAGCGCGCCAGCCCGGCTCCGCGGGATCCCGAGCAGATCGCAGTGCAGATCGAGCACGGCCAGCCCGCTCATCTTCTCCGGGAAGTGGGCGCCGTCCGGCGCGTACCCGACCCGGCGCCGGGCGGCGAGGTCCTCGGGGTCGAGACGGAAGAGGCGCGATTCGCCGGCGTCCGGGTGCAAGAGGCGCAACGCGAGCTGCAGCGCCGTGGTCTTCCCCGCGCCGTTTGGCCCGAGGATGCCGACGATCTCGCCGGGGCGGACCTCGAACGAGAGGTCGTCGACCGCGAGGAGGGTCCCGTATGCCTTCCGCAGCCCCCGCGCCTCCAGGGCGGGCGCTTCCGTCACTTCCTCAGCACGGACTTGAGCGTCGAGCCCAGCTCGTGCGGGCCGGCGGCGACGTGCACGCCGGCTTCGCGCAGGGCCTTGAACTTGTCCTGCGCGGTGCCCTTCCCGCCGGAGATGATCGCGCCGGCGTGGCCCATGCGCTTGCCGGGCGGCGCGGTGGCGCCGGCGATGAACCCGACCACCGGCTTCTTGTAGTTCGCCTTGATCCAGGCGGCGGCATCCTCTTCCTCTCCGCCGCCGATCTCGCCGATCAGGATCACCGCGTCGGTTTCGGGATCCTGCGCGAACAGCTTCATGCAGTCGACGAAGTTGAGCCCGTGGACGGGATCGCCGCCGATCCCCACCGCCGTGCTCTGGCCCATGCCCAGCTGCGTGACCTGGTGGACCGCCTCGTAGGTGAGGGTCCCGGAGCGGGAGACGATCCCGATCCGGCCCTTGCGGTGGATGTGGCCGGGCATGATCCCGATCTTGCACTCGCCGGGCGTGATGATCCCCGGGCAGTTCGGGCCGATCAGCCGCATCGCCGAGCCGGCCAACGCGCGCTTCACCTTCACCATGTCGTTGATGGGGATGCCCTCGGTGATGCAGACCGCGAGCGGCAGGCCGGCGTCGGCGGCTTCGAGGATGGAGTCGGCGGCGAACGGAGGGGGCACGAAGATCACGCTGGCGTTCGCCCGCGTCTCGCGCACGGCCTGCTGGAGGGTGTCGAAGACCGGCACCTTGTCCTCGAACCTCTGCCCGCCCTTGCCGGGCGTCACCCCGGCGACCAGGTTCGTGCCGTACGCGAGCATCTGCTTCGCGTGGAACGACCCGGCGCTGCCGGTGATGCCCTGGCACACCACCCGGGTGTCCTTGTTGACGAGGATGCTCATGCGCGCTCTCCGGTATCCGTGAATCTGCCGAGGTCCTGCGGGTCGGGGTAGCCGAGCTCCCGGTTCAGCCGCGCGGCGATGCTCTCCGCCTCGCCTCCGTCGGCGCGCCGGTACACCCAGCCCAGGGGAAAGAGATGGCGGACGCCCTTGTCCGGGGTGGAGACGCGCACCGCGGGGCCGAGCGCGTGGCCCGCCACCCATTCGCCGCCGAAGTTGCGCGCCAGGACCTCGCCCAGCCAGCAGCCGAGGGCGTCGCGGTACTCGCTGTGCCCGGCGAGCCGCACCGCCAGGTCGTCGACGTAGCGAAGCTCGTCGCGCGCGAAGGTCAGGGCGATCCCGTGCTCGCGCAGCACGGTGACGAAGTGCTCGGCGCTGTCGCGGAAATCCGCCGCGCCCGGCTTCCCCAGGAGGTTGCGGAAGATGGCGGAGACGACGCCCACTTACGCCTTGTTCGCGGCGGCGACTGCCTTGCGCGCGGCGTCGCCCAGGTCGTCGGCCGGCGTGATGGCGAGGCCGCTTCCGGCGAGGAGCGCCTTGCCCTGCTCGACGTTGGTCCCCTCCAGGCGGACCACCAGCGGCACCTCGAGGTGGACCTGGCGGGCGGCGGCGATGATCCCGGAAGCGATCACGTCGCACTTCATGATCCCGCCGAAGATGTTCACCAGCACCGCCTTCACTTGCGGGTCGGCGAGCAGCAGCTTGAACGCCGCGGTCACCTTCGCCTCGTCGGCGCCGCCGCCCACGTCGAGGAAGTTCGCCGGCTGGCCGCCCGCGAGCTTGATCATGTCCATGGTGCTCATCGCCAGGCCGGCGCCGTTCACCATGCAGCCGATGTTCCCTTCCAGGCCGACGTAGCTGAGATCGTGCTCCTTGGCCTGGGCCTCGCGCGGATCCTCCTCGTCCGGATCGCGCAGCGCCGCCAGGTCCTTGTGGCGGAAGAGCGCGTTGTCGTCGAGGTTGATCTTGGCGTCGAGAGCGATCACCTCGCCCTGCTTGGTGAGGACCAGCGGGTTGATCTCCACGATGCTCGCGTCGCTCGCCTCGTACGCCCGGTACATCGCGGAGGCGAACTTCACGAAGCTGTTCACGGCGGTCCCCGAAAGGCCGAGCCCGAAGGCGAGATCGCGCGCCTGGTAGGCGGCGAGCCCGACCACCGGATCGACGGCGGCGCGGAGGATCTTCTCGGGGTGCTTCGCCGCCACCTCCTCGATCTCCACCCCGCCTTCGCTCGAGGCCATCAGCACGTTGCGGCTGCTGCCGCGGTCGAGGGTGAAGCCGAGGTAGAGCTCGCGGGCGATGTCGCAGCCCTCCTCCAGGTAGATCTTGCGGACCTTCTGCCCCTGCGGGCCGGTCTGGTGGGTGACCAGCAGCATCCCCATCATCGCCGTGAAGATCTCGCCCGCCTGCTCGGGGCTCTTCGCCAGCTTCACTCCGCCGCCCTTGCCCCGGCCGCCGGCGTGGATCTGCGCCTTCACCACGCAGACGGGCTTGCCTCCGGCCATCAGCTCGCGGGCGGCGGCGACCGCTTCCTCCTGCGAATGGACCAGCTTGCCGCGCGGGACCGCGACCCCATAGCCGCGGAGGATCTCCTTGGCCTGGTACTCGTGGATCTTCATGGGCGCGGGTCGTACACCGCGCGCACCCGGCACGCAAGCAGTGCCGCTGGGGAATTCTAGGCGGCCCAGCTCCGGCGCGTCCCGATCAGCGCCTCGAACTGCACGGCCTCGATCGGACGGCTGAGATGGTAGCCCTGGGCGAACCCGCAGTGCATCTTGCGGAGCAGGTTGAGCTGCTGCTCGGTCTCCACGCCTTCGGCCACCACTTCCATGTCCAGGCTGTTGGCGAGCGCGAGGATGGTGTTGACGATCTCCAGCCCGTCCTCGGTATCGGCGATCCGCTGCACGAAGCTGCGGTCGATCTTCAGCGTATCGATCGGGAACTGGTGCAGGTAGCTGAGCGAGCTGTAGCCGGTGCCGAAGTCGTCGAGGTCGATCCGCACGCCCATCGCCCGCAGCTCGGTCATGGTCTGGGCGACGTTGGGGTGCTTGTCCATCAAGAGCGACTCGGTGACCTCCAGCCGCAGGCAGCGCGGCGAGAGCCCGGTCGCGCGCAGCACCTCGCCCACCTCCGCCACCAGGCCGGGCGCCTGGAACTGGCGCGAGCTGAGGTTGACCCCGATCTCCAGATGCGGTTGCCCCAGGCGGTCCTGCCACTGCTTCATCTGCCTGCAGGCCTCGCGCAGGACCCAGGCGCCGATCTCGATGATCAGCCCGGTCTCCTCGGCGAGGGGGATGAACTCCATCGGCGGCACCAGGCCGCGCTCCGGGTGGTTCCAGCGCAGGAGCGCTTCGGCGCCGGCGATCTGCCCGGTGGTGAGCGAGACCACCGGCTGGTAGTGCAGGTGCAGCTCCTCCCGCTCCAGCGCCCGGCGCAGGGAGGTCTCGAGCTGCAGCAGCTCCACCGCGCGGTCGTGCATGCTGGCGTCGAACTCGACGCAGCGGCCGCGGCCCTGGGCCTTCGCGCGGTAGAGCGCGGTGTCCGCGTCGCGGAGGATGTCCTCGGGGCTCGCGTACGCCGCGCTGCCGTGGGCGATGCCGACGGAGACGCCGCTGAACACCTCGTTGGGACCCAGCCAGAACGGCAGCCGCAGCTCGGCCTGGACGCGGTCGGCGACCTTGCGGGCGTCGGCGACGGTTGCGACATCCTCGAGGAGGATGGTGAACTCGTCGCCGCTCAGCCGCGCGACGGTGTCGGCGGGGCGCAGGCACCCCTGCAGGCGGCCGGCGATCTCCACCAGGAGCTGGTCGCCGCGCACGTGCCCGAGGGAATCGTTGATCACCTTGAAGCGGTCCACGTCCACCACCATCACCGAGAAGCTGGTCTGGTGCCGCCGCTTCTCCAGCGCGAGCCGGTGCTCGAGGCGATCGAGGAAGAGCGCCCGGTTGGGGAGGCCGGTGAGCGAGTCGTGGAAGGCGTCGTGCAACAGCTTGTCCGCCGCGCGGCGGCGCTCGGTGACGTCGGTGCCGAAGGCGGCGGCGCCGGTCACCCGGCCGTCGGGCTCGCGCAGCGGGACCACGTTCCATTCCACCACCCGCCGCTCGCCGGAGCGGGTGAGCACGTCGCGCTCCTCGTTCTTCGTCTGCGCCGGCCCCGAGGCCAGATCGTCGAGGTACTCCCGGCGCCGGACTTCGCGCTGATCCGCGGGCACGCAGAGCTCGAACCAGTTCTTCCCCGCCATCTCCTCGCGGGAGTGTCCGGTGGCCCGGAGCACGGCGTCGTTGCAGAACTCGATGTTCCCCAGGCCGTCGAGGAGCAGGGCGAAGAACCGGGTGCGCTCCAGCACGGAGCGGAGCTTGCGGTCCGCTTCCCGCTCCTTCTCGTCGGTGCGGACGCGGGAGGTGACGTCCACCACGGCGCCGCTGATCATCCGCTCGCCGTCCATCACCACCGCGCGCTGGTGGACCTCGAGATACGCCAGCTCGCCGTCGCGCCGGACCACCCGCACCACGTACGGATCTCCGCCGCGGCGGTTCGCGCGCACCAGCGGCAGGTCCGGCGGGTAGACGAACTCGAGGCCCGATCCGCCGATCATCTCCTCCGGGGTGGACCCGACCAGCGAGGCGGCGCGCGCGTTCAGCCAGACGATGCGATCGCCCGAGAGTACGTAGAGGCCCGCAAGGCAGTGATCGAGCAGGAGTGGAAGTTGGTCGGGAAGCATCGCGGTCCTGCAACGATACAGCGACACTGGCGGGGGGCTGCAAAGCGACCTCCGCCCACCGGTGAGCCTGCTAGGATCACCGCGTGCGCGCCTTCTTCTGCGACACGTACGAGATGCCACTTCCGCCGGGGCACCGGTTCCCCATGCCGAAATATCGGCTGCTGCGCGCGCGCCTGATGGAGGAACGCATCCTGGCGCCGGACGAGCTGGTGGAGTCGGAGGTGATCGATCGCGCCTCGCTGCTCCTGGCGCACACCCCTGAGTACCTGGACGCGGTGTTTTCCGGAACATTGCCGCCGGCGGAGCAGCGGCGGCTGGGGTTCAGCTGGAGCGAGGCGCTGCTGGCGCGCTCGCGCGCGAGCGTGTTCGGCACCGTGGCGGCCTCGCGCGCGGCGCTGGTCGACGGCGTGGCGGGGAACCTCGGCGGCGGCACGCATCACGCGCACGCAGACCGCGGGGCCGGGTTCTGCGTGTTCAACGACATCGCGGTGGCGGCGCGCGCCCTGCAGCGCGAGGGGTTGATCGAGCGCGCGCTGGTGGTCGACCTCGACGTGCACCAGGGCGACGGGACGGCGGCGATCTTCGAAGGCGACGAGAGCGTCTTCACCTTCTCCATGCACGGCGCGAAGAACTTCCCCTTCCGCAAGCAACGCTCCTCGCTCGACGTCGAGCTGCCGGACGGGTGCGGCGACTCCGAGTATCTCGCCGCGCTGGAGCAGAACCTGCCCGTCGTCGTCGATCGCTCCCGGCCCGACATCCTCTTCTTCCAGGCAGGGGTGGACCCGCTGGAGAGCGACACCCTCGGGCGCCTCGATCTCTCGCTCGCCGGATTGCGGCGGCGCGACCGGATCGTCGCGCTCGCGGCGCGCGAGCAGGGCATCCCGCTGGTGCTGACGCTGGGCGGCGGATATGCGAACCCCATCGCGCTCTCGGTCGAGGCGCACGCCGGGACCTGGCGCGAGGCGCGCTCGGTCTTCGGGGTCTAGCGAAAACCGCGGGCTGCGGCGGCCGCGCCTACCGATCGCGCGGGAGCGCCGGGTGGGGCCGCACCTTGGACTTGTGCATCTTCGTCCGCTGGTGTCGCGCGCCCTGCCGCTGCTCCTGCACGCGCCACTGCACGGCGGCGGCGGCGATCAGCAGCGCCCCCGCGGCGACGAGGGTGACGAATCCCAGCGGCAGGTGCCAGCGCCAGTTCGGTGGATCCTTCTCCAGCAGCAACGGCGGCTCGCGCTGGGGCGCGAGCGCCAGCTCGCGCATGTCCTGCGCGACCGTGCTCGTGACACTCTGGATCAGGGGCTCCATCGCACTCGTTGGACGCAACGGAGGGGCCAGCGATTCGATGGCGCAGTTCTGGATACTTGCCGCCCGGGTGTCCCAGGCGCCGCGCAAAGGATTGCGGGTCACTCTCCGGGTCGCTACCCCGCGGGGCCGGCGCCGCCCTTGCGCCCGTCGCGGAAGAACCAGTCCTTGAAGGCCTGTTTCGTGGTCTCCCGCGCCGTGTCCGCGATGGACGAGGTGAGCGGGATCCCCTTGGGGCTGGTGCGCGCGCCCGGCAGGGGCTAGCGCGGGCTAGCGCTGGTGCGGGGCGCTCTTCGCGCGCTGGTAGTGGCGGCGCTGCTTGGCGCGGTTGCCGCAGTCCTTCATGCTGCAGAAGCGGCGGCTGTGGTTCCGGGTCGCGTCCACGAAGAGCCAGGCGCAGCGGCCGACGAGCCGTTCCTCGCACACGCCCACCAGCCCGTCCGAGATCTCGTGCTCGAGCAACTCCGCCGCGTCGAGCGCGACCGGGCGGAGGAACGCCAGCAGATCGCCGTCGTCCACCAGCGCAGGCTCGAACTTGCCGGGGCCCTTGATGCGGAAGCGGCGGTGCACGAGCGCATCGGCGATCCAGGCGTTGACGATCTCCAGCGCCGCCTCCGGAGTGGGACGGCCGTCGACCGCCGCGAGGGTCACGTCGTGCAGCGCCTCGCGCTCGCGGATCGCCAGCGCGAACGCCAGGCCGGCTCGCTCCGGCTCCTTCTCCGCAAGCGCGTACAGGGCGGCGGCCCGCTTCGCGTCCACCAGGGCCACCTGCTCTGCCCAGTAGACCAGGTCCGGGTAGCCCTGCAGGCGGTCGCGGGGAGAGGGGGACGCCCGCATCCCGCTGACGGTGTTCACGAAATCGAGCGCGACCGTCCCGCCCTCCAGCTCGAACCGGTGCTTGTCTTCCCGGGCGCCGCGCATGTCGTTACCTAACCTCCAATCTAGACTTGACAGGTTAGTAACCCAGGTATAGATAACCGTCAAGTAGCTGCTTAGGAGGTTATATGTTCCGCCTGCGCCTGCACCCCACTCCTTCCGCTTTCGCTCTCGGGATCGCCGTCATCGCCCTCTGGGCGCTGCTCTGGGTGTGGTTCATCGCCCAGTTGGCGCTGACTCCGCAGACCGCCCCGCGCACCGCCGCGGCCGTGCCCGAGCTGACCTCGCTCGAGAGCTCGACGGACTCCGCCTTGTGATCGTCAGCGCCAGGACCCCGTCGATCGCGGGATCGATCGGGTCGAGGTGGAGGTCGCGGAGCAGATCGAGCCGCTCCCGCGCGGGCTCGAGATGAATCCCGAGCTCCGCCTCGACGTCCTCGGAGGCGCCGATCAGGACCAGCTCGACGCCCTCGATGTCGAGGAGGAACTGTCGACTACTGGGGCGGCCTGGAAGCCCGCGAGGTTGCGAACCCGGGACGAGCATCCGGGAATCTGTATCTTCCGCCCCGATCTCCGCTCGGGGCGGTGTTAAACCTGCGTCTTGATCTCGTCCACCGTCTTCTTCACCGACTGGAAGGACCGATCGAACATGGCCTTCTCCTCGGCGCTCAGCTCGATCTGGTGGATCTTCTCGATGCCATTCGCGCCGATGGTCACCGGGACGCCCATGTAGTAACCGTTCACGCCGTACTCGCCCTCCAGCAGGGCGGCGCAGGGGAGCACGCGCTTCTTGTCGCGCAGGTAGCTCTCCGCCATGGCGATGGCGCTGGTCGCCGGCGCGTAGAAGGCGGAGCCGCTCTTGAGCAGCGCCACGATCTCGCCGCCGCCTTTGCGGGTGCGGTCCACGATCGCGTCCAGCCGCGCCTTGGGGATCAGCTTCTCCAGCGGAATGCCCGACACCGAGCAGAGCCGGACCAGGGGCACCATGTCGTCGCCGTGGCCGCCCAGCACCAGCGCGTGCACGTCGTCGATGGCCACGTTCAGCTCCTCGGCGATGAAGAGGCGCAGCCGGGAGGTGTCCAGCACTCCCGCCATCCCCACCACACGCTCCTTGGGAAAGCCGGTGATCTGCTTCATCGCGTAGACCATCGCGTCCAGCGGGTTGGAGATCACGATCACGAAGGCGTTGCCGCACTTCTCCTTCACGTGGGTGGCCACGTCGCGCATGATCTTGATGTTGATCCCCAGCAGGTCCTCCCGGCTCATGCCCGGCTTGCGGGGAACGCCCGCGGTGACGATCACCACGTCGGCGCCGGCCACCTCGTCGTACTTGTTGGTGCCGACGATCCGCACGTCGTACCCGTCGATGGCGCGGGATTGCATCAAGTCCAGCGCCTTCCCCTGCGGCACGCCTTCCACGACGTCGAAGAGCACCACGTCGCCGAGCTCCTTCTGGGCCGCGAGCAGTGCGAGGTTCCCGCCGATCTGACCTGCGCCGATGAGGGCGATCTTCCTGCGAGCCATGGTGTTTTCTCCGCAAGCTTTGGGGGCGCGCGCTTCCTACTCCACCTGCGCCGTCCCCGCAACTGCTGTAGGCTCGCGCGGTGACGACGATCCGATCCTTCTTCGAGACCGCGCGAAGGAATCCCGATCGGCTGGCCTGGAAGCACGGCCGCCGCGAATGGACCTGGGACCAGGCCGCGCAGGAAGTGCGCCGCGTAGGCCGCGCCCTGATCTCGCTCGGCGTGCGGCGCGGGGACGCGGTGTCGATCGTGGGCCCGAACCGGCCGGAATGGCTGATGGCGGACCTGGGCGCGCTCGCCGCGGGAGCGGTGCCGGCGCCGATCTATCCCACGCTCACGGCAGAGCAGTCGCGGTACATCGCCGACCACTCCGGCGCGGGGGTCGCCGTGGTCTCCGACGAGGCGCAGGAGCGCAAGCTGCGCGGCACCGCGGTCCGGTCGTTCGTGCGGATGGACGAGTGGCAGCGCTTCCTCGCCCTCGCGGAGCAGACGCCGCAAAGCGCCCTCGACGAGCGGCTCGCGGCGGTGAAGCCGGCGGACCTCGCCACGCTGATCTACACCAGCGGCACCACCGGTCCGCCCAAGGCGGTGATGCTGACGCACGCCAACATCGCCTTCGCGGCGGAGACGGCGGTGCGGATCGCGGGCACCACCCCCTCCGACGTGCTGGTGAGCTACCTGCCGCTCAGCCACGTGGCGGAGCAGATCATCTCCGTGCACTCGCCGGTCGTGGGCGGCGGCGTGGTCTGGTTCTGCGACGAGCTGGAGCGGATCGGCGAGGTGCTGCGGGAGGCGCGGCCCACCATCTTCTTCGGGGTGCCGCGCATCTGGGAAAAGATGCAGGCCCGCATCGAGGACAGGGTCCGGACCGCGCCGGCGCTGCGGCGGAAGCTGTTCGCCTGGGCGCGCAACTCGCGGGGCGCGCTCGCGGACCGCCTGGTGCTCGCGAAGCTGCGCGCCGCGATGGGCCTCGACCGCGCCCGCCTCTGCGTCACCGCCGCCGCGAAGATGCCGCGCCCCACCCTGGACTTCTTCGACTCGCTGGGAATCCCGGTGCTCGACGTCTGGGGGCTGACGGAGACCACCGGCGTGGGCACGGCGAACGTGCCCCGCGCACGCAGGCCGGGCACCGTGGGACGCCCCGAGGAAGGGGTGGAGCTCCGCATCGCGGCCGACGGAGAGATCCTCGTCCGCGGCCCGCACGTCTTCGCCGGCTACTACAAGGACCTGCCGGCGACGCGGGAGGCGCTCGACGAACAGGGCTTCCTGCACACCGGCGACGTGGGCGAGCTGGACTCCGAGGGGTACCTGCGCATCACCGACCGCAAGAAGGAGCTGCTCATCACTTCCGGGGGAAAGAACGTCTCGCCGCAGAACATCGAGGGCCTCCTCGGGCGGATCCAGGGAGTGTCGCAGGCGGTGGTCGTCGGCGACGGCCGCAAGTACCTGGCCGCGTTGATCGTGCCCGAGAAGCCGGAGCGGGCGAAGGATCCGGACTTCGTGGCGCACGTCGGCCGCGAGATCGAGAAGGTGAACGGCAACCTCGCGCAGTACGAGACCATCAAGCGGTTCCGCGTGCTCCCGGCGCAGTTCTCCATCGACTCCGGAGAGCTGACGCCGACGCTCAAGCTGAAGCGGAAGGTGGTCTCGCAGAAGTACGCCCGCGAGATCGACGAGCTGTTCGCTCCAGGCTAGCGGCGGCCAGCGCGTCCACGCGCCGCAGCACGTCTGCGCGTGCCTTGGCGTGCTCTTCGCTCTCGAGCGCGGCGCCGTGGATGCCGTACGGTTCCCAAGCGCCGGCGCGCGCCTCCCCCGGAAGGCCGGAATCGATCTGCTCCGGGATCGCGCGCAGGGCGCCTCGCAGCGCGTGGGCGACTGGCGCGCCTCCCTCCGCCAGGCACCACTGGACGACGTCCCAGCCGTGCGCCGAGTGCCGGCCCTCGTCGGCGGCCAACTCGCGCAGCGCATCGCGGATCACCGGGTCCTCGCAAGAGCGAACGAGGCGCGCGATCACGCGCGCCGAGAGTCCTTCGTGCAGGGCGCCGTCGATCAGGGAACTGACCGCGAGCTTCGCGAGGGCCAAGGCTCGCCATCGGGGCAAGCCGCCCGCGTGCTGTGCGCCGGGAAAGGGACCCGGGCCCTCGCTGCGGCCGTCGAGCGCGCGCGCGATCGAGAAGCAGAGATCGGCATGCCGGATCTCGTCCATCG
>JBGQLA010000046.1:0-18895 GCA_041499865.1 Deltaproteobacteria bacterium
GCCTTGGGGCTGGGCGAATACATCGGGATGCGGATGGCGGCGCTCCGGTTCCGCGACGAATACGCCAGGTTCACCGGCGCCTCGAACCCCGGAACGAGGCGCTTGTACGAGTTCGTCGTCGGGTTGCAGAGCGCCGCCAGGGCCCGGGCGTGCTTGAGGACGCCGCCCATGTAATGGAGCGCAAGCTCGGAGAGTCCGGCGTACTTCTCGCCGGCGAAGAGCGGCTTGCCGCCCTTCCAGACCGACTGGTGCGTGTGCATGCCCGAGCCGTTGTCGCCGAAGAGCGGCTTGGGC
The DNA here is from genome assembly GCA_041499865.1 of Deltaproteobacteria bacterium. Lineage (GTDB taxonomy): Bacteria > Myxococcota > Myxococcia > Myxococcales > 40CM-4-68-19 > 40CM-4-68-19. The sequence continues at coordinate 295 of JBGQLA010000046.1, forward strand.
ATGAAGGTCACCGTCTTGCCGTTGCGCAGGGCGACGTTCTTGATGATGTACTTGAACCAGAGCAGCTTGTCGGCGGTCCTGGTCAGCGTGTCGAAGCGGATGTCGATCTCCGCCTGCCCCGCGGTCGCCACTTCGTGGTGCTGGCGCTCCACCTGGATCCCGACCTGCTCCATCACCCGGCACATCTCGGTGCGCAGGTCCTGCTGCGAGTCGATGGGCGCTACCGGGAAGTAGCCCTCTTTGTAACGAGGCTTGTAGCCCAGGTTGGGGCGCGTGCCAGCGGTCTTGCCATCGTAAGTGGCCTCGGTGGGGCTGCCCGTCTCCCACTGGCCTTCGCGCGACTGGATCTTGTAGGAGGCGTGGTTCACGCCCGAGTCGTAGGAGATTCCGTCGAAGATGAAGAACTCCGCCTCGGGCCCGAAGTAGGCCGCGTCCCCGACGCCGCTGGACTTGAGGTACTTCTCCGCCTTCTGCGCAACGAAGCGGGGGTCGCGCGTGTAGGAGTCCTTGGTGATCGGATCGACGATGTTGCAGATCAGCGACAGCGTCGGATCCTTCATGAACGGATCCATTACCGCCGTGTCCGCGTCGGGCACCACCAGCATGTCGCTGTTGTGGATCGGCATCCATCCGCGGATCGACGAGCCGTCGAACCCGAGGCCCTCATCGAATACGCCCTCGGTCAGCTCGGCGAGCGGGATGGTGAAGTGCTGCCACAGGCCAAGGAAGTCCATGAACTTCAGGTCCACCATCACGGCCTTCTTGTCCTGCGCGTATCCGATCACGTCCTTTGCCTTCGGCATGCTCGTTGGTCTCCTCATGCGGGCTTCGCCGCGTGCACCTTCCTCGACCTGAAGGACGAGGTTGCAAAGCGCGGACCGGTGCCCGCAGCGCGCTCTTCACTCTGAAACGGGCTGATCGAGGGCCCAGCATGGACCGACGAATTCGTCGCCCGGATTCCTGGCAATGACGTTTTGGTGGCTATCGACCCCAAACGTCGGATCCATCAGTTGGCGAAGCGCTCGCGAGCATCAACGGCTTCGCGCGGACGCACAATCGGAGGGTGGCCAACAGGATTGTCGGAACTCCCGGTCGCGCCGACAAGATGGTGAACATTCTTGTAGTTTGCAGTGAAAACCAGCGCACTCCTTGCAGTCTGCATTGGTGAACCCGGCTAGCTGTTCCAACTTGCCGGACGTTGGTCGCGAGTCCGTGGCGCTACCGCCGCGCGTCGGAGCAGCGTTCGGAATTTCCTCGTAGGGTCATGCGAGGACGTCGCTGGGGCCACGTGTACGGCGCGGGCCAGCCTTACCGTCGCCATCCCGGCGGCGGCTCGGCGTAGCCGCGCTCGACCACCGGGAACGGTTCGGCGGTGCGACGCAGCTCGGCCTCGGTCACCGCGCCGCCATCCACCTCGATGCCGATCGCGACGAGCCCCGCGCGGTCGTCGTAGCGGGCCCCGATCACGACGTCGGGTCGCTGGCGCGCGCGCTCGAACGGCACCTCGGTGACTGGCGACGAAACGGCCTCGCCGAACTCGGTCCCGAGGCCGGGGCGCTCAGCGGACTTGCGCGCAAGCGGCGCAGACTGCGCCGCGTCGGGCGCAGAGGGCGAGGCGGAAGGCGCCACCGGCGCAGGCACTTTCTCCTCACCCGGCGACCCGCCGCCGTGCGGTTCGAGATCGCGGCGCCGACCGTCCCAAGGCGCCGCCGGGGGCACGTGGAGCGGTCGCGACGGCGGCCGCCAGCGCTCGGAGAAGATCGCTACTCCGATGACGCCGACCTCGCGAGCGTTGCCGGTCTCCGCCGCATACGACTCGGGCACGGGCGAGAAACGGAACGCCGCCGCCTCCCGCTGCGAGAGCCGCCAGCCCTCGATGTCCACGCTGCCCCACGCCGGCACGAGGTAGCCGCGCTTCTCGCGCCAGTCGGCGGGCTTGCCGTCGATGACGTCGCGACCGTCCACCGAGACGACCGCCTCGCCGCGTTGCCCGCTGCGGTTCACGATGCGGAGCGTGTACCGCTCGCCGAGGTGACCGAGCACAAACGTTTCGCCGTCGCGCCGGAACGTGCGCGCTGGCGCGCCCCCGACGAGCACCTGCAGTTCAAACGGCCCGGAACGGTCGGTGAGCGCCTGCGAGGGCAGGGCGGCGAGGAACACGAGAGTGGCGAGCCCGCGGGTCATGGGTGGCCTCCTGCAATGTTGAAACGCAGGACCCGCCGCCGGGATCTGCGACTCCGTTGACAGCGCCGAGGCTTCAGCGAATCCGCGGTATTAGGTGATCGGGGAGAACCCTGGGGGTGGCGACCGTGACGGGAGAGCAAGTCTGGAGCTCTCAGCACTTCCGACTGAAGGGGGAGTTGATGCTCGCCTGCAATCCATCCCTTCGCAGGCCGAGGCTGCCTTTCGTCAGGCGATCGAGATCGCCCGGATCCTCTACAGGCGCGACAGCGGCGGGGACAGAACAATCACTGCACGTGCGGGGCAAGGACGGCAAGGAGCAGGACCTGACGCCCGACGAGGCGCACGCGCCGGGTGACGGCATGCTAGGGATCGCCCCACAATGTCGTGGAACGAGATCATTGCCGAGGACGAGGCCGCGCGGTTCGCCGGGTACGCGAGCGAGCTGCGCGAGATGCAGAAGACCCGCGTGCGTGACGGCAAGACCCCACGCGCCCTGCACGCCAAGCAGCACGTCGGCGCTGTGGGCCAACTCGTCGTCGCGCAGCAGCCGGGGTCGCTGCGCCCGGCCCTGTTCGCGCAGCCGGCGACCTGGTCCGTCTACGCGCGCTTCTCGAACGGTTCGGGCGCGCGCCAGCACGACGGCGTCGCCGACGTGCGCGGCATCGCCATCAAGCTCGTCGGGGTTCCCGGCAAGAAGCTCATCCCCGGGCTCGAGGACAAGCGGACCCAGGACTTCCTCTTCATCCAGGTGCCCGCGACGCCGTTCCGCGGCCCCGACGAGTTCGTGTCGTTCGTGCGCATCGCCACAAAGGGCAAGGCGCTGCTCGTACCCAGGCTCATCGGCGCCTTCGGGCTCCGGCGGGCGCTCTCGATCCTCGGCGGGCTCGCGTCGATGCCCAAGGTGAGCTCGATGGCGACGGCGCGCTTCTACACCGCGACGCCCATCCGCTTCGGCGAGACGGCCGCGAAGCTGGCGCTCTTTCCTCTTTCGACGGCCGCCGGCGCCTCGGGCGAGGGTCGCGACGCGCTGCGCGCCGACCTGGTCTCGCGCCTCAAAGCCGGGCCCATCGAGTACAGCCTGCGCGCCCAGCTCTTCGTCGACGAAACAACCACGCCCATCGAGGACGCTTCGGTCGTCTGGCCGGAGGCAAGGACCCCGTTCCTCGAGTTGGGGCGGCTCACTCTCTCGCGGCAGGACGTTCTTTCTCCCCGCGGGCGGGAGATCGACGAGTTGGTGGAGCGCCTGTCGTTCGATCCCTGGCACGCCGTCGAGGAACTGCGGCCCCTCGGCGCGATGATGCGCGCACGGTCGCATGCGTATCGCGAAAGCGTGCTCGAACGGCAGGCAGCGGCGGAGCCGGAGGAGGTCCTTGGCCTCTGAATGGTCGCGCTGAGATCAAGGACGGTCAAGGAAGAGATCGGTGCCCATCGCGGCGGGGAGCTTTGAGTTCTCAGAGCTTACCGACACTCTTGCCCTGCTGGTTCGTGCTTCCCGGCTGGAGTGATTGGCCCGCCGGCCTTTACAGGCGCGCACGGTCTTCTCAGTCGCAATCCCTGCCGTCGCAGTCATCGTCCTCATCGTCGAGGGAGCGCAGAAAGCCGAGCGACGCCGACCAGGTCGATGGCGAGTTGAGGATTCCGAGGTGCCCGGATTGGAGGATGGCGTCGTATCGCCCCTGGCCGGTCAACTCGACCGTGTGCGCCCCCCGAAGCCGGGCGCTGCGTGCGAAATCGTGGGGCTGGCCATCGCGATCCTCTGCGGGCACCGGCGGGACCAACCCATCCTGTTTCGATATATAGACGAAATCGAAATCGGTATTCAGGATGACCAGGTATCGCGTCGGGCCGTGTGTCTCGCCATGCCTGTTCAGGGCGGTGAGGAGCGGAGTGTGGTCCGAACCGTACTCGAGGCAGATGGCGCTCTCGGGAGTGAACCCACCTTGCGAGGGGAGCTGGAAGTAGTTCAGCGGCGAGGGGGAACAGTTGATGATCCCGTGATTGGGGCCATCGATGGCGACCAGTGCCCGCACCCTCCTGTACGCGCCGTCCTGCCGCATCCACTCCCGCGTCAGGGTGACGCCCAGGCTGTGGGCGACGATGTCGACGCGCCTGGCGCCCGTGTAGGCGAGCACGGCGCGTACGAAGGCGCGCAGGTCAGCCACGTTCGCCTCGGTGGTGTGCGCCGGCCCGGAGCGGTTGGTCGGGGTGGAGATCAGATCGCACTGATCTCCCTGATAGCCCAGCCCCCACAGCTCGCGCGGGTTGTAGCCGGCGTCGAGGAAGTACTGGGCCAGATTGTGGATGGACCCGAACGGATTGCAGGCAGTGGGAAAGGGAGTGTCGTTGTTGCCGTGGAGGAAGATCACCGGAACGCGCTCGATGCGGCCGTCGCTGCCGCCGAAGCCGATCACCGGGACCCCCAACGAGGCATCGACGATGCGCGGGAAGTCGGCGGGGAAAGTCGTGCCGACCACGCCATTGGGATTCGGTCCTGCCGCGCGGCTCGGCGTGGCGACGAAGCAGAGCGCTGCCAGGGTGAAGATTGCTGCCCTCAGCGCCGATCGGGTCGGGCCCATGCCGCTCCTCCTGAAGACTGGTTTCTCGACTGGTGCATTCGCCTTTTCCTGGCGGCGGCGACTGTAGGAGAACCCCGCTGGAGCGGCAAGCTGCCCAGCGCGCCGGTTGACGGACCGGCATCCGTGACACCCTCGGAGTAGTGGACGAGCTACGCCGTCAGGGGTGCACCATTGACCGCCGTTCCGAAAGACCAGATCCGTCCTCCTGCTCGAGGGCGCTGGGAGACGCTGGGGCCATGGAGGCATCGGGTCGCGCCCTTCCGGCCGTACCGCAGGTAACATCGCATGCGGGGTGCCCATGAACGCGACCACCTGCGCGGTCAGGATGCTGGTCCTGTCGATTTCCGCCTGCGTGCTCGCGGGCGACAACGATCCTGCGTCCGCGCGCGCCCGGATGGTCGCGGAGCAGATCGAGGCGCGGGGCATCTCCGACCCGCTGGTGCTCGCCGCCCTGCGGAAGGTGCCGCGCGAACAGTTCGTGCCGCCGGCGCTGCGAAATCTGGCGTACGGCGACCGCCCCCTTCCGATCGGAGAGGGCCAGACCATCAGCCAGCCCTACGTCGTCGCGCTGATGAGCGAGTTGGCCGGGCTCCGGCGCGGAGCGCGCGTGCTCGAAGTGGGCACCGGCTCGGGCTATCAGGCGGCGGTGCTGGCTGAGATGGGGTGCGAGGTCTACTCCATCGAGATCGTCGAATCGCTGGCGACGAGCGCCGCGGAGCGCCTGCGCCGGCTCGGGTACTCCTCCGTGCGGGTGCGTGCGGGCGACGGTTATCGCGGCTGGCCGGAGCGCGCGCCCTTCGCCGCCATCCTGGTCACGGCCGCGCCACCGGCCGTTCCTTCTCCGCTCAAGGAGCAACTCGCGATGGGCGGGCGCCTCGTCATTCCGGTTGGGCCCCGCTTCGGGCAACTGTTGGTGCTGACGCGCACGCCGCAAGGCTTCGAAACGCGCGAGGTGGCTCCCGTGGCCTTCGTGCCAATGACCGGCGAGGCGGAACGCGCTGGGGAGCGGCCCTGACCGCGCCTGTCCTTGTGCCCCATCGTCGGCGCGATCGTGTCGAGGTTCGCGCCCGCCGCGCGCAGCCAGGTGGAGCACCTGCGCAGGTCGTTCGGAGTGCCCTACCCGAGCTGGGGAAGCTCGAGATCCGTGCTCCGCTCCCGCGGCGGCGTGCGCCTGATTGCCGGAGTCTTCTGGGCCTTGCCTCCTGGCGCGCGCTTCGCCGGGACCCCGGCAGCGCGCGGAGACCCACCTGGGCACGAACTGCTATCCTCTGCGCGCCGCGGCGGCGCACGTCAACGACTCCGACTTCTCCTTTCGTCCTGCACCAGCGCTCGCAGGCCATGGTGCGGGCCCTCTCCCATGTCTCAGAATGGGCCGGTCGAGCCAAAATGAGGCCCCGGGTTCGGTCCAGGCGCGGCTTTCCTCCGGGGAACCGCTGCCAGAGTGAGCCCGGCCCGGTTCGTGATCATGCCAGGGCCGGATGGGCGAGGCGGGGGATGCAGCCACCGACGGCGTCAGCCCTCTTTGCGCAGCTTCTCCAGATCCGTGGCGCTCGGTTCGATCACCGCCGCGGCAGCCTGGCACGGCGGCCCAGCGCCCCCGCAGAGCGGGCGCGATTGAAATGCACGGGGCGGCGAGAGTAGTCTGCCGCCGACGAGCGGTGCAGCAGTCAGTGCTGTGTGACCCGAGGGGTAACCAACATGATCTTCTGCAGGACGACGATCCAGGTCGCTTCGATCCTTCTCTTGTCGGCCGGGCTCGCGGCTGCGCAATCCCAGCAGGCACCGCCGCCCACCGAGCCGGCGCCGCCCTCGGCGCAGCCGCCGGCCGTCGAATCCTCGGTGCCGACGAGTGCGCCGCCTGCGGAACAGCGGCGGGACTTGACGGAGGAGGTGGTCGTCACGGGGTCCCGCATCAGGCGCAAGGACCTGACCACGCCGGCACCCGTGACGGTCGTGACGAGGGAGCAGTTCGAGAGCAGCGGCAGGATGACCATCGGCGATTACCTGCAGACGATGCCCGAGCAGGGCAACGCGCCGAACTTCCAGCTCAACACCGGCGGCATCAACTACGGCGCCGACGGCGCCACCCGCATCAACCTGCGCAGCCTGGGCGTCCAGCGCACTCTGGTGCTGATCAACGGGCGCCGGGTGGTGCCCGGCGGACTCGGGGCCTCGGCTGCGGTGGACTTGAACACCATCCCGACCGAGGCCATCGATCGCGTCGAGGTGCTGAAGGACGGCGCCTCCGCCGTATACGGGTCGGACGCCATCGCGGGAGTGGTCAACATCATCACCCGCAAGAGTTACACCGGCACCGACCTCGGTGCTCAATACGGATCCTCGACGAGGAACGACGCGCAGACGTTCGACGCGCACGTCACCACCGGGACCAGCGGCGACGTCGGCGGTGCCCTGTTCTCGGTGCGCTACTTCAAGCAGGACGACTCCTGGCTGCGCGACCGGACCTGGTCGCAGCAGGCCCTCGACTTCGACTACACCGGCTCCCAGTGCGACCCGGGGGTGCTCCGCTGCGCGGTTTCGAGCGGCAGCAGCCGCGTCCCGCAGGGCGCGCTGCGGATCCCCGAAGACCCGAACAACCCTGGCCACCCGCTCTGCGGAACGGCGCTTTGCAACAACATGGTCAACCAACTGGGCTGGACCATCAGCCAGCGCTACATCCGCAACAGCGGTTCGTCCGCCGGGACCACGCCGGTTGTCTGCGGCACGAGTTCACTGGGGCAGCAGGAGTGCTTCCGCAAATTCAACACGCCGGCTCCGGACAACAACACGACCGGCAACGACTTCTACAACTTCGCCGCAGAGAACTATCTCACCATCCCCTCGACGACCATCCAGGGCTTCTCGTCGGGCGAAGCGAAATTATCGGCGGCGCGGGGCTACTACGAGCTCTCGTACTCGCAGCGCAACACGACGCAGAACGCAGCACCGATGCCGCTCAACCCGGGCGACTACAACAACATCGTCTACTCCAAGGACAGTCTCTACAATCCGTTTGGCACGGACCTGACCTTCCTCGGCCGGCGCCTCGTCGAGTTCGGAGACCGCACGTACGCCGAGGATCTGCAAACGTTCCGAGTGGTGACCGGCATCGACGGCACGCTGCCCGAAGTCGCCGGCCCGCTGCACGGCTGGTTCTGGAACGCGTCGCTGAACTACGGCCGCACTTCGGGAACCTTCACCACCGGCGGATCCTTCCGCAACTCCCGGGTCCAGAGCGCAACGGGGCCGAGCATGAGCGATGCCAGCGGGAATCCGGTGTGCGTCCAGACGGCCGGCCAACTCAGCACCGAAATCGCCGGATGCACCCCACTGAACCTCCTCGGCGGGCCGGGGAGCATCGGGACCTCGCAGCAGGACTACATGGGCTTCACCGGCACCTCACGCGCGTACGATCAGCTCGTGACCGCGGGCGCTGACTTCGCCGGCGACCTGTTCCCGCTTGCGGCGGACCGCCCCTTGTCGCTGGCGCTGGGTTACGAATATCGCCACCAGCTGGGCTCGCAGATCGCCGACCCCATCGCCGCCGCCGGTGATTCCGCCGACTTCAACTTCAAGTCGACGAGCGGCGGGTTCTACTCCAACGAGGCCTACGCCGAGCTGTCGGTGCCGATCCTCTCCAATATGCCAGGGGTCGAGGCGCTCGAGGCAAACGCAGCGGGTCGCTACGTGAACTACAACACCTTCGGCGGCAAGTTCACGTACAAGCTGGGCGCGCGTTACACGCCCGTACGCGACTTCACCGTCCGGGGCACCTACTCGACCGCTTTCCGCGCGCCGAGCATCTCGGAGCTCTACCTGGGCAACAAGGAAACCGACCCCGCCGCCACGGACCCCTGTGCCGATCTGACCACGGCGGCCCCTGGGGTGGCGGCGCAGTGCAGGAAGTTTGGCGTTACAGGCAGCGGGTCGGGCGACACCGGCCTCCAGGAGCTGACGCGCACCGGTGGCAACCCCGGACTGCAACCCGAGACGGCCAAGGCCTATACCGCCGGCCTGGTGTTCCAGCCACAGGCGGTGCGCAACCTCTCGTTCACCCTGGACTACTTCCACATCAGAATCGACGACGCCATCGGCCTCACGGGCACGGCCAACGTCCTCAATGGTTGCTATGTGGGCCAGATTGACGACTACTGCGGGCTGGTCGTCCGCAACAACTCGGGCGGCATCCAGTACGTCAACGACTTCTACGCGAACATCGGCCAGATCACGACCAGCGGCGTCGACTTCGCCATCCGATACGCGCTGCCGACGGACGTCGGTCGCTTCGCCCTCGGCTTCGACGGCAGCTACCTCGCCGCCTACGACATCACTCTCAAGTTGAAGAGCGGCGACGCGAAAATCCAGGGCAGGGACCACTACGACGCGGGGAGCTTCGGCGCCCTGCCGAAGTTCAAGGCCACCGCCGGCCTCGACTACAGCCTGGGAGGCTTCATCGCAGGCCTGACGGGCCGATTCGTCAACAGCTTCGATGAGTGCTCGAACCCGTTCGATCCCTCCACCGCTCAGGGCGGCATCTGCGACATCATCAGCGTTGATCCCGCCACGAAGACGACCAAGGTTGCCCCCAACACCTTGAGGCGGCGGGTAGCGTCGTTCTACCAGCTGGACGTGCATGCGGGTTACACGCTCGCGAGCAGCTTCGGCAAGACCACCCTCTTCGCCGGCATCCTCAACCTGACCGACAAGCCGCCGCCCTACATCTACAGCGCCGCCCTGGCCAACTCCGACCCCAGCACGTACGACTACGTCGGCCGCTACGTGTACGGGCGCGTCCAGCACCGGTTCTGAGAGGCGCATCGCCGTCCGCGGCGTGGTCGCCCGGAGGCAAAGCGGCAGTTCCCGGACGCGGCGTCGATTCCTTGGCGCCGCGTCCCAGGGGCACTCGATCAGCCCATCAGCCGCGCCCACCAGATGCGCGCCAGCGGCAGCGCGATGCCGGCGACCACCAGCGCGCATCCCACGAGCTGGCTCCCGCTCACCCGTTCATCGAACAGCAGCCACCCGAAGACGAGCGCCACGACCGGGACCAGGAGCGTGAATCCAGCGGCGGACGACCGGGGGCCGTCCGGTCTACGACGGCCGGTTCAACATGACTGAGCGCCGGCCGATCACGGAGGAGAACGTCGACCGCTGATCAGCTCAAGTTCGCTTCGTGCCGCTGACGTGATTCGACCTCGCCAGGCACATGCGACCACGGCCAATGGCACTTCGAGCCGCCGTTGAGTGACGAAATGTCGCCGGAGTGCGCGAGCGGCCTTGAACGTGCCTGGTTGTGGCGAGTTGGCCGTCACCGAGCGGATCGCGGGTGCAAGGAGATCGAGACCAGCCAGCGCGAGAGCGGGCAGCCGCTTCCCTGCTAGGAGCGTTTCAGCGACAGGCAGGGCACCGTCGACAGGTTCGCCAGCGCGTGCACCGGCGGCTCCCCCTGCAGGGAGGCGAACAGCACGCCGAGCGCGATGGCGAACAGAAGCTGTTTCACTGAGAGCCGCAGCATGACCCTTCACCTCATCCCTTCCAGCCCGTCCTACGCCCGCCGATTCCCGGTATTTCAGCCCGCAGTGGGCGCGCGCTACTTGCGCACTCCTTCGCGGGCGACGATCTCCTCGAGGACCGGCCCTGGCGCATCCTGTCTCACGGCCAGCCGCCTCCGCGCGATCCTGTCGCAGGTCTCTGGACCGTCGTTGAGGAGCCGCTCGGTCGCGATTCGGGTCTGGCTCAGCGCCTGCGACAGAGGCGCTTCGCAGCGAACCTCTTTCGCGGCCCGCTCGCATTGTATTGGGCGCAAAGTTTGGGCACCTTGACGCATCTAGCAGGATGGCCACTCGGACCGCGGAGGGGAAGAAGATGGATGAGAATGCTTTCGAAGGAACACTCGTTCTGGAGAGCCTCGCTTCCATCGGCGAGTTGGACGCCTTTTTCGATGCGGTCGATGCTGACGATCCAAAGAAGGCTACTTCGCTGATGAAGCGAGCTCACGTGGATGACCAGACGATCGCGGTAGTGCTGCGCAAGATGGCCGAGGCTGACGGGGAACACTGAACGGGCATGGTGAACGTGTCGTGGTACACGGGCAGGAGGCGGCCGAAAGACATGACGGAGGAAGCCCGGTGCGTTCGAAGAACACGTCCCTAAGACGATCCGGCTCCTGCGTACGTCGTCTGGGTGAGCTTCGACAGTGCCGTCATCCGGGACGGCGCTCGGGTCCGGACAGGACGAGCAGCTAGAGCAGTCCCTGCAGATACGAGAGCAGCGCGTCGTGGTCCCACGAGGCGTCGTACCGCGCGCCTCCGACGAAGAAGGAGGGTGTCCCGTTCACGCCGCTGCGGACGCCGGAGAGGAAGTCCGACTTGACCCGCGCAGCCACCGCCTCGGAGTCCAGGTCCAGCGCGAAGCGCTTGACGTCGAGGCCGCGCTGTTCGGCGTACCTTCGCAACTGCACCTCGTCGAGGCGTTGCTGGTTGTCGTACAGGGTGTCGTGCATCTCCCAGAACCTTCCCTGGAGCGCCGCCGCCTCGGCGGCGTGTGCGGCGCGCACCGCGTGCGGATGACTCTCGGACAGCGGAAAGTTGCGGAAGACGAAGCGCAGGTTCTTGCCCAATTCCTTCTGGACCCGCTTCACGATCGGGTACGCCTCTCCGCAGTAGGGACATTCATAGTCCCCGTACTCCACCAGCGTGATGCGGGCTTCGGGGGGGCCCTGGGCGTGGTCGTTTGCCCCGACCGGCGGGCGGAGCTTGCTCATCGCTTCTTCCCTTGCAGCCCCTCCAGCGCCTCGAGGATTCCGTCGGCGCCGGGGTTGACGCCAATGGGAGACACGTAGCTCCAGCGGATGGTCCCCTCGCCATCGAGCACGAACAGCGCGCGCTCCGAGAGCCCTTCCTCCTGGCGGTAGGCGCCGAACGCCCGCGCGACCGCGCCCTTCGGCTCGAAGTCGGCGAGGAGTGGAAAATGCAGGTTCCGATCCTTGGAGAAGGCGAGGTGACACCAAACGCCGTCCACGGAGATGCCGACGATCTCCGCGCCCAGTCGGCGAAACTCCGGCAGGACTTCGTTGTAGAGGGCCATCTGGTCGCCGCACACCGGGCTCCAGTCCGCAGGATAGAAGGCGATGACGAGCGGCTTGCCGCGGAAGTCCCGCAGCGAGAGGCGCTGGTCCGGGGTTGCGTGCAGAGTGAACGCGGGGGCCGGAGTGCCAGGTGTGAGAGCCATGTCGCTTTGATACGGAACGGGCGCGCAAGGTTCAGGTGAGCAATGAACTCGCTGGCGGGACGCTCGCCGAGTGCCAGTCCGCTCGACAGGCCGCCTGGCGACACCGAGCCGGGGCCGAGCACGATGCCCGTCGCGGTGTGCACCACCCGCAGGGTCAGACGGCGAACACGCGTGTCGATCTCGTGGTCTCTCGTTCGTCGCTCCCGTAGAAGCCCGGAAGCCGGGTCCCAAACCCCCGAGAAGGAGACGAGGATGCGATGCCTGAGCCTCTACAAGCCCGCCGAGTTCGCCATGCTGGCTGCGGAAAAGATGGACGAGATGGGGAAGCTGATCGAGGAGTCCATGAAGTCCGGCGTGCTGGTCGCGACCGGAGGGTTCCAACCGAGCCCCAAGGACGTGCGCGTCCGGTCCTCCAAAGGACAGGTCGCCATCAGCGATGGGCCCTTCACCGAGGCCAAGGAGCTGATCGGCGGGTTCGCGCTGCTCGAGGTGAAATCGAGGGAAGAGGCCATCGAAATGGCCAAGCGGTTCCTCAGGATTGCGGGGGATGGGGAGTGCGAGATTCATCAGCTGATGGATGGGCCGTAGGGGCCGGCTGCGTCGGGCGCTGCTCGTTCAACAGCGCCTCCACTTCGGCCGCTGATCCAAGCTCCAGGGCCTTGACGGCGAGCTGCCGGGCGTCGTCGAGATGCGTGCGCCGGATGGCGTCCTTCACTTCGAGCATCTGTCCCGGCGCCACGCTGACCTCGCGCAGGCCCAGCCCCAGGAGCAGAGCGGCATGCAGGGGATCCCCCGCCATTTCGCCGCAGATGGTGAGCTCCCGGTCAGCGCTCCTCGCATCATCGGCCACGGACCGGATCAGGCGGAGCACCGCGGGGTGCAACGGCTGGTAGTACGACGCCGTGCTCTCGTCCTCGCGGTCGGCCGCGAGCACGTACTGGACGAGATCGTTCGTTCCCAGGCTGAGGAAATCGACCTCCTTCGCCAGCGTCCGGGTCATCAGGGCAGCGGAGGGCACCTCGATCATCGCGCCGATCGGGGTGGCGGGATTGAAGCGCTGGCCCTCCGCCGAGAGCTCGTGCTGGACCTGGTGCAGCACTTCGCGAACTTGCCGCACGTCCTCGATCCCCACCACCATCGGGAGGAGGATGGAAATTGGATGCCGCGCGCTCACGCGGAGGAAGGCGCGCAACTGCGTCTTGAGCACGCCGACGTGACGGAGCAGGAGGTGGACGCCGCGTTCCGCAAGGGAGGGGTTCCGCGATGGCGGCAGGGGAAAGTACGGGAGGATCTTGTCGCCGCCGAGATCCACCAGCCTGAAGACCAGCTTTCGCGGATGCATCCGCTCCGCCGCGCGCTCGAGGAACTCGAACTGCTCGTCCTCGCTGGGGAAGGCGCTCCGGATGGAAAAGGTGAACTCGGTCCGGTACAGGCCGATGCCGTCGGCGTTGTAGAGCAGCGCGGCTTCGGTGTCGGAGAACTTGTTGACGTTCGCCAGCAGCGGAAGCGCGGTGCCGTCGAGGGTGACGGAGGCGACGCCGACGAGGTCGCGCAGCTTCTCCCTCGAGGATTTCAAATCCGCGGCCAGGCGATCGTACTCGCGCTCGATGGAGCTTTCCGGGTTGACGAAGACCACGCCGGCCACGCCGTCGACGATGAGCCGATCGCCGGTCTTGATCTGCGCCAGGGCGGAAGGCACGCCCGACACCGCCGGCGTTCCAAGCGAACGGGCGAGGATCGAGCTGTGGGAGAACTTGTTGCCTCGCGCCGTGACGAATCCGCGCAGGCGCTCGAGCTGGAGCCGGGCAGTGACCGAGGGCAAGAGCTCGTCGGCGACGACGATCGCGCCGTCCGGGATCTCCGGAACCGCGCTGCCCGCCGGTCTGGCGAGCGCCGCGAGCACCCGCCTGCGCACGTCCTGGATGTCGGCGGCCCTCGCGCGCAGGTACCCGTCGGGTGCGTTCTCCAGATTCCGCGTGTAATCCTCGAAGACGCCGGAGACCGCCGCCTCCACGTTGATGCGCTTCTCCTCCACCGCGCGCAGCACCCGATCGCGCAAAGAGGCGTCGGCCAGGATCAGCCTCTGTGCGCCGAAGATCTCTGCCTGGGTGGCGCCGATCTTCTCGCGCACGTCTTCCTGGAGCATGAGCAGCTCCGCCTCGGCCCGCGCGACCGCGGAATCGAGCCGGCGGCGCTCGCCGTCCACTTCGGACGCTCGGATGCTCCGCTGCGGAACGGCGGAGCGGTAGCCACAGCTCAAGACGAAGGCAGCGCCCTGTGCGACGCCAGCGGAGACCCCTGTTCCTTTCAGCATCGTGATCCCTTTCGACTCCGGGCTTCGCGGGACGATTCTCCTGCCGGCTGAACAGCGCCGATCCCGGGCGGACGCTTTCCGCGCCCGTTACAATGGTGCACGGAGAGGAGGATGTGAGCCATGACAATTTCGTCTCTCTGTCGCGCGGCGGTGTCCCTGTCCGCTCTGGCTTTGCTGGGCGGTGCCTGCGCTCACGTGCCCGCCACGACGGACGAAGGCAAGCCTGCAGTCGCGCGGCCAGAGAAGGTCTTCGTGACCGGTTCGCACATCGCGCAGCGGGTCGACCCGCGCACCGGCGAGGCGCGAACGGATCCGTCGCTCCGGATCTACAGCCGGGAGCAACTCCTCGGCACCGGACGGCAAGGCGATCTCGGCGACGCGCTCAGAACGCTGGATCCGGGCTTGTCTCCTTAGGCCGGCGCGTCACCGCGCCGACCTGCACATCCCGTCGCTCGACCAGCCCTCGCTGCCCACGCAGTGGTGGCAATAGAAGAGCCCGTCCGGGTCGTACTTCCGCTTGATCTCCGACAGCCGCTGGTAGTTCTCTCCCCAGAAGGACCGCTGCCAATCCGGCTCGAAGTAGTCCGCTTCGTTGACGTAGCTCCCCGTGCCGGGCGTGGCCTCGCGGATGACCTTCATCGCCGCCGCCACGCCGGCCTTCGCGGCTTCGCCCTCGGCTCGGTCGGGCTCGTGCCCCGGTACCCCGGGATAGCCACTCCCCTCCGCAGCCACGATGATCAGCGCGGCTGCCTGGTACACGGCGGGGTTCATCGAAGTCCGTTTGCCGCGCCGCACCGCCTCGCCGGATGCTCCGGCCTGCGCCTTGTTGAAGTGCAGCGAAACCGACCAGTGTCGCGAAGCGTCAAACAGCGCGTTTGCAAAGGTCCGCGCTTTCGCGCCTTCGAAGAGGTCGAGCGGCACCCAGCGCGATCCGTAGGCATACCAGTACGCCGAGACCTGCTCTCCGTCGCCTGCCCACCAGAAACGATCGGCGGGTGAACCCGCCCGCTCGTCTCTCCGGATGGCCTCTGGAACGTGTTCCTTGAGAAAAGCGTAATCCCAGATGCGATTTCCCGGCACCTCGAACATCTCCAGCTTCATCGTGTACGCGTCGGGATTCTGTTCGATCCATGCCTTGAACGGCTGCCAGATCCCTTGGACCTCGCTGGCGCGCATTCCTTCGAACACCAGGGAGATGTCGAGCGAGTTCCTTCTCCGGACGCGAACCTGCTCGCCCCAATGCTCGTCGCTCAAGCGGTCGCGATAGAAGAGCAGGAAGCGCTCGAGCAGCTCCTTGAACGCGGCGTCGCTCTTGGCGACGATGCTGCCGTCCACGCCCCCGAAGAAGGCGGGAAGAGGATGCGTCTCGAGCGTCACCTTGGTCACGATCCCGAAGGTGCCGCCGCCGCCGCCGCGCAGCGCCCAGAACAGATCCTGGTTCTGGCAGCCGTTCGCGACCCGCAGCTTGCCGTCCGCAGTGACCACCTCCGCTTCCAGCATGCTCGCCGCCGCGATTCCATACTTCCTGGACCAGCTGCCGAATCCGCCTCCCTGCATGAATCCGCCCGCGGCGCCAACCGAGGTGCACCCGCCTCCCTGGACGTACTGGCCGTGCTTCACCGTGACCTCCTGGTAGGCTTCCAGCCAGCGAGTTCCTGCTTCCAAGGTCACGGCGGGGCCGGCCTGCGCCGCCGGGCAGCCCCGAGGGACGAATGCGTCCTGCATCGCCACCCGTCGCAGCTTGTGCGTCCAGACCAGCAGCGAGTCGGGCGCGCTGGACCGGCCGAGATAGTCGTGGCCGGTCCCTTTGATGACCAGCCGCAATCCTCGCTGGCGCGCGAAGTCGACCGCCGCCGCAATGTCCGCGGCGTCCTCGGCGACCACCGCATAGGCGCTCGGGGCGGCAGTCCAGGCGCCGAGCCATCCCGTGGACTGCGTCGCGCCCGGCTGATCCTGGAGATAGAACGGATTCCTCGAGCTCCGGATCGCAGCCGCGCAAGCCTCTCCGGCCGCGTCGGTCCTGCACGGAGCGAGAGGCGACTCGGGCTGCTCGAGCTTGCCGTGGAGGCCCGCTGCAAACCGCTGCCAGTCGCCGGGGGCCGGCCAGCATGGCTGGCCGGGCGTGCAGCGGCACAGCGGGGCCGACTCCGGCGCGGCGGTGGGACGGCTCGCCGCGCACCCGAGGGACGCGGCGAGCAGGGCGGCGGTCGGGACGGCTCGCGTCATCTCGTCCTCAGTCCTTCTTCGCGTCCACCTTGCGGCGTTCCACCGCGACGTAGGTCACGGCGTCCCACGCGTTGTGGATCCCGATGAACAGCAGGAGCACCGCGGCGGCGCCGATGACGAAGAGGCACGGCGCGGGATCCCGCCCCAGGAGGATCGCCGCCAAAGGAAGCGCCGCGTACGCGAGCAGGGGGAGGCAAACGTGCCAGACCCAGTCCTCGAGCACCGGCTTGTAGCCCATCTGCGCGCGGGCGCGGCGGATGACGATTCCCATGTAGGCGACTCCCGCGGCCCCGCAACCGGCGAGAGCGAGGCCGACGCCCCGAAGCGCGTGCCATGGAGCGCTCAGGATCGCCGAGACGAGCAGGACGGCGCAGAAATGAACCACCGTCGGAGTGCCGAAGGCGCGAAGCTCGGCGGTGCCGCTCCGCGGCTTCTCCTCGGCCCCGATCAGCGTGATCACGACGAACTGGAGTCCGGTCAGCGCGGCCGCCGAAGACCCGACGATGACGTAGAAGCTCTCCCAGGCGGCGATCGCAGGTTCCCGTTCGATCATCGCCGTGCCTGCTTGCGAGCGGCCTCCGCCGCCGCGCGCAGCCAGCCGCGCACCGCCTCGCGGGGCAGCTCGTCGAGGCTGCGGAGCTTGAGATGGCGTCCAGTCTTTCCCTCGCCCTCGAGAAGGCCATCGGGATCGTCGAAGGCGCCCGGCGGCCCGGAGAGGATCAAATTGACGTGCGACCTGAACGCGGCGAGCGCGCACAGCATCGTGCGCCCGATGCTGTAGAACGGCATCCCCCACTTGATGGAGGCGGTCGCGTCCGGCGCGGCTTCCTCGACGAGCTGCCGCAGCGTCTCGAGGATCGTGCGCTGGGGCGCCGGCTGCCTGGCGAAGAATCCGGTGATCGGCGCGCCGAAGTCAGCCCGCCGCGCGGGCATGTTGCCGCGAGCGGCTTTCCTGGCCGGTGAAACCTTCCGGATCTTCTTGCGCGCCTTTGCCGGGCTGCGCGCTGTACGCCTTTTCTCCGTCGTCCGCGTCTTCACGGCGGCCAATGCTACACGCGGCCATGGCTCATGCAAGGACGTCGGCGAACGACGGCTCGCGGTGGAAGACAGCCTTCGCGAAGGGGCAGACGGGAACCAGCTTGAGGTTCTCCCGCCGCGCCCATTGTACGGCTGCTTCAACCAGCGTGCGCGCGACGCCGTGACCGCGCAGCGACTGGGAAACCTCTGTATGGACGAGCGTGACCTTCTTCCCGTCCGGCGTGGCCGCGAACGTCAACTCCGCGACCCGTCCGCCCTCGTCCGCAATGAAGAACGCGCCGTGGCGGCCGGACTGTTCGAAGTTCACTTTCAGGTCCATCTCGTCACTCCGGAAGCAGGCCGGACGCCAGCCGGGACCTCAAGCCACGATCGCGGAGCGGGTGATCTCGCCCATGCGACCCGACTGGTAGTCGCGGAACGCCTGGATCAGCTCTTCCTCGCTGTTCATCACGAACGGGCCGTAGTGCGCCACGGGTTCGCCGTGAGGCACGCCGGCGAGGAGGAGAAGGCGGCTCTTCGCAGCCGTTCCGCGCAGGCGGACCGAGTCGCCCGGCCCGAGAACGGCCAGTTGCCCGTCGCGCAGCTCGCGTCCTTCGTCGCCCAGCAGCGCCGCGCCTTCGAACACGTAGACCATCGCGTTGTGGTCGCCGGGGACGGAGGCGGCGACGTCGGCGCCGCTCTCGAGCGTCCAGTCCTGGTAGATGACGGGCGTGTGCGTGCCGATCACGGCGCGGACGCCCAGCGCCTCGCCGGCCACCACGCGCACGCGGGCGCGGCCGTCCGCCGTGGCAGCCTCGGGGACCGCGTCCGGCGCAAGCTCCTGATAGCGCGGGCGCGTCATCTTCAACCGCGCCGGCAGGTTGATCCACACCTGGAAGCCGTGCACGCGGCCGCCGCTCTTGACGATGCGCTGGGAAGGCATCTCGGAATGGACGATGCCGGCGCCAGCGGTCATCCACTGCACGCCGCCCGGCCGGATGACGCCGCGATGGCCGGCCGAGTCCTCGTGCTCGAACTCGCCGTCGAGCGCGTA